>JAIOPD010000074.1 GCA_021414115.1 Planctomycetia bacterium
GTCGTCGATGCCGCGCCGCATCTTGAGCGTCACCGGCACGTGCGGCGGCACGGCGTCGCGGACCCGCGCCACGATCTCGAGCGCCGTCTCCGGGGCGCCGAGCAGGTAGCCGCCGCGGCAGCGGCCGAGCACCTTCTTCACCGGGCAGCCGAAGTTGACGTCGATGACGTCGTAGCCCTCGGCCACGAGCCGCCGCGCGGCCGGCGGAAAGTCGTCGGGATTCGCCCCCATCAGTTGCGCGCCGACGGGATGCTCCTCGTCGGCCACGGCGAGCCGCGCGAGGTTGCGGCGGTTCGTGCCCACCGTGGCCACGAACTGGTCGAGGAGCACCTCGCCGACCGCGTAGGAGGCGCCGTGCCGGCGGGCGAGCACCCGCATCGCCCGGTCGCTGTAGCCGGAGAGGGCCGCCTGCACCACCGGCGCTCCGATCGGCACGCCGCCAATCGAGAGCCGGCGGTCGTGGGGGACGGCGATGGTCACGTGAGCACCGGGCAGGTGTCGAACCAGGTCCGGCCCTGGGCGGCCATCCATTCGAAACTCGACATCGGTCCCCAGTCGCCGGGCTCGTAGAGGTCGGGCGCCGGCATCGCGTCGGACGACCAGGCCCGCACGAACGGGTCGATGATCTCCCACGACTTCTCGACCTCGTCGGATCGGGCAAAGAGGCTCGCGTCGCCGGCCATCACGTCGAGCAGAAGCGGCTCGTAGGCCTCGGGCAGCCGCCCCTTGAACTGCCGCGAATAGCTGAACTCCAGGTCGGTGAGCCGGATGTTCATGCCGGCCCCGGGCACCTTGGTGTGGAAGTGCAGCTGGATGCCTTCGGCGGGCTGGATCTGGATCACGAGCCGATTCGCCTCCCGTGAGGTGGAGCGTTTGCCGTTGGAGAATAATTCCAGCGGCGGCTGGCGGAAGCCGATCACGATCTGCGTGGTGCGGCAGCTCATCGCCTTGCCGCTGCGGAGGTAGAAGGGCACCCCCTGCCACCGCCAGTTGTCCACCTCGAGGCGAATCGCGCCGAAGGTGGGCGTGCGGCTGGCGGGCCTGACCCCCGGCTCGGCGAGATAGCCACGGTATTGCCCGCGGAGGCCCGCCGCCGCCACCTCGGCAGGCGCCAGTGGCCGGATCGCCTCCAGCACCTTCACCTTCTCGTTGCGGACGGCGTTGGCGTTGAACCGCACGGGCGCCTCCATGGCCGTCACCATCAGCAACTGGAGGATGTGGTTTTGGAACATGTCCCGCAGCACGCCGGCGCCGTCGTAAAAGGCGCCGCGGCGACCGACGGGCACCTCCTCGGCCACGGTGATCTGCACATGGTCGATGTAGCGCCGGTTCCAGACCGGTTCGAAGATCGTGTTGGCGAACCGCAGCGCGAGGATATTCTGCACCGACTCCTTGCCCAGGTAGTGGTCGATGCGAAAGACCTGGCTTTCGCGGAACACGGTATGGATGTGGGCATTGAGCGCCTGGGCCGTGGCGAGATCGGTGCCGAACGGCTTCTCCACGACGATCCGCCGTGCTCCCCGCGTTTGGGCCGCCATGCCGTGGGTGCCGAGCGCCGAGACGACGGGCTCGTAAAACTGCGGCGCCGTGGCGAGGTAATAGACGCGGTCGGCGCCGGCGGGGCCCTCGAGCTCCGCGAGGCGGGCTTCCAGGCGACCGAAGTCGTCGGGGCGTTCGATGTCGCCCGGCTGATAATGGACGCTGGCGGCAAACCGCTGCCAAGACGCCTCCTCGAGCGGTTCGTCGCCGGCGTGCTTGGCCGTCGTCTCGCGGAGGCTGGCCCGCCACTCGTCGTCGCTCATCGGCGTCCGCGAGAAGCCGACCACCTTCGTTCCCTCCGGCAGCGAGCCGGCCCGCATGAGGTTGTAGAGCGCCGGCACGAGCTTGCGGCTCGTGAGATCGCCGGAGGCACCGAAGATCACGATCGTGTGTGGCATCCGCTCAGAACCTCATACCGGTGAAGCCGCCATCGACGTAGACCTCCGCCCCCGTGATGAAGCTCCCCGCCACCGAGGCGCAGAGCAGGATTGCGGCGCCGAGGAGTTCCTCGGGATCGCCGAACCGATTCATCGGGGTCTGGCTCATGATCTGCGCCGTCCGCTCCGGAGAGAGGATCTTGCGATTCTGCTCCGCGGGAAAGAAGCCCGGGCAGAGCACGTTGACACGAACGCCCTGGGGGGCGAGTTCGCGGGCGACGTTTTTCGTGTAGTTGACGACGGCCGCCTTCGACGCGGAGTAGATAAACACCTTGGAGAGCGGCTTGTCGGCCGACACGCTGCCGATGTTGAGGATCGCGCCCCCGCCGGTCGCGGCCATGTGGCCGCCGAAGACCTGGCAGCCGATGTGGGTGCTCTTGAGGTTGGTGTCGAGCACCTTGTCGAAGTCGTCGTCGGGAATGTCGAAGTACGGCACCGACGAGTTGACGCCGGCGCAGTTGACGAGGATGTCGGCCTTGCCGCGGGCATGGATGGTCGCCGTGAGCAGGGCCTTCACGCTCTCCCGATCCACCGCGTCAACGCTCACGAACGTGGCGTCGCCGCCCGCCGCCCGGATCGCCGCCACGCGGGCCTCTCCGCGGTCGGCTCCGCGGCCCGCGACGACGACGAACGCCCCCGCCTTGGCGAGCCCGTCTGCCAACGCCCCGCCGAGCACGCCCGTGCCGCCGACCACGACGGCCGTGCGGCCCGAGAGCCCGAACATGTTTTCCAGATAACCGTTCGCCATCAGCGTTCTCCTCAGGAGACGGGCTTGCGGAGATCGAGCCATTCGGTGTGGAACGTGCCCGGTTTATCGGTCCGCTCGTAGGTGTGGGCACCGAAGTAGTCACGCTGCGCCTGGAGCAGGTTGGCCGGCAGGCTGGCATGTCGGTAGCCGTCATAATAGGCCAAGGCCGTCATGAAGGCCGGCACGGGCACGCCGATCGTGGCCGCCGTGGCCACCACGTGCCGCCACGGGGCCTGGGCCTTGGCGAGCGCTGCGGTGAAGTAAGGGGCGAGCATCAGGTTTTCGAGATCGGGCTTGGCCTTATAGGCCTCGTGGATGCGCTCCAGAAACTGCGCGCGGATAATACAGCCGCCCCGCCACATCATCGCGATCGCGCCGTAATCGAGCTGCCAGTCGTGCTCCTTCGCCGCCGCGGCGAGCTGCACGTAGCCCTGTGCATAGCTCGCGATCTTGGAGGCATAGAGAGCCTGCCGCACCTGCTCGATGAACGCTGGCCGGTCGGCGGCGGAGATCGTCGGCGCGGCACCGGGGCCCTGCAGCACCTTGCTCGCCCGCACGCGGGCATCTTTGAGGGCCGACAGGCAGCGGGCGTAGACGGCCTCGGTGACGAGCGTGCTGGGCACGCCGAGGTCGAGGGCCAACTGGCTCATCCACTTGCCGGTGCCCTTGGCGCCGGCCTTGTCGAGGATGAGATCGACCATGAACGCGCCGCTCTCGGGATCCTTGACGGTGAAGATGTCACGGGTGATGTCGATCAGATAACTGTCGAGTTCCCCCTTGTTCCAGTCGTTGAAGACCGCGGCGAGCTCGGGGTTCGTGAGGCCGGCGGCATGCTTGAGCAGCGAGTAGGCCTCGCAGATCAGCTGCATGTCGCCGTACTCGATGCCGTTGTGGACCATCTTCACGTAATGGCCGGCACCCCGTGGGCCCACCCAGTCGCAGCAGGGGATGTCGCCCTTCGGCCCGACTTTCGCCGCGATCGCCTGGAAGATCGGTCGTACCAGCGGCCAGGCTGCCGCGGAGCCGCCGGGCATGAGGCTCGGGCCTTTGAGTGCGCCCTCTTCGCCTCCCGAGACGCCGGTGCCGATATAGAGCAGGCCAGCCGCCTCGACCTCTTTGGTCCGTCGCTCGGTGTCTGACGAGAGCGTGTTGCCGCCGTCGATGATCACGTCTCCCTTGGAAAGCAGCGGGATGAGTGTCTTGATGAGGTCGTCGACGGCGGGGCCGGCCTTGACCATCATCATCACCTTGCGGGGTGGCTTGAGCGCGGCGACGAGGTCGGGCAGCGTGTGGCAGCCGACGACGTTGGGCTGATGGCCGCGACCGGCGGTGAAGGCGTCGGTGACGCTGGTCGTGCGGTTGTAGACCGCGATCGTGTAGCCGCGGCTGGCAATGTTGAGGGCGAGGTTCTCGCCCATAACGGCCAGGCCGATCAGACCGATATCACCCGTCGCCTGCGTGGTCATCCTCGGAATGCTCCTGCGGTGGTCCGTCCGGTCCTCGGGGAGCCGGCCGATGGTAGTGGAAAGATGAAACGGTGCCGCAGACTATATCGGCAGGCGAGCGGCCGAACCAAAGGCCCGTGTCTGGCTGCGAAAAACAGAAAGGAGTGAAGAAGCGGGCCATCGCCGGCCGATTTGAAGGCGTAACCGGTGAAACCGTGTTCCGCGGCTCAACCGGCCGGGTTTGCGCGACGGGAAAAACTTGACCATTTGGCCCAGAGTTCCGTAGCGTAGTCCGAAATCCAAACATACGGCTCCGTAGCCAAGTGGCTAAGGCAGCGGATTGCAAATCCGCCATCGTCGGTTCGACTCCGACCGGAGCCTCTCTTCCAAAGACCCCTGCGAAGTGCCGACAACAGCGGCCTTCGCAGGGGTTTTTTCGTTTTCAGCGGCGCTCGATGAGGGCAGGTCGGCAGCCCGCCCAGTTGCCCCAGAGTGCATCCGACTTTGGTGCATCGCCTGACGGGGGCCCGAATGGTGGGTCGGGGCTGCCCGTGCCCCAAGAGCCGGACGTTCGCTCCGTCCATCCTGGACTTCGCTCACTCGATGCTGCCTGCGCTTCGGCATCCTGCCTGCGCTGGCCAGCAACGCCGGCTCTCGGGGCACGGGCAGCCCCTCGCGGGTGCTCGGTTGTGTCCGTTGCTGGGGAAGCCCGGAGCGCAAGCGACGGGTAGGCGTGCGTTGGACATGGATGAATGACAGAAAGTGAGAGTCCTTTATGGGGCCTGTTGGAGGCAACCAGAAGCCGGAGGCAGCTGCACGGGACCGAGGCTGGCATTGCACAGCGGAGGTCTTTCCCGTGAGGGCGTGTGGGATGGAAGCCCGAGGCGAACCGCAGCACCGAA
>JAIOPD010000065.1 GCA_021414115.1 Planctomycetia bacterium
GACAGGTTGCGGATGCCGGTGAAGGCCGCACCCGTGAACACGGTCGTGCCGCTGAAGTCGAGGGCCAGGTCGTAGCCGGCGCCGGAGACGCCGGTGGTGAACGTGGGCGTCGTGCCGGAGAGCGTGGCGTCGGCAGCGAGCGTGACGAGGCCGGAGTAGGCCTGCGTGCCGGTCGCAGCGACGCCCGCGCCAAGGCTCGTCGTGCCGCTGACAGAGTAGTTGGTGACGCCGGAGATGGCCCCGCCGACCGACGTATTGCCGGTGATCGAGAGCGACTTGCCACCGCCGGTAACCGTCGATGACGCGGTAACGGTCGTGCCGGAGAGCGTGGTGTCGTCGGCGAGCGTGACGGCGTCGCCGTAGGTCTGGGTGCCGCTCGTCGTGATGGCGCCGGAGAGCGTCGTGCCGCCGCCGTTGCCGGTCGACAGGTTGCGGATGCCGGTGAAGGCCGCACCCGTGATCACGGTCGTGCCGCTGAAGTCGAGGGCCAGGTCGTGGCCGGCGCCGGCGACGCCGGTGGTGAACGTGGGCGTCGTGCCGGTGAGCGTGGCGTCGGCCGTGAGCGTGACCAGGCCGGTGTAGGCCTGCGTGCCCGTCGCGGTGACGCCGGCGCCGAGGCTCGTCGTGCCACTGACGGAGTAGTTGGTGACGCCGGAGATGGCCCCGCCGACCGACGTATTGCCGGTGATCGAGAGCGACTTGCCACCGCCGGTGACCGTCGATGACGTGGTGACAGTCGTGCCGGAGAGCGTGGTGTCGTCGGCGAGTGTGACGGCGTCGCCGTAGGTCTGCGTACCGGTCGTCGTGATCGCGCCGGAAAGCGTCGTCCCGCCGCCATTGCCGGTCGACAGGTTGCGGATGCCGGTGAAGCCTGCACCTGTAATCACGGTCGTGCCGCTGAAGTCGAGGGCCAGGTCGTGGCCCGCGCCGGCGACGCCACCCGTGAACGTGGGCGTCGTGCCGGCAAGCGTGGCGTCGGCTGTGAGGGTGACAAGGCCCGTGTAGGACTGTGCGCCGGTCGAGCGGTAGACGGTCCCGGTGAGCGTGATCGAGCCGGGATCGGCGCCGCCGACGGCATCGACGGCGACCAGAGTGACATCGCCCGTCAGGCCGGCCGCCACGCCGCCGATGTTCGCGAGGCGGATGTCGTTGCCGGTGACGGACAGGTTCCCGAGCGGCCGGGTGCCACCGATCGCGCCCGTCACCGTGACGTCGCCGACAGCCGTCACGGTGAGGCCGTAGTTGCTGCCGCCCGCGCTGTCGATCGTCCCACCGATCACGACCGCACCACCATCGGCCAACAGCGTCCTCGCCCCGCCGTCGAGGATCAGGTTCCCGACGTAGCCCTGGCCACCGTTCGTCGATGAGACGTTCCCCCCGAGCGTGATGCTCTCGCCGGATCCGGCGGTCACCGCCAACCCGCCCCCGACGCTCATCGTGCCGAGCGCGATCGCATTGACATCGACGATCGCCACGTCGTTCGCGCCGGTGTTCGTCGCGCGAACCGAGCCGCGGAAATCGTTGCCGGGGTTGGTCAGGGTGATGGCGGCGGCACCGGTCTCGAAGGCCACGGCGCCAGCCCCGGCCGGCTGGACGATCGCGGCGGTCTGGGTGATGGCGCCGGTGGTGGCGACGGTGAACGTGCCGGTGCCAAGGTTCAGCGTTCCGAGGCTGGTCGTGCCCGTGTCGGTGATCCAGACGGAGGCTGTGCCGCCGGCGGACACGTTGATCGTGCCCCCGAACGCGTTCGATCGACCAAGAATGACGTCGGCGTTGGCCGTCGATGCGGTGAACGATGCCGACCCGCCCGGCACGGAGAGCGACGTGCCGGTTTGCTGGCTGATCGCGCCCGACGCGATGATCGTAAGGGTCCGCCCGGAGGCCAGGGCGATGGCGGGGAGGTCGATGCCGCCGGTCTGGGTGATCGAAACGCTGCCGTCGGCCACCGAGAGCGTGCCGAAGGTGGTCACCGCGGTAGCGATCGAAAGCCCGGTCGGGGCGGTGGCGTTGAGCGTGCCGCCGGTGGTGATCAACCCCGTGCCGGTGATGCCCTGCTGCGAGGTGAGCGTGATCGTACCCGTGCCCGTGTTGACGGGGCCGTCGATGCCGATCCCGCCCGCGCCCGTCTGGTCGAAGGAGATCGCGGCCGAGCCAGACGTCGTCAGCGAGGTGACCGAGACGGACGTGCCGGAGGTGTTGTCGATGTCGATTGCGCCGCTGGTGGTGTCGGCCGACACGAAGAAGGCCGCGAGGTTCAGGGCGGTCGTGCCGCCGATTCCCGACGTGGCGTTCAAGTCCACGGTGTTGGCCGTGATCAGGCCGCCCCCCTGCACGTCGCCGGCAAGGGCGGTGAGCGTCACTCTCTTGTTGGTGGCGGTGATCGCGTGCGGCACGCCGAGCCCCTGCCCCGAAGTGAACGTCACGTCGCCGGTCGCAGTGATGGCGTTCGGCACGTCGAACTGCCACACGTTGGAGACGTCGATGTCGCCCGTCGTCGAGCTGATCGTGAAGAAACCTTGCGCCATGCTCGTGTCGACATTGATCCCCGTCTGGGCCGACAAGGTCCCCCCACTGCCCGTGATGAGGCCCGAGCCGCTGATCGCCCCGGCGGATGTGAGCGAGACGTTTCCGTCGCTCACCTGCGCGTCGATGGGGGCGGTGACCGCGATGTCGCCGGTCCCGGTGGTCGCGAGCGTGATCGTGGAGGTGGTGCCCGCGCTGGTCACGCCGTCGCCGGCGACCGTGATGCCGCCACCGGCGTTCGTCAGCGAGATCGCGCCGTACCCGGGATCGGAGCCCGCCGACGAGACGTTGTTGAACGTGACCGTGCCGCCGCCCGACTGGCTGAAAGAAAGCAGTGCGCCGCTCGGATCGCTCGTGCCCTTCGACGTCAGCGACGTCACCGTGACGGCGGTGGCGAGCGCGTTCGTGAGCCGGACCGGCCCAGCGGCCGAATCGGCGGTGATCAAGGCGGCCGCCAGGCTCAGGGCCGTCGTCGTGCCGATGCCCGTCTCCGCATCGAGATCGACCGTGCCGGCCGTGATCAGGCCCCCGCCCTCGACCGCGCCGCCCGTCGAGTCGAGCGCGACGGTGCGGCCGGCGGCAGTGATCGCATTGCCGGCGGTGATCGTGCCCGCCGCGGTGATGGAGACGTCGCCGCTCGTGGTGACGGCGCCAAGCGCGATGGCACCGGTCGCGGTGACGTCGACGTCGTTGACCCCGGTGTTTGCGAGCGAGACGGCCCCGCCGAAGCTGTTGGCGGCGTCGGCGAGCGTGATCGCGTAGCTGCCCGTCGTGAAGCTCGCCGTGCCCGTCGGCGTGATGCCGCCGCTGGCCTGCGTGATCGCACCGCCCGCCGAGACGATGACGTTCCGCAGCGTCGACTGCCGCAGCGACGGCAGGGCGTATGCGGCGTTGGGGTAGATGATCGACAGGTCACGCAGTTGCGTGGCCTCCGCATTCGTCAGGTTTGTCACCGCCCCGGCCGACGCGTTCACGTTGCGGAGCTTGAAGTCGCGGACGTTGGCGGCGGAGTTCACCGTCACCGTGCCGGCGAGATCGTTGGCCTGGGTGGCCAGATGGATGTCGGTGGCGGCCGCGCCAGCGGTCAGCGTGGTCGTGCCGGCGACGGTCAGCGCGCCCGTTTGGCTGAACGCGATCGCCGTCGCCGAGAGGTTCCGGCCGACCGAGGAGGTGCCGAGGATCAGCGCCGTCGCGTCCGTGACCGCCGCGTCGTTCAATCCGGTGGTGATCAGGCTCACCGAGCCGGTGAAGTCGTTGGCGGCCTGCGTGAGCTGGATCGCACCGGCGCCGGCATCGAACGTGGCGGCGCCGGCACCCGCCGCCTGGATGACCGCACCGGCCTGCGTGATGCCGACGGCGGTGACCACGAGCGTGCCGCTGCCGACGCTCGAGGCCGCCAGTTGGAGGTCATCGACGTCGGTGATCGCGACGGCATTCGCCCCGGTGTTCGTGAGTGCGACGTCCCCACTGAAGTTGTTGGAGGCGTCGGTGAGCGTGATCACGAAGCTGCCCGTCGTGAAGCTCGCCGTGCCGGTGGGCGCGATGCCGCCGCTGGCCTGCGTGATCGCACCGCCAGCGGACACGACCACGTTCCGCAGCGTCGCCTGCCGCAGCGACGGCAGCTCGTAGCCGGCGGCGTCGTAGAGGATCGACAGATCGCGGAGGCTCGTCGCGTCAAAGCCGGTGAGGTTCGTGACCGCGCCGGCCGCCGCATTCACGTTGCGGAGCTTGAAGTCGCGGAGATTCGCGGCCGAGTTCACCGTCACCACGCCGGCGAGGTCGTTGGCGGAGGATCCGAGGTCGATGTCGGTGGCGGCCGCGGTTATGGTCAGCGTGGTCGTGCCGGCGACGGTGAGGGCGCCCGACTGACTGAACGCGGTCGCCGTCGCCGAGAGGTTCTGGCCGACCGAGGACGCGCCGAGGATCAGCGCCGTCGCGTCGGTGATCGCCGCGTCGTTGGCGCCGGTGGTCGTGAGGCCTACCCCACCGGTGAACTCGTTGCCGGGGTTGGTGAGCGTGATCGGCCCGGCCCCGCCGTTGAAGGTCGCCGTGCCGGCGCCCGCCGCCTGGGTGATAGGTGCGACCTGCGTGATCCCGACGGCCGTGACCGCGAACGTGCCGCTGCCGAGGCTCGTGGCCCCGAACTGGATCGCGTTCTGATCGCGGATCGCGACGTTGTTCGCACCTGAGGTGTTGATCGCGACGAGGCCCTGGAAGTCATTGTCGGCGTCGGTGAGGGTGACGGCGCCGCCGAGGGAGTCGAAGGTGACGTTCCCGGCAACCGTGATGCCGCTCGCGTCCTGGGTGACGCCGACCGAGGTCACTGTCATGTGCCCGCCGGCGGCGATGGCACCCAGCTGGATCGCGCTTGAGTCTCTGAGGTTGATGTACGCGGGGGCGGTCGTCGTGGCCGAGACGGCACCGCCGAAGTCGTTGCTCGACTGGTTGAAGTTGATCGAGCCTGTGCCGGGGTTGAGGACGACGGCACCGCCGGTGGTGACCCCGGTTCCCGTGTTCTGCGTGATGTTCCCCGTGGAGTTCACGGTGAACGTGCCGGTGCCGACGCTGACGGCCCCGAACTGGATGGTGTTCGCGTCGGTGATCGCCGTCGTGGCCGAGCCGGTGTTCGTGAGCGCGACCGCGCCGGTGAAGTTGTTGCCCGACCGGGTCAGCGAGACATTCCCGCCGTTACCGGAGATCGTGCCGTTGCGGGTCGAGATCGCGCCGCCGGTCTGGTCGATCCCGGTCGCGGAGAGCGTCAGGTCGCTGCCGGCATTCGAGATGTCGCCGGTGACCGTCATCAGCCCGCCCGTGGCCGTGATCGAGGCGTGGCTGCCGACCGTCACCGGGCCGGCGACGGTGAGCGTGCCGGCGTCCACGATGGCCAGTTCGCCGCTCGCAACCGAGATCGTGCCCAAGGTGGTCACCGCGGTCGCGATCGAAAGCCCGGTCGGGGCGGTGGCGTTGAGCGTGCCGCCGGTGATCAACCCCGTGCCGGAGATGCCCTGCGGCGAGGTGAGCGTGATCGTGCCCGTGCCCGTGGTCACCGGGCCGTCGATGCCGATGCCCCCCGCGCCCGTCTGGTCGAAGGTGATCGCGGCCGAGCCCGACGTGGTCAGCGAGGTGACCGAGACAGCCGTGCCCGAGGTGTTGTCGATGTCGATTGCGCCGCTGGTGGTGTCGGCCGACACGAAGAAGGCCGCGAGATTGACGGCGGCCGTGGTGCCGATGCCGGTGGTCGCATTGAGGTCCACCGTATTGGCGGTGATCAGGCTGCCCCCGTCGATGTCGCCGCCTTGCGCTGTGAGCGTGACCGTCTTGCCGCTCGCGGTGATCGGATTGGCGAGGCCGATCATCTGCTGCGACGTGAGCGAGACGTTGCCGGCCGCCGTGATCGCGTTCGGCACCGCGATGCCAAACTGGTTGGCGACGGTGATGTCGCCCGCGGGCGAACTGATCTTGCCAAAACCGAAGGCCATACTCGCATTGACGTTGATCCCGGTCTGAGCCTGCAAAAATGCTTCGCCGCCCGTGATGAGACCTGGGACGCTGATCGAACCGTCGGAGAAGAGTTCGACTCTCCCATCACCGATGTTCGCGTCGATGAGGGTGTTGACCAGAATGTTCCCTCCCTGGGTGGTCTGGAGCGTGATGGTGGAGCCGGTCCGACTTGTCACGCCGGAGCCACCCGCGACGGTGATTCCGCCTCCGAGCCCCTTGTTGGTCAGCGAGATCACACCGTAGCCGTCATCCGAGCCCGCCGACGACACCGTGTTGAACGTGACCGTGCCGCCTCCCGACTGGCTGAACGAGAGCAGTGCGCCGCTCGGATCGCTCGTGCCCTTCGACGTCAGCGACGAAACCGTGACGGCGGTGCCGAGCGCATTGGCCAGGTTGATCTTCCCCGCCGTCGAGTCGGCCGAGATCGTGGCCGCCGCCAGGCTCAGGGCCGTCGTCGTGCCGATGCCGGTGGTCGCGTTCAAGTCCACGGTGTTCGCCGTGATCAGGCTCGTGCCATTCACCGCGCCGCCCGTCGAGTCGAGCGTCACCGTGCGGCCGGTGGCGGTGATCGGATTGCCAACGGTGATCGTGCCCGCCGCGGTGATCGTGACGTCGCCGCCCGTGGTGACCGCGCCGAACGAGAACCCGCCCGCCGAGGTGACGTCGATGTCGTTGACCCCGGTGTTCGCGAGCGAGACGGCCCCGCCGAAGCTGTTGGCGGCGTCGGTGAGCGTGATCGCGTACCCGCCCGTCGTGAAGCTCGACGTCCCGGTCGGCGTGATGCCGCCGCTGGCCTGCGTGATCGCACCGCCCGCCGAGACCACGACGTTTCGCAGCGTCGACGGCCGCAGCGATGGCAGCGCGTACCCGGCATTGGGATAGATGATCGACAGGTCTTGCAGTCGCGTGGCGAGCGCACCCGTCAGGTTCGTGATCGCCCCGGCCGACGCGTTCACGTTGCGGAGCTTGAAGTCGCGGATGTTGCCGGCCGAGTTCACCGTCACCGTGCCGGCGAGATCATTGGCGTAGGAGCCGAGATCGATGTCGTAGCCGCCGCCGTTCGCCGTAAATGTGCTATTGCCGCCCACGGTGAGGATGCCGGACTGCACGATGCCGAGGCCAGAAAGCGTGAGGTTCCCCCCGATGCTCGACGCGCCCAGCCGGAGCCAGCCGTCCGCTGGAAAAGAGTTCCTGACGCCCGCGGACACGTCGAACGCCCCCGAGTTGGTGAGGCTCAAGGTTCCCGAAATCACGTTTGTAGAGCCCAATGCGATCGCACCGGCCCCACCATCAGCGACCACGCTGGCGGCATAGATCGTGTGGTTGCCCGCGTTCGTGATGCCCACGCCGGTCAGGGACACGGCTCGGTAGTCGGTGTTGAGGTATCCGTACGATCCGAGTTCCAGCAGTCCACTCGTCGTGAAGGACGAGGCCCCCTTGTTGTTCGTGAACGTTGCGATCGTGATTCCGCCGGTGTCGTTGAGCGTGAAACTCCCGATGTTGTCGGAGCAACTGGTGAGGCCGCTGACCTTCGAGATGGCGTTGTTCGCCGTGAGCGAGGCACCCGCCGCGACGCAACCAGTGAGCGTGCCGGTCGTGATGACGCCCGTCTGCGTAACGAGGCCGGTGATGCGATCCGCATTCACGGCGTATACGTCCCCGTAGCCGAGCCGCAGCGTGCCGGTGGCGCCGGTCGTGATCGTACCGAGCGACACCGTCGTGGCGTCCTGGATCACGACCGCGGTCGCCGAATTGCTCGTCGTCGTCAGCGCCCCGGCGAACGAGATCGTCCCGTCGTTGCCGTCGAGCAGGATCGTGCCGCTGCCGGCGTCGACGGTGACGCCCGCGTTGATCCCGATGCCGGAGCCTGCCGAACTGCCGTTGAGGGTGATGGCCCCCGACGTGCTCGTGATGTTGTTGGTGATCGTCAGGCCGCTGGCGCCGTAGAGCGACACCGATCCGCTCGTGGTCGTGAGCGTTCCGGACGGGGACAGCACGCTGCCGTACGTCTGAAGGTCGATATTGCCCGTGCCGGTGCTGATGCCGCCGGCGGGCGTCGCGAGCGTCGTGCCGGCGATCATGGTCACGGCGGCGTTCGTGGCCAGCGACAGGGAGCTGACCGTGAGGGCGTTCACGTCCCGGAGGAAGACCGAGGTGGCCGACGAGTTCACCGTCACGCCGCCAGTGAAGTCGTTGATTGCACTGTTGAGCGTCACCGCGGCCCCGCCGGAGTCGAACACGCTCGAGCCCGTCACCGAGACGACGCCGCTGGTGGCCTGCGTCATCGCGCCGGAGGAGGTGAGGGCAAGGTCGCCTTTGATCACGACCGCCGACAGGACCGCCGCCCCGGTCTGGGTGATCGTCGTCGTCCCGGAACCGAGGTTGCCGATCCGGCCGAATGCCGTGGCTTGGGTGGCGAGCGTCATCCCGGTGGCCGCGTTCGCGCTGACGCTGCTCGCCACCAGCGTGGCTGACCCGCTGATGGAGCCGGCCCCCAGCGTGATGCTGCCCGACCCCTTGGCTTTGATGGCGCTCGCAAACGACAGGCTGCTCGTGCTGCTCGCACCGCCGAGCGTGCTCAAGGTGATCGACTGATTCGCCGCACCGCCCGTGATCAGGCTCAGGTCGATCGCCCCGGAGAGCGTGGTCGCCCCGGTGCCCGACGTGGTGACCACGGCGATGCCACCGAAGGCGGTCTGCGTGGCGAGGTCCACCACCACGGTCTTGTTACCGCCCGACGTGCCGGCCGTGATGCCCCCGATGCCGCCGGAGGGCACGAACGTCGTCGCGCCCGTGAAGCCGGTGGCGACCGGCGTGATCGTCACCGTGTTCGCACCGGAGTCGTAGGCCACCTGCAGGTCGGAGAGGCTCGCGGTCGCCGGCAGCGTGAGCACGACCTGCTTCTCGTTGTTCTGGCTGACGACGAGCCCGTCGGCCCCGGTGTAGTTGTAGGAGTAGGCGCCGATGTCGGCCGTGGTGCGGGTGAAGCCCCGCTGGTCGAGCGTGGGCGTGCCGAGCACGGTGCTGCTGATGGCCGCACTGCCGGTCACGAGCGCCTGCGTCCGCGTCGGGCCGCCGTTGTTCTGCAGCACACCGAGATTGAGCTGCCCGCTCGTGACCGTCGTCGCCCAGGCGAAGGAACCCTGGGTCACGAGGTTTTTCGTGGACGCACCGTTCGTGCCCGGGCCGGTTCCGCCGCCGCCGAGCCGGTATCCATAGTCGCCACCCCCGTTGTCGCCGAGGATCGTGCTGACGATCGTGACCGCGCTCTCGATGTAACTGTTGTAGAGGCCGCCGGCGGTCGCCGCCGCGTTGCTGGCGATGGTGGAGTTCGTGACCGAGACGGTCCGGCCGTTGAAGATGCCACCGCCCACTCCCTGGGCACGATTTCCCGAAATCGTGGAGTTGGTGACGGCGATGTCGGCGCTGCCGCCACCGTAGATGCCGCCGCCGTCGCCATTCGACGCATTGTCGGAGAGCTCGCAGGCATCGACCGTCACTCTGCCGGTTGCGTTCGTCCTGATCGCACCGCCCCAACTGGCGGCATTGCCACGGATCGTGGAGTTTGAGATCGTGATTGGAACCGAATCGGAGTGGAACAGCCCGCCGCCGCCCTCACCGCCAGCGGAGTTTCCGACGATCACGGTGTTGGTGATCGTCGCCGTGCTGTAGTTGCGGATCCCTCCACCGCTGCCCGAACTCGAGTTCCCAGTGATCAGGGAGTTGCTGACGGAGAGAATCGCGCCTCCCCAGTGGCTGTATATGCCGGCGCCGCCCAGGCTCGCCGAGTTGTTCGCCACCGTCGTGGCATCGATCGCGAGCGTGCCGTAGTTTTGAATGGCACCGTAGTCGGTGCTGTTCACCCCGGTGACCGTCATGCCGGAGAGCGTCGCATTGCCGCCACTCACCACCTGGAAGACGCGAAAGTTGCCGTTGTTGGCCGTGATGGTCAGCGACGCGGCCCCGGGGCCCGTGATCGCGAGCGTGCCGGCGGACGACGTGGCGGCGATCGTCGGCAACCCCGAGCCGAGCGTGATCGTGCCCGCGCCACCCGCGAACAGCGACGAGGCGAACACGATCGTGTCGGCGTCGGCCGAGGCGTTGGCCGTCGTGATCGCCTCGCGGAGCGTCGTGAAGGCGTCGCTCGTCGTGTTGTCGGCGAGCGAATCGACGGTGATCGTGGCGAGCACACGTCGGGACTCGAGGGCCTCACCGGCCGACAGCCGACCGCGGGGGAGGGGCCGACGCGTCGGCCGTCGCCGCGGGGCGGGGCCGCCACGCCGCCCGGGAAACCCTGGAAAAAAGCTGGGCAAAAGAAGGCCGATTTCTGCGGGACGGCACCAGGCCGCGGGAGGAAAGTTCCAAGCATGGAGACCCTCCGTAGGCTAATCAGACTTGGGAGCCTCCACAACAAAATTACCACACATTTTCGGCCGGGAGGGCGAATTCCCGTGGGCAGCCCCTGCCCCTCCCACCCGTCTGGCCGTGCTCCGTGTTCCAAAAACACCGTCACCGGTAGTCGGCTTCCTGCCGGTAGAGCGGCAGCCCGGCGATGCGGCGGTCGATCTCGGCGAGCAGCCGCCGGGTTTCGGCGCCGCCGGGGCCGAACGTGGCGGCGACGAGGCCGCCGAGGGCGGCCCATTTCGCCGCAGGGCGAGGCCGGTGAGCCCGCCCAGAAACGCCACGACGACAATGAAGATCAGCTGCGGCCAGATGGGCATCGAGCCGAAGTTGATCCGCTTGGCCGCGAGCAGTTGGCGGCCTGCGGGATCGTCGAGAGAGTGGGGCTGGGTCATGGGCATCCTCCTTGATGCGTTGGCTGCCGGGGCACATGAACCTCGGCGGAAATCCGTACTTTTTGAAGATTCAGATGTTCGAGACCATTCAAAACCTTGTCGTTTCTTTGCGGTTCTCGTTGCCTGATGCCTCTCATTTTAGCGCGTCGCAGGCCCTATCGCGGCATGGATTCGGGCAGCGACACACGAAATCCCACTGAATGCCGCGCGTGACGATGGGTGTTGCAGAACGCTCCACCCGAAAAGCATGTACCCAAAAAATCGGACCTCTCGTGGGGCGGCAAATCGCAGGCGGCCGCACTCGTACCCAACCTCTGCAGACCTCGATCACGCCGACTGTGCTGCCGCGGTGTGCTTCCCGCCCACCGAAGCCGCCGAACCCGCGATGGGCTTGGGTATGGCCGCGGGCACCTGACACGCGGCCACGATCGGCGCCTGCGTATCCATGAACACCAGAATCCCCGCCTGCAGGCCCTCGGGCAGCATCTTGAACCAATCGAGCCACCCATAGGCAGTCGTCTTGGGCACCTTGAAGAACCGGGCTACATCAATGCCGCGATAGCCCGAGCGGACGTGCAAGTAGACGGCCAACAAGCGCTGCTCGTTCTTCGTGATGGCCTTCCGAACCGTGGCGTCGTCGGGCTGTGCAAACATGGCCAGCCGGTGCTTCAGTTGCCGCTCAAGGATCTCCACCTCGAACTTCATGCGGTCCCGGTCGCGGCCGTAGAGTTCGATCAGTGGCCGGAGCGTCTTGCGGCTGGGGTCCTTGGTGAAGTTCAGGACCATCGACAAGAACTTGGTCTGCCAGTCGACCATCTGCAGCCAATACACCGTGCCCACAAGCGTCAGGGAGTCTTCGAGGAGGTATCCCCGTGATTCCGCCTGACCGAGGAGTTCCACGAGCCGGTACGTCCTGTTGGCAAGGGAATCGTGGCAGCGAATGAACTCCTGCTTCATCTCCAACACCTCTGCAATCGCCTCGGCGGCCTTGCGGATGTTGGCGTCGGTGTTTCGCGCTGGTGGTTGCGGTGTGTCCATATGCTCAAAGGTAGCGCGCGAGTGTCGTCGGCGCTACACTGCACGGATGAAGCACAACCGCGCCGCCACCGTGGCCGTTCTCTGCTGCCATCGCGAATCCTTGTCCAACACCGGCCACCTTCACGCTGCGTCGATATCCGCCCCACGCCGCAGTTTCGTGAATCGCTCTGGCTGGCGAGAATTTCAGACGGTTTTGACGGGCCTTCGGCGAGACTGCCCTCCAGCCCTCCCCGTCGTCGTTCGGGCTTCCTGGCTCCCCAAAACGGTGCTGGGCCAGTGCCTTCGACGCGATAAGCGGTTCGTCGTCCTTCTCAACGACGAGATGGGCGAGCCGCCAAAGCTCGTGCTCACGGCCTGCATGAGGAAACTCCTCGTCATCCTCAATGCCATGCTGCGCACCGGCGAGTCCTGGGGGCCGCGGCTGGCAACCGTGACCGAGTGACTTCCCCTCCCTCATGGAAATGTCTTCTTCGGAAGCATGATCTGCACCATGCCCCCCTTGAAAACCAACACAGCCGCTTGGTCGTGTGTTCGAATCACACCGGGCCTACTTCGATTTGGTTCCGTGATTTCCCGAACCGATGGCTTCTCCGGGGGGCAGCGTCAGGGAGAGGCAAGACCGTCCTGGAGGCGGTCAAGAAGATCGGCGTGACGGAGCAGACCTACTACCGATGGAAGAAGAAGTTCGGGGGCCTGCGGATCGACCAGGCACGTGCTGCCGATGAGCCGGAGAATCTTTCGGGCGAGACTGGCTCCACCAACTATCCGGCCATCGGTGTAGTCATCGAGACCAAAACCGGCTTTTTGCTCCGCTCCACCTGCTGCGAGATCGCCGCCCGGCACATCTGCGTGACTGCCTCGATCTTTCTCACATTTCTGTCCGTTGTGATCATGTCGGCTCCTGCGTAAGGCATGGGCCGACAACACCATTTTGATCAGATGTCAAGGCTTGAACCGCAACACTTGAGGACTCCGCGTGCATGCGATCCGTATCTGTTTGCTGCAGTGTTCGAATGACGCGATCAATAGCTTGGGTCTCGGTCGCGGAAATCTTTCCTAATCCCATAAACCCACCAGATGCATCTGCGACCAGACGACAGAGCCTGACAATTTCATCAATCAACTCGTTATAAATCGAAGGATTGAGACTGGCCGAGGCCGCCGCAGAAAACTCTGCCCAAATCTCCCACAGTTCTTCGGTGGGCTTTTTGCGAAACCAGTCATGAGCGATCACCCTGGAGATGGTCTCCTGCGAGATCCCCTTGCTCACTAAAATGTCAGCGATGGCTTCCTTTTCTAATCCCGAATGCCGGTCGCATTTGCAAACAGCCGAATTTTCTCCTCTCGCTGAAGACGCTCGCCAAGCAGTTCGATCAGTTCTCGATCCACCTTGTAGAAGAACGCTTCTTCCAAGACTTTGCCACGAGTCGGTTGGGCTGATCGGGCTAGCATCTGATTCTCCTTTTTTAAGAATCAACAGTGCACTCCTTCTTGTCGTCGAATTTTAAACGACTCCATTACCAAAGCGCACCAGATATTTGGTAACGGATCGTTAGGTTTTTTCAATGAATAAGCGCGTCGCTGACCTCGGCGTTTCAATGCTTTCCAAACGTGATTTCCCACCACAGCGAGCCGATGCAGCAACATCGCTTCCGTAAATCGCGGTTATCGGAGGCGGGTCATCTGGCTTCCATGCTCGGGTAAGACCGTTCAGTTTCCCAGTCATCGCTGATTTCACTGAGGACTGCCGAGACCATCCTCAGCGGTGATGCCTCGTTTGGGAACAGCGTGGCGACGCGGGTGCGGCGTTTCATCTCCTTGTTGAGTCGCTCAAGGCCGTTGTTCGTTCGCAGTCTCCGGCGGTGGCCAGGAGCGAAGCCGATGACGGTGACGGCTTCCGCTACGTTGGCCTCACACCAGCTGGCAAGACCGGGGGTAGACTTTCGATAGCGAGCGACTTTGTCTCTTTGAGACATCGGTCGGCCTCGGTGGCGTTGAAGATTCGTTTGCTGTCCCGGGCGTCATCGACCCGCATCATCCACGCTCAAGGCCGGATTTTCCGTGTCAGCGCAGACCGGCCTTGAAACCGCACTTCGCGGGCCGTCTGCTCCGTGACATGGGATCCCGTCACAGGCTGTGGATGTCGATCACGGGCAGATAAGTCGGGTGCCGCCTGAAAGATTGCCCGGTCGTCATGGGCCTGCACAAACTCTCCCCGCATGCCCACCAAGACGCCGCGGTGATCCGCAGGCCCAGGTCAGCCGTGTGCTCGAAGACCTCGCACATGGCTCGCCAGCCTCGTGCCCGAGGATAGCGCCACGACCAGCGCGAGGCCAACGCCCACGCCCGTGGCTGCGTCCGCGGCCATCGTCAGCACGGTCATGGCGGCCGCTCCGCTCCGCACGTCCCCGAGCCACTCCGCGAGGGCACCGTGAACGGCATGGTGCACCGCCGGAATGCCATGGGCGATAATGCCGCCACCGACCAGAAACATGGCCGCGGTGCCCGCCACCGACAGTCCGCGCATCAGCCACGGGGCGGCGGCCAGGATGACCCGACCGATGGCACGGGCCGCGGCCGACCGCCCGGACGCCATCATCGCGCCAAAGTCGTCGAGCTTCACGATGCCGGCCACAAGCCCGTAGACGCCGACGGTCATCGCCACCGAAATGGCCACGAGCACGGCGAGTTGAATCGGCAGCGGCCGGCCCGCGACGACCCCCAGCGCGATCACGATGATCTCGGCCGAGAGGATGAAGTCCGTGCGGATGGCGCCGGCAATCTTCCGCGGCTCATCCGCGGGCGGCTCGACAGGCGCAGCACCGCCGGCATGGTGGCCGCCGCGGTGCGGCAGGCCGTGCAGAATCTTTTCCATGCCCTCGTAGCAGAGATAGCCACCGCCGACCATGAGGAGCGGCGTGACGGCCCATGGGGCCAGCCCGCTGACGGCCAAGGCGGCGGGCACGAGAATCAGCTTGTTGGCCGCCGACCCGCGGGCGACGGCCCATACGACGGGCAGTTCCCGTGCGGGCCGCACGCCGGCCACCTGCTTCGCATTGAGGGCCAGATCGTCACCGAGCACTCCGGCCGTCTTTTTGACCGCGGCCTTTGTCATCACCGACACGTCGTCCAAGACGCTGGCGATGTCGTCGAGTAGGAGCAGGAGGCTCGAGGCCATGGGGATTTGGAGGCGGGCGCCACCTCCGGCAGAACGGCTGGTTCAGGAAAATTGCATCCACATTCTGCAACAAACCGACAGGGCTGTCGCTTGCCGCCACCCCGACGGGGCACTTACGAGTCATTCCCAGAAGGACAGGACGGCCAACAACACTTCCGCAAGCGTTTGACGGGTGACGAGCGGTCGATTGGGTGTGGCCCTGGGCCCTGCTCGGCACCGCTGGCTGTTTGGCGACCGCAAAACACTCCCTGAACTACCCCGCCACGAGCAGTTTTTCACGTTCGGCGCAGGCCGTCGAAGGCCTTCTGCACGAATGGGCGCACGCGCTGGCCTGGAACTACTCCGTCGACCGGCTGGCTGGACTTCCCGGGCTTGACCCAGTGGCCTTCGAGCGGGCCTGCCGTGACGAGGCCTGGGGCTGCGCCTACTCGCGGGTCTGGCGGGCGTACTTGGAAGTGATCAGAGAGGCGGCGTGACGGCGGCAGGCAGGCCTCGGCACTGTTAGCCAAACTGTTAGCAAATGCCCTCTCAACGCCGAAATCCTGCGCCGGACGACATGCGCCGTTCCCGAAGAAAACGCATGACCGCGATACGACCGTGACCTATTCTTCCGGCTCGTCTCCACTCATAATCCCTTGGTCGTGTGTTCGAATCACACCGGGCCTAGTTGTTTTTGCTGATTTTCGGAGAGGACAAAGTCCCAAACCCAAACTCAAACCCAAACTCGGGTGGGTTCGGGAGGGCATGGGCAGGAGACCGGGATCGGATCCGAAGGGATCTTGGCCCACAAGAAGCCAATCCGAAACGAATGATTGAATGGACGAACGCACCAACTTCTTCGTCGGCTGGGGAACCCTCGCCCTCATCAATGCGGGGCTGGCACAGGGCAAGGGCAGGAGCGGGCTGATCTGGTGCCTCCTGTCGCTCGTCCTTGGGCCGATAGCGACCTTCCTGATCGTCGTGCTCGGCAAGGTGCCGGCAGACATTGAGTGAGGTCAGGCGACCCCCTGCCCCTCGCTCTGATCAGCACCGTCATCCAACCTCTTTTGAAACCTCCGCCTCTGAATCGGCGTGAGTCTCTTCATGAGGGCATCCATCTCCCGCTCAACCGTGATCTCCACGGGATCACACCCAAGTCGTTCGGCCAGGGCAGGATAATCCTGGAGAGCGACGGTCATATTCTCGTAGAGGCCATCGGCGAGGAGCCTGTCCTTCCTCCCGATGCGAGCGAGGTAGTTGCGTTCCATATTGCCGACCGTGGTCTGCAGCTTCGCCGCCGCGGCCTTCCTCTTGTCCCGCATTTCCCCCTCGTTGGTCAGTTCGTGAGCCGTTCGCCGAAGGGCATGGTGGGTGATTTCGGGACGGTCGATCGCCGATGCCCCCTGCTTGATCAGTTTCTGCATTCGCCACAGCATCCGTTGCGGACTGAATGACTTGACGGCGTGGCAGGTTTTGAGCGACCGCTCCACTTCGTCCGCAAACCCCGCGAACGCGAAGGGGTTTCCCTCCACCCGAAATGATTCCAGCCTCTCTCGAATCGCGGCCGGGATTCTGACGGCCTTTCCGTTGCCCTTCTTGGCGATGGTGTGGGGGATCACGATGTAGTCCCCGACAAACCATGACCATTCGAGAAGCGATATCTCCTCAATCCGGCCGGCAGCCCACAGGCTCGTAATGATGAAAAGTTCGGCTAAAGGTCTTCCTCGGAAGGCGTCAAGGAACTTCAGGAGCTCGCCGTTGTCCGTTCTGAACTGAACCGGGGCTCCGGCCACCTTCACGCTGCGTCGATATCTGCCCCACGCCGCAGTTTCGTGAACCGCTCGGGCTGGCGAGAATTTCAGACGGTTTTGACGGGCCTTCGGCGAGACTGCCCTCCAGCCCTCCCCGTCGTCGTTCGGGCTTCCTGGCTCCCCAAAACGGTGCTGGGCCAGTGCCTTCGACGCGACAAGCGGTTCGTGGTCCTTCTCAACGACGAGATGGGCGAGCCGCAGGCCGTCGAGGTGCTCTGCCACGAATGAGCGCACGCGCTGGCCTGGAATTTCGCCGTCGATCGGCTCATCAACGCGCCCGACACCGACCCTGTGGAATTCGAGCGGGCCTGTCACGACGAGGCCTGGGGCTGCGCCTACTCGCGGGTCTGGCGCGCGTATCTGGACGTGATTCGGGACGCGGCGTGACGGCGGTTCCCCCGGGGGCCCGAAACTGTTAGGCGCAGGCGTTTCGGCGCAGGAATCCCGCGATCAGCCACACGCGCCGTTCCCGAGGAATTTGCACAAGCGCGAGACGAGCGCGACTTGACTGTGGGTTCTATTCGCACTCAAAATCCGTTGCCCGCAAGGGCATGTGGGTTCAAGTCCCTCCTCCGGTATTGCAGAAACCACGGGAAAGAGTGGGGTTCGGGATCGGGCAGGCGGTAACGAAATCCGCCGACAGGGGGAACCCGACCCCGGCAGGGTGCATCGCAATGAGCGAAGCCACCATTCGCTGAATCCGCTCGGGGATGTCGGCTGATTCGTTGGGCATGTGGATGCGTAACAAAACAAGCCATAAGGGTTTACGTTGTTACTCAAAATGTGGAAATTGTTCAGGAATCCGACGGGCATGCAGAGCGGTGGCTCGGTGCGGCGCACCTGGAAGGAGCCGCCCGACGAATTTCCCGTAATCGACATCCGCAGCCACTGACGCCGCCCTCGTGCTGCAGCCTTACGCGGGGGCTCAACCGCAGGCTGGCGGCACGGAGCCTTTCGAGCGCGTCCTTCGCGGGAATCGAGGAGTTGCGAACGGCGTTCGCGCCGTCATTCAGGATCTCGACCAGGCGTCGCATTTGTCAGTCCCGCTGTGCTGGTGCCAGACGGCGTTGATAGGTATCGTCCGGGCCGACGTTTCCTGGTAGCAGCGGGCGTCGCACGGACGAACGATCGTATGGACATAAGACAACCCGCAGGGCTGCTCGGGCCAGACGAGGCTCTGGCCCTGACCGAGAAACCGGGATTCCTTGATCTGAGCAAGGTCACGGCGCTCGGATCGGGGGCGGCTAGGCAGCTCGGCCGCCACGGCGGCCCGATCTCCCTCGCGGGTCTCCGTCACCTCGCGCTGGACGACGCCAAGCACCTTGGGCGGCATTGCGATCTCTTGATTCTGGACGGTCTCTCGACCCTCGATGCCGAGGTGGCGGTTCTTCTTGGCCGGCATCGTGGTGGACTTTCGCTGCGCGGTATCCGCACCCTCGATCCCGCGGTCGCCAACGGGTTGGCTTCTGCCCGAGGAGACATCTGGCTCATGGGGCTGCGCTCGCTTGATGTCGACACCGCCGCGGCACTCGCCTCCGTGAGTGGCACGCTGGTGCTCGATGGGCTGACCGAGGTCACGGAAAACGTGGTGGCTGCGTTGGCAAAGCACCGCGGTGGGCTCTCGCTCGGCGGATTGCAGGCCATGAGTGAATCGCATGCCCGCCTGCTTGCGCGGCACACGGGCAGCCTGACGCTCGACGCGGTTTCGGCCATGTCCGCGGAAGCTGCGGCCGCGCTGGCCGGGCACCGGGGCGGGCTTTCGCTCGGTGGTCTGTCGGAGCTTCCGCACGATGTCGCCGGAGCGCTGGCCACGACGGCGGATGATCTGCGGCTCGATGGCCTTCGTTCGCTGCCTGACGACGTCGCGGCGGCGCTGGCGGGGCATCGAGGGTGGCTGTCGCTCAATGGCCTGAGCGTGATCGAGGCCGCCGCGTGCCGGACATTGGCTGGGCATCCCGGCTGGCTGTCGCTCATGGGGCTCGCGGACGTTTCCGACGCCTGCGCTCTCGAGCTTGCCGATCATGCCCGCCTGAGGCTGCCGCCTAGGCTGCTCGAGGGGAAGCGATCGCGTGACGGCGTGCAGGCAGCGGGTGCGACGGCCAGTCGCGAAGAGCCATCTTTCGGGGTAGCGATCATCGGTTCCGGGTTTGCGGGCATCGGGATGGCGATCGGCCTGCGGAATGCTGGGCGGCAGGATTTCGTGATCTTCGAAAAAGCAGCCACGCTCGGCGGAACCTGGCGAGACAACACCTATCCGGGCTGTGCGTGTGACATCCCGTCGTACCTCTACTCGTATTCATTTTTTCCCGAGCCGAACTGGTCTTCACGCTATGCGCCGCAGCAGGAGATCCTCGCCTACATGGAGAAGGTCGCCCGGTCACACGGCATCGAGCCCTTCATTCGGTATCGTACGGCGATCACGGCGCTGGAGTGGAACGAGGCGGATCAGCTGTGGCAGCTCACGGCTGCCGACGGAAGGCAGTATCGCGCCCGAGCCGTGATCGGCGCCGTGGGAGGCATTCATCATCCACAGGTGCCCGAGATTCACGGCCTTCGCTCCTTCGCCGGACCGGCGTTTCACACGGCCCGCTGGCGGCACGACATCGACCTAACGGGTCGGAAGGTTGCCGTGATCGGCACCGGTGCGAGCAGCATTCAGGTGGTGCCCGAGGTGGCGAAGGTCGCCAGCAGGCTCATCGTCTACCAGCGAACGCCGGCATGGGTCCTGCCCCGCAAGGATCGCCGCTTCTCCCGCCTGTTCCGCTGGGCTGCGGCGCGAGTGCCCGGCGTGCACCGTTTGCGGAGGTTCGTCGACTACTGGTCGGCGGAACTGCGGGCCATTCCCCTGATCCTCGATCCTCGGTTGCTCGTGCATGGCCAGCGGACGACCGACAAGTTTCTCAAGCGATGCATCACGGAGATGCAGATTCGCCGCAAGCTGGTACCCCGCTACTCGATGGGCTGTAAGCGGATTCTTACCTCGAACGACTACTATCCAGCGCTCGGTCGCGATCACGTCGAAGTGGTCATGGAACCGATCATCGAGGTGCGGCCATGGTCCGTGGTGACGGCGGACGGCGCCGAGAGAGCCGTCGATGCGATTGTTCTCGCGACCGGATTCAAGCCCTTCAACATCACCGACGGCATGCGCGTCACGGGCCGGGCAGGCGCCAGCCTGGCCGCTGCGTGGCGCAATGGCCCGGAAGCTTTCCGCGGGGTCGCCGTGGCGGGATTTCCAAACCTTTTCCTGATGATGGGCCCGAACACCGCTCTCGCCCACAACTCCATCATCGTCATGATCGAAGCGCAGGTGCGTTACATCGTCCAGTGCCTGCAGTGGCTCGCCGACGGCAGGCTCGACAGCGTCGAGGTGCGGCCCGACGTGCAGCGGGTCTACAACGAACGGCTCGTCGGGCGGTTCGAACGCACGGTCTGGTCACCGGAGGTGGAGTCGCCGCGGCGTGGCCGGGCGCTGGTGCCGTGCACGACGTGGTATCGCCATCCGTCGGGGAAAAACCATGTGCTCTGGCCAGGATCCTCGGTGTCGTACTGCGCGGCTCTGCGACACGCCGACATCCGGGACTTCCTCCCGAAGGACGGCGGATCGCCTTCGCGATAGAGCCCATTCGACCTTGCTGCATCGCCGGCTCGGGGGCGGCGAAAGTCTCGTCGCTACGCAGCGCGGGTGACGCGGGCGACTTCGGTCCGGTCTTCCTCGAGATGCCGCCGCAGGCGGGCGCGCTCGGCGGCCGCGAGACGGAGGCCCGCGCCGAGCTTCGCGAGCAGCTCAATGTCGTAGTAGCGGAGGGCGTTGCACAGCACGTAGATCTCGTGCAGCAAATCGGGTGTGCCTGCCGGCGACGTGATGTCGCAGATGTTGTCGGAGCCGAGCCGCACGTGGATCCCCGCGTCGAGCATCTCCAGCACCCGGGCGATTGAGTTGAAGGTGGGGGTGGCGACCGTGCGGTATTGCCGCATGCTGATCGCCGCCGACGGGCAGCAGATCACGCCGAGGTTCAGCGCCGCGATCCCGGCGAGCAGCCGGGCGAAACGCCGCTCGTCGTAGGTGGAGGGGGAGATCACGTGCACCAGCCAGATCCGGGGCGGCTCGAATGGGCTCGAGCCCATGTCGAGCTCGTCCACCAGTCGCACGACCGTCTCGGTTGCCGTCTCCGCCGGATGATTCATCTGATCGACGTGGATGTGCAGCTCCTTGCCGAGTTCGGCGGCCAGGAGGATCGCCCGTCGGCAGCACTCCTCGAAGCCCACGTGCTCCGGATAGCGGCGGCGGTCATCTCGCTCCGGCAGAAGCCCGACGAAGTCGGCCAGCCTCGCGCCGTCTTTCAGCAGCGCCCAGCGGTGCGGCTCGTCGTCGCGGAAGCCGAGCGGCGAATAGGCGCCCACGGCAAGGTCGAGCGAGCCGCGGCGGGCGTCGCGAATGCGGAGCAGCGATTCGACCGCGGCGAGGCCCACGCGGTCGGCGGTCGTATCGACGACGGTCGCGGCCCGCGTCGTGCCCGCCTCCAGCATCCGATCGAGGAACCACTCGACGCGGCCGCTGAGATTCTCTGGCTCGTAGCAGGAACTCGCATGGATCGCCGGGATCAGCGAATGCTTCGCGGCCAGCGAGAGCCGCGACTCGAGCCCTCGATCCCGGGCCTCGAGAATCTCTCGCGTGGCATCAAGGGTGCCGGATCGGTCGAGGTGCAGATGGGCGTTGTAAAACCCGCCGAGTTCCATCACGCGGGCGTGCAAGGCTTCGAAGAATGGTGTCGCGTGGCGCATGCGTCGAATCCCGATGATTCCCGTGGGGCCGCGGCTTAGGCGGCACGTCTCAGCGTCCCGCCGGTCTGACCGATCGGCGCCGGAAAGGCCGAGATTTCAGTCTGCGAGTCGGTTGTGGCGGCGTAGGCATACAGCGTCGATTCGGCACCGCAGAGCGCCTGGAGCCGTCCGGCGGCCCAGCCCAGCGAGCGCGCCGCGATGGTCAGCGAGCCGATGCCAAAAAGCGGTATGGCTAGCAGGGCGAGGCCTGCGACCGTTCGCACGACGCTCATCGCCGCGGTTGTGGCCACGACGGTGGTCGTGATGCGGTCATGCTTCATTCGGAAATGCGTGATCGATTGCGAGGCGCCCCGCCAGAACTGGTAGCGAAGCGTGAGTCGGTCCGGCGGAATCATTTCATGCACGACTGCATCGGGCGCCCACGAGCAGCGGCATCCCGCGGCGATGGCCGCCCGGCAGAAGGCGGTATCGGAGCCGCCGGTGAGCAGCAATCGCTCATCGAACATGAGTCCGCTCGCCGCCAGCCAACGCAGGTCGCAAAGCCAGTTATTCGTCACGATCGTGTAGTGTCCGCCCGAGGCCGCGGCGGTGGCGGTACCTGCGTATTTGCGTCGGGAGCGGGAGGCAAGGCTCGCGTTGACGAGCCGCTGCCAGATCGTTGCCGTCGGGGGTGTGGGCGAGACGCCGACCGGGCCGCCCACGAGTTCCGCGCCCGACCGCCGCCACTCGCCGGCGAGGTTCACGAGCCAGTCGGGCTCGGGCACCTCGTCGTCGTCGATGAAGCAGACCGCGTTGGCGTTGCTCGCCAGGGCTTCACGGAGGGCACGATTTCGTGCCACCGGGATACCGACCCGCGGTTCGACCACGTACTGCGTGCCCGGAATACGGTCGCGATAGGCATCGACGGTCGCACGGCCCGAGCCCTGAGCGTCGTTGTCAACCACGAGCAGTGTGACATCGGCGTCGGGAGGCAGTTCGACCCGGGAATAGCCCTCGAGAAACTCGGCAAGTTCGCGGGATCGGCGGAACGTCAGCACCGCCACCAGGATTAACTGCCGGCTGTCGCCATCCGGCACCGGGGCGGAAACCACGCGAAGCGGAGGTCTGGGTGCCATGGGCAAAAGCCGGTGAGTCCGTGGTCCGAAGCTGCCGGGGGCGGTGCCCCCCCGCGACGCCTACGGGAGAAATAAGCATCGGCGGAATCGACACGACCGCTCCAATCGAACCGTGCACGGAATCGTGTTCCTGTACAGTTCTACGGTCCCCGGGCCTTTTCCGAGCGAGCCATGCTGGCCCGGAGCGAGGGCCGGAAATCCGTCGCTTGCCGCAGGCAACGCAGCTGCCAACGGCCAAGCATGGCCAACGGGCTGCGAGGGGCACGATTTTTTGCGACATAGAGATCATCGTGCGGGCCGGGCTCAGGGAATCTTGATGGTGCCGGCGTCAGGCATTGCGGTGTTCCGGTCACGACACCATCGGTCACGAACTGCCGAATGATGTCGCCGAACCGGGCCTGGCAGCTGCGGATCTGCCGGACGGCTGCGCGAATCCGTTGGCGGAGTTCCTCGCCGGCGTCGATGAGCCGGCTGGCCTCACTTACGATTCCCGGCACGTCGTCGCTGGAGATGACGGGAAACTCGAGCCCGAGCATGGGCCCGAGCCCCTCGGTCTTGAACGTGTTGCCCGGGAGAAGAACGACCGGCGTACCCTCAGAAAGCGCGCTGATCGACGTGTGGTATCGACCTCCGAGCACCAGCGTCGCGGCCGCGAGCAGCGGGAGAATCTGCTCGAAGTGTCCGAACTCATCGGATGAGACAACGTCACAGGGGATGCCCCCCAAGGACCTCTCCGCGGCTCGGACAATGCCCCCGTCTGCCGGCCGCGAGAAGACGAACACCGGCCTGAGTCCATGACGGCCCGCGATCTCTCGCACCGCCGCGAGGGTCGAGCCGATGCTGTGAGCCGTGAGTACTGCGGAGCCTGAGATGCAGAAGTATGGAACGGGCGGCACTGGAGCCGGCGGCCCCGGGAAGGCCGGCGTTGCGGCGAAAGCCATGTCGGGGCAGAGGAGCAGTTCGTCGAGCCCGATGCCTCGGGCAAAGGCGTAGGAGCGTGCCTCGCGGACGGCGACGAGGGCGAATGCGCCGAAGATGCCGGCCACGACTTCGGCATCGGCGGCACTGCACGCGTAGAGGGTCTGGTTGACGGCCAGTACGGGCTTTTGCCACAGGTGCGCGGCGAGAAAAGGCGGGCCGAACAACTGCACATTCCGCAGGTACGCCTGCGGTCCGACCGTTCCCTCGCCCTGAAATACCACGATGTCTGCTGTTTCTGCTTCTCGGAGAATGTCGCCGAAGCGCTCGCTCGTCAGGGCGTGGAGGAACCGGAGGTCATTCGCGGAGGGGGACGGGCTGGCGTACATCGCACGAATGCTCGCGCCGTGCGCTGCCGCCACCAGTCCGTCGACCGGATGGGTCTTGGGAAGCGGCACGGTGACGATCTCGAGGTCCGGAACGCCTTCGAGGCTCGAGCGGAGAAAGCCAAGCAGGTTACGACTCGTCGCCTGGCAGCCCCAGTTCGCACGATCACCTGTGTAGTTGAGAACGCAGATCTTCATGGCGGGGCGATGTCTGCGCGAGGTCGGTCTGTGTGCGGCGGTGATACTTCGCGGCAAAAGCTCGGGCAACGGCACTTTCGCAGAGGGACCCCCCGGTTCGCCCAGCCTGCCACGCCTGCCACGCCGCATGCCGGCGGGGCCACGGTTGACGTGCCCCCGCGTGGAGCAGTATTTCTCGCTGCCACGGTGTACCGGCCACCGGCCGCGGGCTCGGGCCGCACGTTGTTCCGCCAGGACGCTCTCCATGCGGTCGATCAGGCAATTGTTGCAGTTGACGAGGCTGCGAACCGCTGCGCCGCGGAAGGTTCACTTCCTGCACGTGGGAAAATGCGCCGGCACGGCGATCAAGGATCTTGCAACGCGGATCAACGCGCTGCCGAACGGCCCGCGAATTCTCGCGCACGGGCACAGCAAGAAGCTCGCGGAACTGCCTTGCGATGCAACCTACTTCTTCTCGGTGCGGCATCCTGTCAGCCGGTTCGTGAGCGCGTTTTCCATGCGAAAGCGCAAGGAACAGCCGCGGCTCTATCGTGAATGGACGGCAGGCGAGCAGGAGGCGTTTGAGCGGTTTCCCGAGGCCAACGATTTGGCGGAGAGCCTGTTCGCCCCTTCGGCCGCGGGAAGGGCCGCCTTCGCAGCCATGCAAAGCATCGGCCACATGTCGTTTCAGCACGGCTTGTTCAAGGTCCGCGACGTCTTGTTCGCCCGTCCGCCGCTCTGCGTGCTTCGCCAGGAGAAGCTCGCTGCCGACGTGGCCCATCTGCTTCGGCTGCTGGACATTGACCAGGAGGTCGGGCTGCCCGCCGACAGCACGCGGGCGCACCGGAACGACTATTCCCGGACGCCTCCTCTCAGCGGCAAGGCGATCGAGAACCTGACGGCGTGGTACGCGGTGGACATCGAGTATTACCGCCTGATCGACGCGTGGGTCGACGAGTCGCAGGGGCAATCTTCCGTCTTGGAAAGGCAGACAGCGTGATCCGCAAGGCTCTTGCGTCTCTTCGTGGCTGGCAGGACGCATGGCACGCGCGGCGACTTCTCGCCGAGAACTTCGCCCGGCGCCGCCATGCACCGCTGGCGATCGAGCAGCTCTTTCCGTCGGGCGGCACGCCCCGACGGATCCTGCTCCTGGTCGAGCGGGAGGAACTCTACGGTCGGTCCTTCTTTCTCGACAGCCTCGGCGGACAAATCGTCCGTGGGATTCCGCCGCAGACCCGGCCCGATGATGTCGCGATCTGCTTCGGCTACACGGCCCTCGAGCGGCATGCGGCCCGGCTGCGAGCCAGCGGCATCACGAACCTGCTGTTCATCGAAGCCGGCTTCCTGCGCGGGGTGCTGCTCGACAATTCCTGCTCGATCTACGACCAGGCCCTCTGCTTCTTTGTGGACGATCTCGGCTTTCACTTCGATCCCACGTCTGCCACGCGGCTGGAGTGCCTGCTCAACGATCCGCAGCTGAATCCCACGGCAGCCGACCTAGAGCGAGCCCGGGCATTGCGCACGCGGATCGTGGAGTCGCGGCTCACCAAATACAACGACCAGCCCATGGCAGTTCCGGTCGGGCCGAAGCAGTCTGGCCGCGTGCTCGTCGTCGAGCAGGCCCGTAACGACTGGGCTGTGCTCAAGAGCGGTGGCAATCGCCGGTGTTTCGACTCGATCCTGCAGGCCGCGATCGACGAGAACCCGGATGCCGAGATAGTCGTGAAGGTGCATCCCGACTCGCTCGACGGCAAACGAGGCGGCCTGCGGCGATCGTACTTCGGCCGCCTGCAGGGAAGCGGCCGGGTCACGATCGTGAGGGAGAAGGTCAATCCGTTCGCGCTCCTGGAGAGTATCGACGCGGTGTATGTCTTTTCGTCGATGCTCGGCTTCGAAGCCGCTCTCATGGGGAAAGACGTGCACGTCTTCGGAAAGCCCTGCTACGCCGGCTGGGGCTTTACCCGGGATCGTCGCGCCGTTCCCCGGCGCGACCGCCACCGCTCGCTCGATGAACTCGTACACTTCATCTACTTCGCGTATCAACACCACAAGGATCTCGAGGGCCAGTGGTGCGAGCCCGAGGCTGCGGTCGACATACTCCTGGCATTGCGTGAGCGGTACATGGCGGAGGCGGAGGCGGTATCGCCGGGCCGCGCGTCGGAGGCTGCCTGACGATGGATCGCTTCGTCGATATCCCTACACTGCTCGTGACGCGCGGCCGCACGCACGCCACGCGGTCGGCGATCGAGACCCCGGCGGGCGCCGTGCTGACCTACGCCGAACTCGCCGCCCGCGTGGCCGTCATCGCCACAGGCCTGGCGGCCGCGAGGATTCGTTCGCGGCGGCGGCGACCGCGGATCGCGATCGTGATGCCCAATGGTGCGGATCTGGCCGTGGCCCTGCTCGGCGTGACCGCCGTGGGCGAGGCAGCGCCCTTCAATCCGGCGAGCACGGCCTCCGAGCTCGACCTTTACTTTCGCAACACTGGCGTCGATGCGGTGCTCGTGCGGGCCGATGCCAACGGCGCGGCTGTCGCCGTGGCAGAGGCGAGCGGCCTGCCGCTCCTCCGGCTCACGCCTCGGCTCGAGATCGCGGGCTTCGAGCAGCCGGCGGCAGAGTTGCCGCCAGCCGCGGCCGATGACATCGCGCTCGTGCTGCTGACGTCGGGCTCCACCGGGCGGCCGAAGATCGTGCCGCTCACCCACCGGAACGTCTGCGTATCGGCCGGCGACGTGAGCCGGTCGATGCAGCTCACCGAACACGATTGCTGCCTCTGCATGTGGGAGCAGTATCATGTCGGGGGCCTCGTGGATCTTCTCCTCGCGCCGCTCTCGACCGGCGGCCAGGTGATCGTCACGGCGGGCTTCGACGCGGCGGATTTTTTCAAGCTTCTGCACGCAAAGTCGCCCACCTGGTTTCAGGGCGTGCCCACGACGCTCAACGAACTCGTGCTCTCGGCCAGGCGGACCGGAGTGGTAACCAAGGCCAGCTCGCTCCGACTCGTGCGGTCGGTGGCCGCCGCCCTGCCGCCGACGCTCATGCACGAACTCGAGGCATCGTTCGGCGTGCCCGTGATCCAGACCTTCGGAATGACAGAGGCCGGCCCGCTCATCACCTCGACACCGCTACCGCCCGGGGAACGAGTACCGGGCTCCGTGGGGGCGACGTGCGGGCCCGAGATCAGGATCGTGCCCGGGGCTGCGCCGACACCTGACGGTGTACCGGACGGTCGGCTCGTCGGCGAGGTGGCCATCCGCGGCCCGAATGTGTTCGCGGGCTACGAGAACGACGCCGAGGCGAACCAGAAGGCCTTTCGTGACGGCTGGTTCTTGACCGGCGACATGGGCTTTCTCGATGCCGCGGGCAATCTCCATCTTACGGGCCGGATCAAGCAGCTCATCAACCGGGGTGGCGAGAAGATCAACCCGCAGGAGGTCGACGACGCGATTCTGTGCCATCCCGCGGTCGCTGAGGCGGCCACGGTGGCCGTTCCGCACAAGACCCTTGGCGAGGATGTCGCGGCTGCCGTCGTGCTCAAGAGCGCGACGACTGCGGACGACCTCCGCCGGTTTCTCGAGACGCGGATCGCGGCCTTCAAGATTCCACGGCAACTGCTCGTGCTCGACAGACTGCCGCGGAATCCCGTCGGCAAGCTCGACAAGATCGCCATCTCCGGCGTGCTCGCCGCGGCCTGCGCCGAGACGGGCCACGTCGCGCCCCGCACACGGCTCGAAGCTCTGATCGCCGGCATCTGGGAGCAGGAGCTCGGCATTCCCGCCGTTGGCGTGCACGACGACTTCGCCACGATCGGGGGGGATTCGCTGAGCAGCGTGCGGATTCTCCTGGCGGTCGAGCAGGCGGTCGGTAGCCGGGTTCCCCAGGCGGTGTTTGCCCACGCCTCGACGATCGCGACGATCGCCGCGAAACTCGGGGCGGCCGGCGTGAAGGCTCCCGGTCTCGATGGCCAGGCGATCGAGGCGGTGCTTTCCACGGCGCGGACGGGCACCGAATGCCTCGGCTCATCGCCCGGCGAGGCGAGCATGCGGCTTGAAAAGGCCGCATCGACGGGAGACCTGACGAGCGTTCACGACTCGATGTCGCTCTACGCCACGCCGGCGGAGCTCAAACAGCTCCTGCACGATACCCGGCGGACTCGGCCCGCGAGGTCCGCACCGGATGTCGGCTTACGGGATGCCTGCAAGCTCTGGCAGCAGCACGCCCGCTGGCGCCGGGATGTGCTGCGGGAGATCACGGCAGCGGCTACGGCGGATGCCTGGCGGCGAGAGAGCCTGTGCCGGTCGGTGTTTCATTACTCCGCCGCCGGCCGCCCCGAGGCGAAGACGCTCGTGGTGGGCTTCGGGGGCAACTACCTGCGACTGATGGTGCCAGCGCATCGCATCCTGATGCACCTCGATCCGCAGCGGGTGGATCTCCTGCTGCTTGCCGACGAGCGGCGGTCGCTCTTCGTGCATGGCATCGACGGGATCGCCGGCAGCCTCGCCGACCTGTGCGACCACGTGGATCGGTTCGCGTCGGCCAGGGGCTATGCACGGGTGGTTGCGCTGGGCACCAGCAGCGGCGGTCCACCGGCCATCTACGCCGCGATTCGCCAAGGCTGGGACAAGGCGGTCGCCGTGGGGCCGGGCAGCCCGGCTCGTCATCCCGACATGGCTGTCGCCCTCCAGTCGGTCGTGCCGCTGCAGGCCACGAGGCCGACGGAGATCGTCATCGTCACGTCGGCCAACGTCCGCGACACCGACGCCGCCCACCAACTCCGCAGCCTGTTCCCGGGCATCGTACTGGAACGAGACGATCGATTCGACAACCACAACCTACTACACGACCTGCAGAGAATGGGGGAACTGCGGTCGTTTCTCACCCGCGCGGTGCATGGGCCGCGTGGGGCCGACCACCCGGGAGCAGCGCGAGCATCGGCTCGCCCGGCGGCATGATGCCTCTCGCAAGCCTGTTCCGATCCCGGCAAGCAGCCGACGAGGTGCCGCGGGTGGCCATCATGGGCGGTCTCCGCACGGGCACCAACTATCTGAAGTTTCTGCTCGAGAGCAACTACGTGGTGCGGGGGGAATTCAACGGCTTCGGCTGGAAGCACGGGGGCGTGCCGATACTGCCGGCGGGCGGGCCCTGCGCCTATCCCGACATCCCGCTCTGCTACATCGTCAAGAATCCTTTCGCCTTCGTGCGCTCGCTCCATAGCTACCACTGCCGTAAGCGGGACCAGGGGCATGCGATCAGCCTCGTCGCGGCTGAGCCGTGGGACGAGTTTCTCACCAGCCCGATCGTGATCTTCGACAGCCAATTGGCCGGCTCGCCGCAGTTGCGATTTGCCAACCCGGTTCACTACTGGAACTTCTTGTATTGGAACCTTGAGACGCTCGACCGGCAGCGGTTTCGCGTCTGGGGCGTGAACTACGAGGATCTCGTCGCCGACCCGCAGCGGCTCCGGGAGATCGAAGGTGTGGCACCGCTCGTGCGTCGTCACGCTGAAATCGTGACGCCCGGTAACAAGCTCAAGCGGCTCGGCGGCGGGGCCGACGTCGCGGCGGCCAGTGGGTACGAAACTGCCGAGCGGTTCGATGCCGACGCCTACATGTCGGCCGCCTATCTCGACGCCTTCAGTGAAGCCCAGCGGGCATTCATTCGTGCCGAAACCGATCCCTGGCTGATCGACCGCCGCGGCTATGCCGACGTGCTGCGCGGGTGAACGCTGCTACTCTCGCCAGATGCCGTGCTGCTCCTGAAAGTAGCGAATGCAGGCGGCGTTGGCCTGCTCGCGGTGGTGGTCGGCGTAGACGTAGTCCACGAGGGCCGCGACGTCTGCGAGGTCGGTCTTGTGCGACAGCTCGGTGGCCGATGCCTTGAGGATCGGAATCCCGGCGAGGGCCAACTGGCCGGAGAGCCAGATGTCGTCCACGGTCCAGAGCAGGTCAGGGATGTCGAATGCCGCTGGCGTGAAAAACTCCGGCCGCACGAGCACGCCGCCGTAGCCCTTGCAGATGTCAACGCGTCCGGCCTCGACCTCGAGGGCCTTCATGCCGCGGCGGTACATCGAGCTGAAGAGCCCGAGCGTGGCGGTCGCGAGGCCGCGATAGAGGCGGGTGGACTTGAAGGCCTTTTTGAGCGTGAGAGGCACAACTTCGCCCACCTCGGCAATGCAGCAGCCAGGCTGGGTGTCGCTCGCTGCGAGGAGCCGCGCGGCCCAGCCAGGATCGTAGATTCGGTCGTCGTCGCAGTAGAGGATCCGCATGTCGTGACCGCGAAATGCCGCGCACGCGGGCAGAATTTTTGTGGCTGGCCCGTGGTCGAAGTCGCAGCGTCGCACCTCGATGCCGGCCGGCAAGGCCGGCAGTGTGAACGAGCCAAACTCCGGGCGGCGGTAGGCGCGGGGAATCCAGAGGATCACGCCGTCGATCCGGGCCTCCTGCCGCAGCAGGCTCTCGAGGGTAGGCCCGATTCGGTCCATCCGTGGCGGAATCGATGTCAGGGAGATGATGGTGTCGGGGGCTTTGGGCATCGGAAGTCTGCGACAGCGTCGCGGGCCGCAACTGAGGTTGCCCCCAGAAGTGGCGGTTTGGGACAATCCAACTATGTTCAACCTCTTTCGCAGCCGACGCCAGTCCAAACGTCCGCACGGCCGCCGGTCGGCGCCGGACCCTCACGAGATCGTGTCGTCGTTCCGGCTGGCCGGCCAGGATGGCCACCCGGCGGCCACGTCACCCGTGTCGTTCCTGCACTACCGCACCTCGGTCTTCAATCTCGGGGATTACCTCAGCAGCCCACGGCACTATTTTCGGTTCGTGCCCCGAGCCGGCGGCCGGCCGGTGGCGGTGATCGGCGGGGGCGTCTTTGGTCGCTACGAGCGGATTCGCGGTCCAGGGGAGCCGATCGACCTCGACAACCGGTCGCGGGTGGCGTGGGGGGTGGGGCTCAGCCTCAAGGGAGAAGATGGTGGCGGCGTCGAGCGGCTTGCCGAGATGGCGCGGTCGTTCGACGCGGTCTCTACCCGTGATCCCGATCACGTCAGCGACGCGGTGCAATTCTGTCCGTGTTCGAGCGTGCTCAACGGCATCGTGGACATCCCGCCGGGTGAGCACACGGGGGTTCTGCTCAACTTCGACCCCCGGGCCAGCGGCCGAAATCCGCTCGCGATGCTGGCGACCTTTCGCGATGTCGTGACGGGCGTGAATGCCGTGTCGGAGCGGGACTTTCGCCGCTATTTCGCCCGCTGTGGCCGGGTCGTCACCAACTCTTATCACACGGCGTTTTGGGGGCTGCTCTCCGGGCGGGCGGTGGCGATCATCGGCTTTTCGTCGAAGTATGACAGCATCCATTCGATGTTCGGCCTGCCGTTAGCACCGCGACGCTACGTCATGGGAGACGCGGAAAGCCTGCGGGCCGCGATCGCGGCCGCGCTCGCCGAAAACTCCTTTGTGTCGCTTGCCGACGCCCCCGCCTGGTGCGACCGGTTTCGGGACCTGAATCGCCGGTATGCCGACCGGCTCGTGGCGGCAGGGCTCTTTGAGCGGATCGAGCCGATCGTGGACGATGACGACGCGCTCGACCGCCGGGAGGCCGAGATCTTCGCCGAGTATGTGCTCCGGGAGTGGTGAGGGCATGCTGCCCCGTATTGGTGCCATCTCGGTTTCTGGGCTCGGGCGGCTCGACTTCCGCGCGATCGCGCCGGCGGTGTGGCGTAGCGTCACCTCCCGGTGCGGAGATCCGCTGCGGCATCTGGCTGCCGAGTCGGCGTTCCTGGCAGGAGAGTTCGATCGTGCGCTCGCTCGTTTTCGAGGCGTGACACGTGACCCAGTGCTGGGGCCGCGGGCCCGGCTGATGGAAGACTGGATCCGGTTTCACCGCGACGATGTTTCCGTCGGCTGGCCGCGTTATCCGGGCACCGACTACCAGGAGCCCGTCGCAGGCAGGGCGACCACCGCCATGCGCGGCGTGCGCGTTGCCGATCCACGTCGCCCGGATGAGCTGGCAACGCATCTCGGAATGCGACGTTGGACCCGGACCGATTCACTCGATGGACCACTGCTTGTGTGGTTCAACTTTCGTGACAGCCTGGGCGGCGAGATTCTCGCGAGTCGATTGATCCGGTCGTTTCGGCGGCTTCATCCCGTTCCGCTGTTCCTGGGCTGTGGTTCGCGGCTCGTGACGCTCTTCCGGGAGTCGTTCCCCGAGTGTGAGGTGATCGATAACTCGGGCCCCGTGGACGGGCTCGCCGGACGCTGCCAGCGCTACGTGCTCGCCCGCGATCTTTTGGGCATGGTGGTAGGTCGTCCGGAAGACTTCGCCGGCCCTGCGGCCGAGCGGCTCCGCGTGCCCGCGGCAGCGCTCGGCACCTTGCCCGGCAGAGCGCACCGCCCGCAGGTGGCCTTCTCGTGGAAAACGACGAACGATCACCAAGGTCGCTATCGCAACGTGCCGGTCGCCGATCTGGCACGAGTGCTGGCCCGCCACGATTGCGACTGGCACGTGGCCCAGCATGGTGCCGTGGCAGATGATCTCGCCGTCCTGCGGCGGTCGGTAGCCAAGGACCGTCTGCACACCGACACCCTGCACCCGGCGGCCGACATGGCGACGTTCGCGGGCGAGTTGGCGGCAGTCGATGCCGTGGTCACGGTCGACAACTCCTTGCTGCACCTTGCCGGTGGCCTGGGGATCCCGACCCTCGGCCTGCTCACCATCCCTGCGTATTGGGCCTGGCCGGTCGAAGGCCCGGAGAGTCGCTGGTATTCAGCCGTCCGGATGCTGCGGCAGCGGAAGCCGGGCGACTGGCGAGCCGTGATCGAATCGTTGGACGCCGCTCTTCTTCAAACTACGAAACGGGTTTCGGAAACCGCGGTGATGTCCCTGGTCATGTCGCGCACCACGAAGGTGACGGCGTCGACGACCGGCATGCCCTGGAAACCGTAATCATTGCTTGTGGGCCGGCTAGCGATCACGCGAGCTACTCTCTCATCCGGCCCCACCCAGCCCCGCGCATCCAAGTCCAGCCTCGCGTGCTCAATCCCCTCAAGGCTGCGCTGGCACTCGTAGATCGTTTCGTTCAACACCCTCACACCCGCATTCAAATCCGCGTGCCTGACCCCATCGGCGTGAAGCGGGTCGAATTCGCAGATATTCGGCATGTGGCGGGCGTTGGTCGTGATCTCCGCCAAGAACTCCAGATACGGCGACGCGTACTCTTTCTTCGGCCGGCCTGAATGGTACTTGGGGTCGCCGGACGTCATGCGGCGGACCTTTCCAATAGCGGCCAACAGTTCCCGGCCTGCTGGATCGTTGAATGAACTTGCAGATGACATTAGGCATCCTCCTTGATGCGTTGGGCGTGCCGGGCTGCGTGGGCCGCGGCGAGAATCTGGACTTTTGACGTTTCGTGTGCCCGGCGACGTGCTCTGGAACTTTCCACTCGACCGGCTGGCCAAGACGCCGGGGCTCGATCCCGTGGAGCTCGACCGCGCGTGCCATGACGAGGCTTGGGGCTGCGCCTATTTGCGGGTCTGGCGGGCGTATCAGGAGGTCGTCCGGGAGGCTGCGTGACGGCAGTGCAGTGGGTCTTCGGCACTGTTAGCAAAACTGTTAGCAAACACCCTCTCGGCGCCAAAATCCTGCGCCAATCGACATGCGCCGTTCCCGAGGAATTCGCATGACCGCGATACGACCGTGACCTATTCCTCGGGTTCGTCTCCACTCAGAATCCCTTGGTCGTGTGTTCGAATCCCACCGGGCCTCGCGCGAGCGCGGGGTAAACGCGCTCCACTCCAACCCGCGCCGCGACGCCAATACAGCCGAGCCGACCTGCCGCAGAGGCGAAGCTTTTCGACGCATTCACGCCGTGGCCGCTCGCCGATGCGCCGCGTACATTCCTGCACATGAGCATTCACACCACGTCGATTCGGGTCGCTTATTCGTTGCCGTTGCTGATCGGGGCCGCCCTGACGATGAGCGGCCCGACCACCACTGCCGGCGACGACGCCGCATGGCTCCGGGAGAAGGGCACGCTCCTGTTCGAAGACTCGTTCGACCGCGAGGAGGATGGCAACCTCGCGGCAGCGGTCGGCAACGGCTGGGAAAGCGCCACGGCCAACCGCGTACCAGACGTGAAGCAGGCCGACCTCGATGGCGGCGTACTCAAGGTGATCAACGAGCCGAGGGCCGGCCACGCGCCCCACATCCATCACGACGCGGGCTTCGAGGATGGTGGTGCCATCGTGCGCTTCAAGCTGCCAGACGCGGAAAAGCCCACCACGCTCACGGTCGGGTTCGTCGATCGCCAGACGCCCGGCGTCCACGCAGGCCATCTTTGTTATGCGCTCGTCTCGACGCAGCCACCGAGAATCCAGCTCGTCGACTACAAGACGGGCGTCATGAACCTCGAGATCCGCAAGCAGCGGCAGCCGTACCTCGACAAGAAGGAGCCGCTGCCAGCCGATCTCGCAGCCCTGCTCGCCACGAAAACGAAGGAACTTCCCTGGGCAGCTGATCACGAGTGGCACGAACTCGTGCTCGTGACGCAGCAAGACGAGATGCGGGTGACGCTCGACGGCAAGCCGCTCGGGAGCCACCGCTCCGAGGGCTTTGGCCACCCGACCAAGCGCTGGTTCAGCCTTCTCATGAACCCGTCTGCCTGGATCGACGACGTGAAGGTCTACAAGGTGAAGTGACTCGTGCGGCGCGACTGCTCCAGCAACAACCGGGGCGGCGAATTGATCAGCCGGCACGGCTGGTTGAAGGGAGTCGGCGATGCATGGTTGCTGACGCGATTCAGGTGATGATCGCGGAAAGCGGGCCCGTGCTGTCGCCGAACGACTCCGCCGCGACACCCGAGCCCTGGAGGAGCGTGAGCCACGCGTTGCACAGTGGCGTGCCCTTCGGCACGACGATGTTTTCTCCAAGTTTCACGCCTGCCCCTCGGCCGGCGATCAGCGTCGGACAGTTGTCGAGCGAGTGGCCCGTGCGGATGTTGCTGCCATAGACGAGCGTGGTATGGTCGAAGAGGGTCGATCCGTCGGGCTCCTTCGTGGCCTTGAGCCGGTCGAGCAGTCCGGCCAGCAGTGTGCTCTGCGTGAGGTCGCGCTGCCGCGATGACTCCACGACGTCGCCGGGCCGCCCGTGATAGTGGCTCATGGTGTGGGCCTCCGTCTTGAGGCCCAGGCTCGTGAGCAGCGTCGTCACAGGCTGCCGGTAGGTGAGCACCCGCGTGCTGTCGGTCTGGAGTGCGGCCACGATCACGTCGTACATCAGCGCGATCTCCTCGCGGCCGGCAAGACCCGGCTTTGGCTCGTCGAGCGGCGGTTCCGGCCGCGTGGCACCGATCCACTTCTCGTCGCGGGAGAGCCGGATCTCGAGGTCGCGAATGCCCTGCAGGTATTCGTCGAGTTTGTCGCGGTCGGTGGTGCCGAGCGCCCGGCCGAGATCGCGGGCGTTCTCCAGGGCATTGTCGAGGATGCTTCGTCGCTGACGAAGCATCGCCTGCTGCTGCTCGATGGGGGTCGTTTCCTTGGCGAACAGCCGATGAAACGCCTCGACGGGGTTGCGCGGGCCGCCCACCGGCTTGCCCCGGGAATCCCACGAGAGCGAGAGTCCGGGGCCGTGTCCGGAACCGTTCGCCGCCTCGCCGCAGTCGAGCGACAGCGACTCGAACCGGGTATCGGTGCCGAGCGCGCGGGCCGCCACCTGGTCTACGGAAATGCTGTTGAAGAAACTCTTCCCGGGCTCGCCATATTCGTTGGCTCCGGTCAGCCAGAACGTGCTGCCGTAGTGACCGTTGCCGGTGTATCGGTTCCAGAGACCCTGCACGACGCTGACATCGGCTTTATGCGCCGCGAGCGGCTCGAGCAGTGGCGGCAGCGTGTAGCCCGACCCGGCGTCGGTGCTCTTCGGATACCACTCGTCTTCGGTCACGCCCCAGCCGAAGCCGAGGAATACGAGCCGTTTCGCAGGCGTGGTCGCGGCGGTTGCCGCGACGCACCGCCGGAAGCCCAGCGAGTCGAGGGCCGGCAGCGCGATGATGGCGCCAGCCGTCTGGATCGCGTGGCGGCGGGCCATGCGAGTGGTGAGCGGCTTCATGCGGGAAGTCTCCTGAGACAGGTCATTTTGTTCGAAACTCCTCGCTCTGCACGAGAGCATGGATGAACGGCCGCACTGTGAAGTCGCGGGCCGCGGCCGCTTTCACGATCGAGTCGACGAGCAGTTCGTCGCTGAATCCACAGGGGCGTCCCAGGGCATATTCGACGAGGGCGGCGGTGAATCCACGGGCAAACTCCTTCGGCCGCGCCGCCACGATGTCGCGCAGGCCGAAGAAATCCTCGAACGACGGACCGCCGTGGAGGGCACCCGAAGGGTCGATCGTCCATGTCTTTTTGCTTTTCGGATTCGGTTTGCCATTCGCGTCGACCGGCGTGTAACTATCGGTCGTTCGCCACGCGCCGACCGCGTCGAAGTTCTCCAAGCCGAAGCCGATCGGGTCAATCTTCCGGTGGCAGCTCGCGCACTGTGGCGCCTCCTGGTGCATCACGACCCGCTCTCGCGCGGTGAGCGACTTGCCGGCGAGCCGGGCGAGCTGGGGCACGTTTGGCGGCGCCGGCGGCGGCGGATCGTTGAGGAGCTTCCGGAGCACCCACGCACCGCGTTCCACGGGGCTCGAGTGCTCGCCATCGCTCCCCATCGCGTGGACGGCCACCATGCCGAGAAGTCCGCCGCGTGGCGAATGTGCCGGGAGGGCGACCTTGCGAAACTCGTCGCCATGCACCCCCTCGAGGCCGTAGTAGTCGGCGAGAAGACCGTTGACGATCACGTAGTCGGCGGACAGCAGGTCGGCAAGCCGGCCGTCGTGCGCGACGAGCCAGGCAAACGTCTCGTAGACCTCGCGGCGGGCAGCCTGCTTCGTGCTGTCGTCGAACTTCGGATAGAGGGCCGGGTCGAACTGGAAAAAGTCGAGCCGATACATCGACAGCCACTGGGCGACGAACGGCTCGACGAAGCCTGCTGACCGCGGGTCGTCGAGCAAGCGGTTGGTCTGCGACTCGAGAACAGCCGGCTCGAGCAACTGTCCGCTCTCCGCGAGCCCGCGCAGGATGGCGTCTGGCGGAGCACCCCAGAGGAAATACGAGAGACGCGTGGCGATCTCGAGGCCGTCGAGTTCACGACGGGCATCGTCGGGCCCGGGCTCCGCCCGGTAGAGAAAACGGGGCGACGCGAGCACCGACACGAGAGCCTCGGTGAGCGCCTCCTCATATGCGGCGCCGAGGCCACGGCGGGCTGAGTAGATCGCGGCCAGTCGGTCGATTTCCCCCGTCGCTGGCTTCGCGCCGCGGTAGGCCTCGGCAATGAACTGCTCCAGTGCCCGCTTCGCGTCCTCCGGCGGGATGGCAGCGGCGTCGGTGGTGTCGAGGAGCGGCCGGAGCGGTTTGATGCCCGGGGGCAGGTCGCCGTCGGGGGGCGTTCTGCGTTCGATCTCGATCCAGTCAACCCAAATCGCGAGTTCGGGGCCGATGCCGTTGGCCTTCACACCCTCATCAAACAACTTCCGCACGGCCACGGCACTGCCTGTGCCGATCTCACGAAAGGCGAATCGCCGTGCGGCGGGGTCGGAGCCGGAGTCGGTGAGCGTGTAGGGAATCTCGATCACCTGCGGAGCATCCATGGTGCCGGTCACATGGTGCGTGCTGATCGCGGGCATGCGGTCGCCGGAATGCCGATGGCCAAACTCGACGAACCGCCGATCCGGTGTTACCTCGGGCCGGGCGGCGCAGCGAAGCCGAATGACATATTCCCCAGGCGGCCAGTCGGATGGAATGTCGCAAATCAGCCGGGAGTTTGAGTTGGGCGCGCGGGGACCGGCCGGAACGGTGAGGTAGGCCCCCGTGTCGAGGCCGGGCATCGAGAGGTAGTGCTCCTCGTAGGGAATGAACCGAGTTTCTTCGAGAATCGCCGCGAGGAACTGCGGGTTGTTTCCGCTGTTCGCGATGGCGTCGTCAGGAGGAGGTAGCCCGGCGAGCGATCGCCAATGAAATCGGAACTCCTGCTCATTCTTGAGCGTGGGCCGGGTCTTGGCGACGAACGCGGCATTTTCCGGGCTCGCCACCGCGGCAACGAGCTTCGCGAACCACTCCCGGGCCGCCTGCTGGTTGGCCTGGAGCTTCTGGTTGGCATTCTTGAGCGAGTTGAGCGTCTTTTCCACCTCCACCCGCATCTGCTTCTTGACTCCCGCAGTCGCATGCTTCTTGAAGGCGGCGGCGAGAGCGTCGCGGCCGATCGCCTCGTACTGCTCGAACTGGCTGGCCGTCATGAACAGGCTCGCCCCGACGGTATCGAAAGAGAGCGGGCTGGTGTCGGCCGGCATGTCGCTCACGTCAACCTCGACGCCGAGGAGGTCGCGGAGCGTGTTCCTGTATTCCCGGCGGTTGAGCCGCCGCATCGCGATTCGGCCCCCCTGGTCGGCAAGGCTCTTGCGGGCGACCACCATCGCCTTGGCGAGCACGTCGAGGAAGTCGGCCTTGGCGGCCGCCTCAGGCTGGGGCTCGTCGGCGGGGGGCATTTCGCCGGAGTTGAGCGCCCCGAGCACCTTCTGCCACCGTTCCGCCGTGGCCACCGAGTCGATCGCGAGCGGCAGGTCGTCGATGCGGAAGTTTGCCTGCGGCTCGTCGGCACCGTGGCACCCGCCGCAGTGGGCGACGACGAACGCCCGTTGGTCCGCCGGCAGCAGGGCACGCGGAACCGCAGCCCAGACCACGCACGTCGTGGTCGCGAAGATCACCGTGATAAGACTGCGACACACAGGCTGCCTAGCGACAAGGAATCTGAGGCCTGAAGGGAACTGGAGCCCAGGATACGACACCTCATCATCCATCATGATGGGCCGCTCGGTATGCCGCGACCACCTTCGTATTCGCGGGATCTTTCTTCGGGAACGCGCCGGCCCACCGGGTTCGCCAGCGTGATGGGCCCGCCGACGGCATTTGAAGTGCGAACGCCGGAGCAGGTGTTTACGATCCACGCGGGAGAGCTGTCTCGGGTGCATGGATCCCGTGCATCACGGCGACTACATCCCCGGCGCCGCCGTCTCGGTGCGCGGCGCCAGCATCACGCCCCGGCCGGACGACGCTGGAAGGTTTCTCGTCAGACCATCGAGGGTGCAGACGGTGCGGATGCGGTCCTGGTCTCCGGAAACGCGGTGCAGACCGGAGATCGCGTCGCGCTGGTCAACGCGCGGCGCGGCGTCGGCGTGTCAGCCATCGCGAGGGCCGTGAACGGATCTTGCGTGCAGTTCGATCGTCCACTGGCAGAACTGCTCGCCGCAATCGCACCTCCGGCGGACGGGCGCACGGCGTGAAGTTCAACGGCACGCGGGCCTGGATCGCCGACAACCGCTTCGAGAATATCAACGGCAACGCCGTGCTCGCTGGCTACGTTTCCGAAGTCTCCGGCCACGGTGCCCGCGATGTGCTCGTCAGCGGTAACACGATCACGCACTGCGGCTGGACCCCGATCGACGTCCGGTCCACCTCCGGACTCGGGGGCAACATCATCGTTCGCGATAACCGCATCATCGACACGCGCGACGCCGCCGTCTCCATCAAAGGCTGTGATGGCGTAACCGTCGTGGACAATGCATTTTCATCCTCCACGCCCCCGAGCCAGGGCGGCTGGATCATCGTGGAGCGGTCCGCGAATGTCGTCGCGGCTGGCAATCGCTTCTCCGCGCAGGCCGTCGAAGTGAAACGACTCCCGGATCGCCGATAAAACCTGTTCCTTGTTCGTCGGGCTCGCTCCTGCCGCTCCGGCCGACGGTGTCCCAGCTCTCTTGGGGCAGGGTCGGGGCTTCCCAGAGCAGCTACGCCCAAAAGTCCTGGTATTCCACCAGCGGTCTCGGCGTATTTCCAAAGGTTTTCGCCGCATTTGCATCGTGGCGGCGAGGCCCGGCCGGCCATAAAGTATGGTTCGTTTGAGGCGGGGAACCAAGCAATCGGCTGAAACTTGAAACGGTAGCGGTTTCACTATGGCCATTTTTAAACGAATCGGCACCTCGGTGGCATGGGGGATTCTCGGCCTCGGGATCGCCGCCGTGCTTCCACCGACCGCGCTTGCGCAGACGAACGGCACGTGGACGAGCACGTCGGGCGGCACGTGGAGCGACTCGGCGAATTGGTCGGCCGGTATTGCCAGCGGGACGGGCGCTGTTGCCGACTTCAGCATGCTCAACATCACGGGCGTGCAAACCGTCACGCTCAATGCCCCGGTGACAACCGGCACGCTTCTCTTCGGCGATACGGGGACACCCGCCGGCGGCTGGACCCTAACGGGCGGCACGCTCACGCTCGCCACCGTGTCGGGCGTGCCGACGATCAGCGTGACGGGATTGGGGCAGTCGTCCAGTTATGGCACGGCCGCCGCTACGATCTCAAGCGTGATCGCCGGCTCCAACGGTCTCAACAAATCCGGTACGAGCGCCCTCGTTCTGTCAGGGGTCAACACGTACTCAGGCAACACGACCGTCAACGGCGGCTACCTCGTGCTCAACAACGCCTCCGCACTCGGCAATTCATCGAGCATCACCGTGTCGTCCGGTGCGCTCGCCATCGGCAACGGCATCACGATCGGCGCTGGCAAGTCGCTCACGAACAACAGCCTTGGTAACGCAAGTTACGGCGGGCTCGCGGCGATCTCCGGCGGCACCGGCACGTGGGCTGGGTCGGTCACGTACGGTGCCGGTAGCCGCATCGGCTACGAAAATAACAGCGTGCTCGTGTTGTCAGGCTCAATCGGCGGGTCGAACAACTTCCTCATCTCCGGCCTCGACGCCACACCCTCCAGGACGTCGATCAATACGCAATACGCCGTGCTCGTGACGGGAACCAACAACGCCTACACCGGCCAGACGCAGATCGCCCGCGGGGTGCTCAAGATCGGGGCCGACAACGCCCTGCCGACCACGACCACGCTTGACATCCGCACCCCCAGCGTCAACGCAAGTGAGGCGGCGGGCTTCGATCTCAACGGCTTCAATCAGACGGTCGCGGTTTTGAGCAGCAGCGGGATCTACAACGGCGGAGCGTCGATCGTTGCCAATGCTTCAGCGTTTCTCACTAATTCGGGCTCCACTGTGAAGACGTTCACCGCCAATCAGGCCACGAGCGGCACGTTCAATGGCATCATCACCGGGAATCTGGCGTTCACGAAGAGCGGCGCAGGCAATCTCACGTTGGCCCCCATCCTGGTCACCGCCGCTGCTACGGGTACGACCGGCACGAGCACGTTCTCCGGCGACACATTCGTCTCGGCCGGCACGCTCACGCTCGGCAACGCCAACGCCCTCTTCGGCAGCACGTTCGACACGGCGAGCACCGGCACGCTTTCGCTGGGCACACTGTCGGCTGCCACGTTCGGCGGGTTGAAAAACTCCGGTACGCTCACGCTCACGAATTCCGGCTCGGCGTTCGCCCTCTCCGTCGGCGGCAACAACGTGTCGAGTTCGTTTGCCGGTCGGCTCACCGGCCTCGGCGGCCTCACGAAGGCGGGCAGCGGCACGTTCACGCTCACGGGTGGCTCCAGCGACTACGCTGGAGCCACGACGCTCGCCGGCGGTGCCCTCGCCCTCGGCTCCGCCAACGCCATCCCTGCCTCGGGCGCGATCACGTTCAGCGGTGGCTCGCTCCAATACACCGCGAACAACACGACCGACTACACCGCCCGGATCGCGAGCAGCGGTTCGGCAGTGGCGATCGACACGAACGGCCAGAGCGTGACGTTCACCGGCGGCGTGGACGCGACGAACACGGGCGGCCTCGCAAAGCTTGGCTCCGGCACGCTCACGCTCTCCGGGTCGAGCGGCTACACCGGCACAACCACGCTCGCAGGCGGTGTGCTAGCGCTCGGCAACGCGAACGCGATCGCTGCTGCGGGCAACGTCACCTTCACCGGCGGCACACTGCAATATTCCGCCTCCAACATGGCCGATCTCGCTTCGCGGATCGTGAGCAGCACGAGCGTGATCGCGATCGACACGAACAATCAGAGCGTGACGTGGGCGGGCAACCTCGCGAGCACCAATACGGGCGGCCTCTCGAAGACCGGCGCCGGCACGCTCACGCTCTCTGGATCGAACACGTTCACCGGCGCGGTAAGCGTGACCGGTGGCACGCTCGCGATCGGTGGGCCGAATGCGTTTCCTCAGACCGGCGTCACGGGTGTGTCGCTCAACGGCGGCACGCTGCAAGGCTCGGGCAGCGTATCGCCGAGCAATATCTCCAGCAGTTCGACGATCACGCTCGGGGCATCCGGCGGCACGCTCGTCAACAGTCTGCCCGCAAGTACGCAGTGGTATATTTTCGCCCCGATCGTAGGCGGGGCCGGCACCGGGCCGCTTTCGCTCTCCGGCACGAGCGGCGAGTTCGTTCTGAACTCCTCGTCTTCGTCCTACTCGGGCGGCACGATCCTTTCGAACCCTCAGGTTGCCATCGGTACCGATTCCGCTCTTGGCACCGGCACGATCACGTTTGCCGGCGGCGGCCTGCGGGCCACGAGCTCCGGCGTCCGCACGCTCTCGAACGCCGTCACGATCTCGGGCGGAGCATCGTTCTACGGGAGTGGAGCCTCCAATCACCCGGATATCGTGCTCACCGGCTCAATCACGCTGTCGGGCTCCACGCAGATGGTCACGACAACGATGGCGAGCGGTTCGACTTTCAACGGCCTGACTCAATTCAACGGCTCGATCGGTGACGGTGGCGCGGTGCTTGGCCTCACCAAGGCTGGTTCGGGCATCCTCGTCCTCGGCGGCGCGAACACCTACTCCGGCACGACGACACTCGCCGCCGGCACCTTGCGTCTCAACAACGCAAACGCCCTAGCCGGCGGCGGCAACCTGTCGTTCGCGGGTGGCACGCTGCAATACTCGGGCTCGAACCAGGGTGACTATTCCGGCAGGATTCTGGGCAGTTCCTCCGCGATCGCGATCGACACAAACGGCCAGGGCGTCTCATTCGCCAGCGCCCTCGCCGCCAGCAACGTCGGCGGCCTCACGAAGAGCGGCTCCGGCACGCTCACGCTTTCCGCAAACAACGCCTACACAGGCCTGACCACGGTCTCCGGGGGCACGTTGCAAATCGGTAACGGCGGCACCACCGGCTCGATCACCGGAAACGTGACGCTCTCGAACACGAGCGGCCTCGTTTTCAATCGCTCGGATGCGCTCAACTACACCGGCTCGATCACCGGTACCGGCTCGATGACGAAACTCGGCTTGGCCACCCTCTCGCTCTCAGGATCCAACTCGATCACCGGCAACACGACGATCGCCGGCGGCACACTCTCCATCGCGGGCATAAACGCCCTGCCGGGCACCTTCACGCTCGACGGCGGCACGCTCGTCAATGCGACGGGCGCGGCGAGTTTCGGCAAGGGTGTTGGGGCCTTCACGGTCGGGCCGGGTGGTGGAGCGGTCCGCTCCGACGTCCGCCTAGATCCAGGCGTGATTTCCGGCACATCCCCGACGGCACTCCTGACGTACGGTCCAGCCACGACCGGATCGAGCGGTGTCGTGCTCGTCATTTCCGGCAACAACACCTATGCGGCCAACACGAAGGTCGAGACAGGCATAGATACGGTCGTGGACAACAACAACGCCTTCGGTACCGGGGCAATCGAATTCGCCGGAGCCAGGATCCGGCCGCGTCAGCAAGGCTCCTCTCCTCCGCGAACGCTGGCCAACGCCGTGACGTTTTCGGCGAACACCCAGTTCAGCGGGGGTGCGGGTGATCCCAACCTGACGTTCACCGGCTCGGCAACGCTTTCCGGCGGCACGCGAACCTTCCAGGTTGATAGCGTGATCACGAGCGCCACGAGCGCCGGCCAGCCTGGTGTGATCTTCGCGAACACGATCGGTGACGGCGGCAATGGCTACGGCATTACGAAGACCGGTAACGGCTCGCTGGCGTTCGGAGGTGCTAACACTTACACGGGATTGACCACCCTCAACGCCGGCACGATCCAACTGCAAAACCAAGCTGCCCTTCAAAACTCGATCCTCTCGCTCTCGGGCACCGGCGGCGTGGTCTTCGACTCCGTCGTGGCGGCCAATACGTTCACGTTCGGCGGCCTCGCCTCGTCGAGTACGACCGCGACGCTTGCCCTGCAAAACACCTCTGCGACCGCGATCTCCCTCACGGTCGGCGGCAACAACGCGAGCACCACCTACGCCGGCACGCTCACCGGGGGCGGCTCGCTCGAGAAGGTAGGCACGGGCTCGCTCATCCTCTCCGGCTCCAACATATTCGCTGGCACGACCACCGTGACCGGCGGCACGCTCCAGATCGGCAGCGGCACCACCGGTTCGGTCGCGGGTAACGTGGTGAACAACGCGGCGCTCGTCTTCAGCAGGTCGAACGCGGCCAGCTACTCCGGTAGCATCAGCGGCTTCGGCTCCGTCACGAATTCGGGCGTCGGCACCCTCACGCTCTCAGGATCGAACGCCTACTCCGGTCCGACGACGCTCGCCGGCGGTACGCTGGCGCTCGCGAGCGCCAGCGCCCTGCCCTCCAGCGGCACCGTCACGTTCACCGGCGGTGCCCTGCAATACTCCGGGTCGTACACGACCGACCTGTCGTCGCGCATCGCCGCCAGTTCCGGCGCCGTTGCCATCGACACCAACGGCCAAGCCATCTCTTTCGCGAGCAGCCTTGCCGCCACTAACGTCGGCGGCCTCACGAAGCTCGGTTCTGGCACGCTCGCACTCTCAGCCGCGAACGCGTTGACAGGTCCGGTTACCGTCGGCGGCGGCGTGCTCGCCGTCGGCAACGCTGGGGCCATGCCCGCAAGTGGCAACGTTTCGTTCACGGGCGGCACGCTCCAATACTCGGCGTCGTACACGGCCGACCTATCAGCGCGCATCGCAGGCAGTTCCGGGGCGATCGCGATCGACACCAACTCTCAGAATATCACGTTCGCCTCGTCGCTCGCAGCCAGCAACTCGGGTGGCCTCGTGAAGAGCGGCACCGGCATCCTCACGCTCTCGGCGGCCAACGCCTATTCGGGCGCCACGACCATCAATCTCGGCACGGTTCTCGTCAACAACGCCGGCGCCCTCGGCACCGGCGCGAGCATCACGGTCAACGGCGGCGCCAACGGCAGCCTGCGAATCGGCAGCGGCATTACGGCAGGCACCGGCCAGACCGTCACGGTCAACTCGGCCCCCGGCGAAGGCGGGCTTTCGGTCTGGTCGGGCACCGGCACGTGGGCCGGCACCGTCGCCATGGGGGCTGGAGGCCGGCTCGGCTACAGCTACGGCAATCTCGTGGTCACTGGCTCAGTCGGGGGGAGCGGGCTCACGATCGCCGGCTACGGTGGCGACACCAACACGAGCGTGTCGGGCTACGCCGTGACGCTCGCCGGCCCAACTGGCTACTCGGGCGCCACGAGCATCATCCGCGGCTGGCTCAAGATCGGTGCCGACGACACGCTGCCCGTCGGCACGACACTCGACGTGTTCACCATCGCAAACGTAAGCGCTGCCGGTCAGGCCGCGACGTTCGACCTGAACGGCTTCAACCAAACCGTGGCCGGCCTGACAAGCAGCGGCAACAACGGGAAGACCGGCTACGCCAACGGCTACGCGACGAACACCGGGACGTCAGTGAAAACGCTCACGGTGAACCAGGCCACGACCGGCACCTACGGTGGCCTGATTACCGGCAACCTCGCCTTCACGAAGGCTGGTTCGGGCAACCTCACGCTGATGCCTATTTTTGTGACCACGCCCGGCTCCAACGCGTTTACGAGCGGCACGAACACGTTCACGGGCGACACGCTCGTCTCGGGCGGCACGCTCACGCTCTCCACCGCGACGGGCAACACGTCGCTCGCGCTGGCCGGCAGCACGTTCGATGCGAGCGGTGCCGGCACGCTCTCGTTCGGCACGATGACGGCCGCCACGTTCGGCGGCCTCAAGGGCGCCGGCAATCTCGCTCTGCAAAACGGTTCGAGTCAGGCGGTCGCCCTCACGGTCGGGGCCAACGGCGGCTCGACGACCTACTCGGGCGGTCTCTCTGGCGCGGGCAGCCTCGTAAAGACGGGCGCCGGCACTTTGACGCTCTCAGGATCGAGCAGCTATGCCGGCACGACCACTGTCTCCGCCGGAGCGCTCACGGTTGACGGCTCGCTCCTCTCGGGCGTGGCCCTCGTTGCCAGCACTTCGCTCGGCGGCCACGGCAGCGTCGGGGCCCTCAGCGGCGCTGGCCTCGTCGGCCCGGGCAACTCCCCCGGCATCCTCACGGCCACGAGCGTCGATCCGTTGGGTGGCCTCGCGTTTGCCTTCGAGTACACGCAGGCCGACCCCACCTACTCGAACGCGTCGAACAGTGGCAATGACCTCCTCAGCCTCTCGAGCGGCTCGCCATTCACGTCGTCGCTCACGTCAGCGAATGTGGTGAGCATCTATTTCACGCCCTCGGCGGTGGAGTTCGGCACGCTCACGGGTGGCTTCTTCACGTCGCAGCAGGCCGACTTCCTCAACAGCATCTCGAGCGCCACCTATCAATACTTCGTGCAGGACGCGGGCGGCTCCTTCTCCTACAACGGGCAGGCCTACAAGTCGCTCGCCCAATATGACCCGTCGAAGAGCGTGACGGTGTCCACCGTCGCCGCCAGCGGCGGTCAGGTGATGCAGTTGATCGTCGTGCCTGAGCCCGCAACGCTTGGACTCGCCGGCCTCGGCATCGGTATCGCGGTGGGCCTGCGGGCATGGAGCCGGCGGGGGGCCTCGGCAGTTTCCAGAGCTGCCACCCCATGAGCAACGCCAAGACCAGGCGCCGCGGTTTTACCCTCGTCGAATTGCTGGCGACAATTGCGATCATCGGCCTGCTGATCGGGTTGCTCCTTCCGGCGGTGCAGGGCGCCCGGGAGTCTTCGCGACGGATCGCGTGCTTGAACAAGCTTCGCCAGCTTTCGCTCGCATGCCAGAACTACAACACTCAGCATGCCGCGTTTCCATCCGGTGGGGTCGTGAGGCTCGACTCGACGTTGACCGACCTGCAGGAGTGCCAACTCGTGGCGACGTCAGCAACGGCAGGCGGTCCTCCGTGGGGTGTGCTGATCCTGCCGTTCATGGACGATCAGCCCCGGTTCGACGCCTACGACGTCAACGGCACCTTCGCTCGGGCGTTCGGCGAGGCCGCCAGCGGCGTTGGAAACTACTCCAAGCAGTTCAAGTTCAACGCCGCGTTCGTCTGCCCCTCCGACACGAATACCGCGTCGGCTTCCGCCGGCAACACGAACTACCTGGCCTGTCAGGGCGGCGGTGCCGATCCGTCAACCCCGAGCCTGCGGGCCTGTGCGGCGGCTGGCTCTTCTGACCGCTTTTTCTTCCACAACGGCATGTTCTATGCCAACTCCAAGATCAGGGCCGGCCACGTTCTGGACGGATTGTCGAACGTCGTTTTGATCGGTGAGAGCCGGTATGCGCCGCTCATCCAGCGGGATCCCATGCCGCCAGGCATTGGCTGGGATTCGTCGCTCCGCTGGTATCCCAACGGTGATGCGGCGATGCCGCTGGGACTCTGTGCCACGAACAGGGGCATCAACTCCTCCAACACCGATCCGATGTCGTCGAACTACTGGTATGGACCGGATCTGGTTTCGACGTACGGCAGCCGCCACCCGGGCGGCGCGGGCTTTACCATGGCCGACGGATCCACGCACTTCTTCTCGGAGTCGATCGAACTCGCTCTCTATCGCACGCTGGGCCAACGCAATTCCAAAACGCCAAAATCCGGCTTTTAATCAATGAGCATCTCGAGGATGCCGTGGCGGGCTTCGCTCACGCGACGGGTGGTCGCCATCGCCATGATGGCGACCGGCACGATGGGCTGCGGCGCTCCCAGCAAGACCGGTCCACCGCGGTATCCCGTGACAGGGACCGTGACCTACGCCGGCAAGCCTCTCACCGCCGGACGGATCGCGTTTGAACCCGACACGAAGCTCGGCAACAAAGGTCCGGCAGCCTACGGCGACATCGTCAACGGCCGCTACGAGACCTATCGGACAATGGGTGCCGTGGGCGGGCCGCACCGGGTGGTCATCGAGGGTTATGCGGGCGAGACGCCGGAACAAACGCGAAAGATGAGGCCGCTCTTTTCCCCGCACATCACCACGATCGAACTCCCACTTGAAAAGATGGTGGCCAATTTCAGCGTGCCGGCCGCCAAGGCCCGCTGACGCAAAAAGGAAGATCGTTGGCGCATTCAGCCGGGCGGCTGAGGCCGCTGCGTCGCGTACCATAAGGGAGAGGTGGCGGCCCGATTGTTCCTCTCGGCGTGACCATCATGACGCGTGCCCCCCAGCTCGGTGCCCTTCCGCTCGATCGGCGGCAGTTTCTGCGTGCCGGGGCGACGGTGATCGCCCTGCCTGCCCTGGAGGCCCTCGCCGGTCCCTCGACGCCCGCCGGCGGACCGCGCAACTTCGTTGCCATCGGCACTTACCTTGGCTGGCATCAACATGCCTTCTTCCCCAAGCAGGCCGGCCGCGATTATGAATTACCGCCGACGCTCGCACCGCTCGCGGGTCTGCGGGACCAGTTCACCGTGTTTTCCGGGCTGGACCATCGAGCTCCCAACGGCCATGCCGCCTGGAACAACTTTCTCTGCGGCATGACTCCCGGCAGTTGGTCGCTCGATCAGCGGATCGCCGATGCCATCGGCCAAGAGACCCGATACCCTTCGATCGAACTCACGGCCGGCTCCGGCGAAGGCCCGCAGGCGATGAGCTTCACACGGCAGGGCGTGGGCCTTCCGCAGATCGACCGGCCAAGCGTGCTCTACAAGCGACTGTTCGCATCGGAATCCGACCGCGCGCGAACCGACTACCTGCTCGCGAGTGGTGTAAGTGCGCTCGACGTCGTCCTCGACGACGCGAAGCGGCTCGAGCGTTCGCTCCCTTCGCGTGATCGTGCTAAGCTCGACGAATACTTCGAGTCGATCCGCGCGGTGGAGAAGCGGATGGAGCGGCAACTTGCCGCTCTCGATGAGCCGGCCACCACCACGACCTATAAGCTGCCCGACTACGATCCCATCACGCCGAATCTGCAGATCGAGGCGGAGGGTATTTTGTATGACCTGGCAACGCTGGCTCTCGAAAGCGGCCAGACCCGGGTGATCACCATGTTTCTGCACGGACTGGGACAGGTGTTCTCGCTCGATGGCCGGCAGCTCGTGGCGGGCTACCACGGGCTGTCTCACCACGGCAACGATCCCGTCATGATCCGCGACCTGATTGCGATCGAAACCGCCCACGTCAACTGCCTGGCCCGGTTCCTCGATCAGCTCGCCCGGAAGAAGACCCCCGAAGGAAAGACGCTCCTCGATGACACGATCATCCTCCTCGGCACCGGCATGGGCGATGCCAGTCGCCACAGCAACGCGAACCTCCCCACGCTCGTCGCGGGTGGTGGATTCCGGCATGGCAGCCACGTGGCGGTCGATCCGAAAGAGGCGAATGCACCGCTGCTCGGCAACCTCTACATCACCCTCATGCAGCGACTGGGCATCGAGGCTGGCCAGTTCTCGAACGCGTCGCGAGACATGAACGAGGTCTTTTCCTGATGTGGCGGTTTCTGGTCGGTATCGCGGTGCTGGTGGACGTCCTTGCCGCCGTGCGGGCGGAAGGGCCCGCCGTGGTGCCGCAGCCCGTTCGGACGATCCTCGCCGAGACCTGCCTCGACTGCCACTCGGGCGATACAGCCGAGGCCGGCGTGCGTCTGGACCGGGAAGCAATCGACTGGGGTGATGCTGCCGAAGTGGACCTCTGGCGGCGAGTCGTGGAGGTGATCGAAGACCACCGGATGCCGCCGTCCGATGCCGAACCCGCCACGCAGGCAGCTCGCGACACGCTCGTCGCGTTTCTTGATCCTCCGCTCGTCGCGCACACGCCGTTCGGAGGCACCGCGCCGCGTCGGCTCAGCCGCGACGAGTATGCCGCCACGATCCGCCGGCTCTGCCAACAACCGGCGTTCACGCTGCCCGTCGGATTCCCGCCCGACACCGAACGGCACGGCTTCGACAATCTGGCCGAGGGGCTCGTCCTCTCACCAGCCCATCTCGAAGCCTACGCCGCGGTCGCCAGCGTCGTGGCCGACGAGATCTTTCCACCGCCGCGTCCCGCCCCGAAACTCGCTCGCTGGGAGGCCGGCCCGCGCGATCTCGTCCTCAGCTTCTCGGCTGCCACCGTGCATGGAGACGCGCTGCGGATCGCATCCAGAAGCGTCGACATCATGCGAAGCTGCACCTGGCCGAGCCGGATCGAGATCCGGGATTCGGGCACCTACACGATCACCGTCGCAGCGTCGCAGTTTCTCTCCCCCACGGGACATCGATTCACGGGGCCGATGAAGCTCGAGGTCTACGCCCGGCCCCTGTCGGCCACCGACCGATCCCGGGTCTCGGCCTTCCGGCTGCTGCGCACGATCGAGATTGCTTCCGAGTCGCCCGCCTCAACCTCGTTCGAGGCCGATCTCTACGAGGGCGAAACGGTCCTTTTCCGCTGGGTGAACGCGGAAATGACGCACGAGTACGACGAGCTCGCCGACCAACTGGAGGGCTGGTTTCGGGACGATCCTCGGTTCCTCGCGGCCTGGCAGCAGGCCGTGTTTCCCAGCGGCAATCCCGGCCAGGCCGAGACCTCGCGGCTCCGCGGTCGCAATGGCTGGGACATCGTCGCACGGTATTGGGCCGACCCTCAGCTCGACCTGAGCGAGGCGACGATGGTCTCGAAGAAGACGCGGCGGCTCCTTGAAGTGTGCCGGTCGAATTCCGGCACGTTCGAGATCGCCGACGCGCTGTGCCACTTCTACCACGAGAGGGGGCCGGCCCTCGAGATCCATCGCGTCGTGATCGAGGGCCCGGCACAACCGGTCGAGAGTCCACGTGACCGGGCACGGGCGGCCGCACGACGGGCGCTCGTCGGGGAGCGGCGGGACGGGCAGACCGACGTCGACGTGGCTCGCAGCATGCTGACCGCGTTCCTTCCCAGGGCATTCCGCCGTCCCGTCACCGACGGCACGGTCGAAAGCTTCCTCACCATCGCCACCCGCCATTGGGATGAGGGTCATTCATTCGATGAGGGGATGCACCTGCTGCTGCGGAGCGTGCTTGTTTCCCCACGCTTTCTCTACCGGGGCATCGAGCCGCCCGACGCGGCTGGCTGTTGCGACCAGTTCGACCTCGCCACGCGGCTCGCCTACTTCCTCACGCAAGCACCGCCGGACGCCCGACTCGTCGACCTCGCCACGCGAGGGCGGCTCGCCGAGCCCGGTGTGCTCAGAGCAGAAGCCAAGCGGCTGTTGCCGAAGCAGCCCCACGAGCCGATGATCCGCAGCTTCGTCGGACAGTGGCTCGATACGAAGCTGCTTCCGGGCATCATGCCCGACGCAAAGTTCCGCTTCGACGAGGAGGCCACGGCCCTGGCCCGGCGGGAGACGGAGCGGTTCTTCACCGAGATCCTCCAACAGAATCTGCCGATGAAGACCTTCATCGATCCCGACTTCACGTTCTCCACGATCGCGTTCTGCCAGCGCAACTACGGCTTTACGCCGTCGATCGCCAAGAATCAGGCCTCCCCGCTGCCAGCGGAGGAACTCACGCGGTTCCAGCGGCTCGACATCGACCGGGGTGGCCGCTACGGCGGACTGCTCGGCCAGGCGGCGATCCTGATGGCGACGGCCAATGGTGTCGACACGCAGCCGGTGATCCGCGGCGCCTGGGTGCTCGAAAACATCCTCGGCATGCCGTCGCCGCCGCCGCCGAAGAACGTGCCGGCCCTCACGCCCGACACGCAGGGGGCCAAGACTCCGCGCGACCTGCTCGCCGCCCACACGCGAGAGGCGAGCTGCGCCGTCTGCCACCGGCGGATCGATCCCGTGGGCTTCGCACTGGAGAACTACGATCCCGTGGGCCGCTGGCGGGCGACGTGGCCGGGCAGCGGCGCCGCGATCGACGCCTCGGGCACGCTGCCTGACGGCACGGTCATCAGGAGCCCGATGGAGTTCAAGGCGTGGCTGGTTGCAAACATCGATCTGTTCTCTAACTGCGTCGCGGAAAAGCTGCTCACCTATGCGACCGGCCGCGTGCCGAACTATGCCGAGCAACGCGAGATCAAGAATATCGTGCGCGCCAATCGGGAGGCGGGCATGGGATTCCAAGACCTCGTACTCGACCTCGTCGGCAGTCGCATGTTTCACGCACACTAACGGCCGCCCATCGGCCGCACCGGTCGCCGATGGCCCGTCACTGGTTGCGGACGATCGTGCGGTATTTCAGTGGGGTCATGCCGGTAGCCTGGCGGAAGATCGTGGCCAGGTATTCGCCCGTGCCGAATCCGCAGGCAGCCGCCACCTTGGGGATTGGGAGGTCGGTCGTCGCCAGGAGCTGCTTGGCCCGCTCGATCCGGACGCGGCGGATTTCCTGTGCGGGCGAGCGGCCGAGCGAGTCGTGAAACATTCGCTCGAGGCTGCGGCGGGAGACGGGCACCGCCCGCAACACGTCGTCAACGTGGATCGCCTGCGTGGCGTGCTCGCGGATGTAGCCGATGGCCTGCACGAGGTCGGGGTTGTCGACGGCGAGGGTGTCGGTGCTTTGCCGCGTGATGATGCCCAGCGGCGGCAGCAGGATGGGCGTCGGTGGGAGCGGCCGCCGCTCGATCAGCAGTTGCATGAGTTCGGCAGCCTTCTCGCCAATCTGCTCGCAGGCCACGCCGATCGCCGACAACTGCGGAAAGCAGCTCTCGCAGAGCACAGGATCGTCGTCGCCACTGAGCACGGCCACGTCTTCCGGCACGAGGAGGCCCTCCTGCCGGCAGGCGTCGATGATCGCCCGCCCCTGCACATTGCTCCAGGTCAGGATCGCGACCGGCTTGGGAAGACTGCGGAGCCATTCGATCAGCCGGCTAGGCCGCCCGGCCCGCTCCGCGGCCTGGCCGAGGGCATGCAGGTGGCAGGCGTGGCCCTCACGGTCGAGCGCCGCGGTGAAGGCATCTTGGTGCTCGCGCACATACGCCAGCTTCGGAGGACCGACATAGGCGAAGTTGCGGAAGCCGCGTTCGATGAGGTAGCGGGCCGCCATGTTGCCCGAGGCGCCGCGGTCGTTGGCCACCCGCGGCACCTTCGCCGCCGGACCGTCGAGCACGATCCCCGAAACATTGACCACCGGCACGCCCACGCCGAGGATCGTCCGCGCGACGGTGGGCGTGGAGAGTCGGGCGATGATGCCGTCTCCCTCCCAGCCATGAGGCACCGGCCGCCGTTCGCCCTCCGGCTCGATGTGCAGATGCCAGGGGCCATGCCGGTTGGAAAAGGCCGAGATGCCCTTGATGATGCTGCGGCCCCAGCCAAGATAAGCCGGCACGAGCACCGTGACGCGGGGGCACGACGTGAGCGTCTGGGAAACCCGCTGCATGGCGACGCCCACCGATCTCCAGGAACCCGGATACCCCGGTTATAGCCGCCCGAGGGCCTTCTGCCGCAATTAGGAAGATTTTGTGCGCGAATACAGCATGGTTTTGCGGCACGAGCTCCGCACAATCGGAGCATTCATCCGCACGGCATCGCAAGGGCATGGAACGTGGTCAACTCTCTTCAGGGCGTGTTTCCCATCGTCAACACGCCGTTCCATCCCGACGGCTCGATCGACCACGCCAGCCAGGATCGGCTCGTCGAGCACCTGCTCGAGCAGGGCGCCCACGGGCTCGGACTTTTCGGAAACGCAAGCGAAGGCTACACGCTCTCTGCCGGCGAGCGGATCGACCTCATGAAGAGGATCACAAAGCGGGTGAATGGCCGCGTGCCGCTGGTGGCCTCCAGCGGCCATACGGGCACCGACGCCGCGGTCGAGCTGAGCAAGGAGCTGGGAGACCTCGGCGCCGACTGCCTGATGGTGCTGCCTCCTTACTACCTCAAGACCGACGGCGACGGCCTGCTGCACTACTTCACCGCGATCTCTGACGCCGTCTCGATCCCGATCATGGTGCAGGATGCCCCGCTGATGACGCAGGTGGCGATGCCGCCGGCGCTGCTCGCCCGTATGGGCCGTGAGATCGAGCAGGTGCGATATGTGAAGGTGGAGGCGCCCCCCACGCCGTCGAAGATCACCGCCGTCGTGCGGCAAGCAGGCGACAGCCTGACGATCTTCGGCGGGCTCAACTGCCAGTTTTTCATCGAGGAATGGCAGCGCGGCGCCCGCGGCCAGATGCCCGGCAGTGATCGGATTCGTGACCTCGTCTCCATCTGGGACGATCTCGAGGCCGGCCGCAGCGAGGCCGCCTGGCAGCGGTTCTCCCGCATCCTGCCGCTCCTGCGGTTCGAACTGCAGCCCGGACTCGGCGTCTCGGCGCAGAAGCACAACCTGGTCGCTGCCGGGGTGATCACGTCGCCGCAGGTCCGCCACCCGACCGCCGCGCTCGACCTCGACAGTGTCGCCGAACTCGCCTGGCTGCGCGACTTCGCCGACCGTGACTGAGAACCGCCGACCTTTCGACATGACCGTGCATCGATGCGCATTCCTCATCTCCGCTGGTGGATCGCCGGACTGCTCTTCCTCTCGACCGTGATCAACTACGTCGATCGGCAGACGCTCTCCGTGCTCGCGCCGGTGCTCAAGCAGGAACTGGGCGTCTCCGACAGCCAATATGCCAACATCCTCACGGCGTTCCTGGCCAGTTACACCGTGATGTACGTCGGCTCCGGTCTGCTGGTCGATCGCTGGGGCACACGGTGGTCGCTGAGCCTGTTCATGGTCTGGTGGTCGCTGGCCAACATGGCCCACGCCTTCGCCCGGGGCGCGTGGTCGCTGGGCGCGCTGCGGTTCCTGCTCGGCATGGGTGAGTCGGGCAACTTCATGGCCGCCTTCAAGGCGGTCAGCGAGTGGTATCCCGCTCGGGAGCGGGCCTTCGTCCATGGACTCGTGCAAGGCGGTGCGGCGATCGGCGCCATCCTTGCGCCGCCGGCGATCACGTGGATCAACGCGGTCTTCGGCTGGCAGTCCGCCTTTCTCGTCACCGGGGCTCTGGGGTTCGTCTGGCTTGCCCTCTGGCTGCTGCTCTACCACCCGCCCGAAACGCATCCGCTGATCACGACGGCGGAGCGGGCGTTGGTGCTCGATGGGGAGCCGGCCGTCGTCGCAACGAAAGTGCCGTGGCGGCGGCTGCTCGATCATCCACAGACATGGGGCCTGTTTCTCGCCCGGTTTCTCTCGGATCCCGTGTGGTGGTTCTATCTGTTTTGGCTTCCCAAATATCTCGTGGAGCATCGCGGCTTCACGATGGCGGAGATGGGCATGCTCGCCTGGATGCCGTATCTCACCGCCGACTTGGGCGCGCTGGCTGGAGGGTGGGCGAGCGGCAGGCTCGTGGCCCGTGGCCAGAAGCCGATCAGAGCCCGCTTGGCGGTGATGCTACCCTGCGCGTGCGTGATGCCGCTGTCGCTCGCTATCGACCACGCCGAGTCACGGCTCCTCACGCTCGCGCTGATCTGCGTGGTGACCTTCTGCCACATGGCCTGGAAGACCTGCCAGAACACGCTCACCAACGACGTCTACCCGAAGGCGATGATCGGCACGGCATCAGGGATGCTGGCCTTCGGCACCGGTCTTGGTGGCACACTCTTCACCTGGCTGACCGGTCAAGTCGTCGAATGGACCGGCTATGGCGCGATCTTCGTCGTCATGGCCGTGCTGCATCCGCTCTCCTTCTGGGTCACGCAGCGGCTGGTGCGCGAGCCCCTTGTGACCGGGGGTTCATGACATGCGCATTCGGTCATTACGCGCGATTCCCGTCCGCCTGCCGCGCGACTTTGCCGATGCGCAGGGCACTGCCGGCTCACCGACCGGCGTCACCGGAAAGGGCGACTACCGCTGGTCCACCGCCTACCCGGTCCTGTATTCGGTGCGCTTCGAAACGGCGCTGGTGCGAGTGGAATTGGAAAACGGACTCGTCGGCTGGGGCGAGGCGCAGGCGCCGCTGGCGCCGGAGGTGGCCTGCACGATCGTCGAGCTTCTTCTCCGGCCGGCCATCGAGGGCCTCGAGTTCGACGGTGGCCCGACGCGCATCGCGGAACTCTGGGAGCGGATGTATTCCACGATGCGTGTTCGGGGCCAGTGCGGCGGCTTCATGCTCGACGCCATCAGCGGGGTCGACATCGCGCTCTGGGATCTGGCCGGCCTGATCGCCGACAAGCCGGTGTGCGAACTGCTCGCGTCGGCGCCCAGGCAGACGGTCCCGGCTTATCTCAGCGGCAGTTCCGGCGCATGCCCCCGCGAGCAGGCTGAGTGCGCCGGCAGGTATGCCGATCAGGGCATCTCGCTCGTCAAACTCTATTACGACAGCTGCTGGACCGACCTGCTCGACGTCGCGGATGCCCTACCCGACGGCATGCGGGTCGCCGTCGATGGCCTGTGGCACCTGCCTCCCGAGGAGGCGGTGGCGATGGTCCGTGAGCTCGATGCTCGGAAGGCCCGCTGGATCGAATGCCCGTTCGGTCCTGAGGAGGTCGCGCTCCACGCCCGCCTGGCCGCGCAGGTGAAGACGCCCCTGGCGCTTGGCGAGAGTTACCGCACGCTCCACGAACTCGCCCCCTTCCTCGACATCATGAACATCGCCCAGCCCGACCTCGGCCGCTGCGGCATCACCGGAGCGCTGCGGATCGCCGAGGCATTCCCTGGCGAGGTGGTGCCGCACCTGAGCATCGCGATGGGACCGCAGATCGCCGCCGCCGTGCATTTTGCGGCCGCTGCCGCGAACGGCGGCCTGTGCGAGTTCAATCCCCACGTGCTCGACACGGCCAACCGTTTCCTCACCGAGCCATTTGTCTGCGAAAATGGCACCTATCGGGTTCCCACGCGTCCCGGTCTGGGAATCGTATGGAACGGCCGCGGAGATGGAATCCTGTCCTGACTCACCTCGTGAGTTTCGTCGCTCAGTCACTTCGCACCCGGACGGAATACCCCAGGAGACAAGACGATGATCCGCACCACCCTGACCGCCTTGATGCTCGGGGCCCTGCTCGGTACCACCGGCAACGCTACTTCTGCCGCGACGGTGCTCGTCGAAGCCGAGAGTTTCGCCGACCATGGGGGCTGGAGTCTCGATACGCAGTTCATCCGGCAGATGGGCTCGCCGTATCTCCTGGCCCACGGCCTGGGCACACCCGTCGCCGACGCCACGACGAAGGTGGCGTTTCGCGAGGCCGGCACGTACCAC
>JAIOPD010000075.1 GCA_021414115.1 Planctomycetia bacterium
CTGGCGATCGAGAAGAAGCTGTTCGTGAAGCGGTTCACGAAGGCGGGCCCGGAGCTCGTGCCGGCCGGCGACGGCACGGCCGTCGAGCTGGGCGACGAGCTCGTCGTGCGGCTCGTGGTGACCAGTGACCGCGACTATGAGTTTTTGGAACTGGCCGACCACCGGCCGAGCCTCACCGAGCCGGTGGACGTGCTCTCCGGCTGGCGTTTTGGCGACGGCGCGGGCTGGTACGTGGCGATCCGCGACACCTCCACGCAGCTCTTCTTCGAGCGGCTGCCGCGGGGCACGCATGTCTTCGAGTATTCGTTGCGGGCGGCCCACCGGGGCACCGCCTCGAGCGGGTTTGCCACGATCCAGAGCCGCTATGCCCCGGAGTTCTCCGCCCACTCGGCGAGCGTGAACCTCGAGGTCGCGGAGCCGGAAGAGCCCCGGCCCTGAGTCCGGTCGGTCGCCTCGTTTCGCGATTTCTTCCCGGACCGTGTCCGGTTTGAGGAGACGACTTCGCCATCTCTTTAGCGAGAGCGGATCAGACCCCGCTCTCTTTGGCCGCACAAGGAATCTCTCAGACGAGCCCGCCCGAGGAGAAAGGGGGGGCATGCCCCTTCTTCTTTGTGCAGATCGTTCGTGGACTGACCCATCCTCCGCGGACGTCGTTGACGAAATCCGGATCGAAGTGAAAACACGCCATGTCGAACGTGATGGTCAAGCCGGTCGTCACGCGAGCGGAACGAAAGCGGTTCCTGGAACTTCCCTGGCGGCTGTACCGCGGCGATCCGAACTGGGTGCCGCCGCTGCGCATGGATCAGGCCGAGATGGTCGGCTACCGACATCATCCGTTCTTCGAGCGCAACCGCGCCCAGACCTTTCTGGCCACACGCGACGGCGAGGTCTGCGGCCGGGTGGCGGCGATTCTCAATCGGGACCACCTCGACCGCCATGCGGACGGCCGCGGTTTCTTCGGCTTTTTCGAGTGTGTCGACGACCAGAAAATCGCCAATGCCCTGTTCGATGCGGTGCGGGACTGGCTGGCGGCGCAGGGGATCGAGCGAGTCCGCGGGCCGATGAGCCCGGGCCTCAACTATGTGCCCGGCCTGCTCGTCGAGGGCTTCGATTCGCCGCCCACCATCATGATGGCCTACAACCCGGCCTCTTACGAACGACTCATCGAAGGCTACGGGTTCCAGAAGGTTCAGGACCTCTATGCCTTCCATGGCCACAGGAGCCAGCTCGACGACAGCAGCGCGAAACTGGAGCCGATCAGCCAGCAGATTGTGGAGCGGTACAACGTGAGAATCCGCCCGATCAATCGGAGGCGGTTTGTCCAAGATGTCGAGGCCTTCATCGATCTGTACAACCAATCGATGGACGGACATTGGGGCTTCACGCCCATGTCGAAGGCAGAGGTGCGGCACCTTGCTGGCGGCCTGAAATGGCTGATCGTGCCCGAGCTGGCCGTGGCCGCCGAGATCGAAGGGAAACTGGTGGGCGCGTGCTTCGCCTTGCTGGACTACAACCCCCGGATCAAGCTGATCGACGGCCGACTCTTCCCGTTCGGTCTGGTGCGGCTCTTGTGGAACCGCCGGCAGATCAAGAAAGTGCGTCTCATGGCGGCCAACGTCCTGCCCGAGTACCAGATGATGGGCATAGGTCTGGTCTTGTTGCGGTCCATCACCCCGATGGGCACAGCCTGGGGCCTGGAAGAGTGCGAATACTCGTGGGTGGCCGAATCGAACCGTCTCTCCCGAGGGAGCCTGGAAAAAGGCGGAGCCAACCGGGTGAAGACGTATCGGGTCTATGACTGGGGCCGATGAGCGTCCTTGTCCCCCAGTCAAGCCACGTAACTTCAAGTGCCCCACGCCTTGCGGCCGTGGTCGGTCCGCCGACAGGGCCTTCGTCGCGCCGTCGCGCAACTTTGTTCACGGCCGGTGTCCGGTTTTCGGAGAAGACTTCGCCATCTCTTTGGAGGGAGACGTGATCGTCCCCCGTCCCGCCGGGAGTCCAAATTCGCCCCGGCCATCCGAATGCCCTCGACGGGACATTGGAGGTCCATGCGATTTCGCCAACTTGACCAGATTGCAGAGCTCACGCCCGGTGTGAGCATTGCGGCCTTTCGCACGCTTTCAAACCGCGAGGGCTATTTTCGCGACCACTTCCCCAACTTCCCGGTGATGCCCGGTGTGTTGACGCTGGAGGCCATGTTCCAAGCCTGCACTTGGCTGGTGCGCGAAACCGAGGATTTTGCCCACTCGATGGTGGTGCTCAAAGAGGCCCGGAACGTCAAGTTCGCTGGATTCGTGCGGCCCGGCCAGACGCTGACGGTGAAGGCCGAGATCAAGTCGCGCGCCGAGGAGCTCGCATCGCTGGTTGTTTCGGCCGACATCGGCGGCAAGACGGTTGCCAGCGGCCGGATGGTGCTGGAATGCTTCAATCTGGCCGATCGCTATCCATCGCGTGCTGCATCGGACGCAAAGTTGAGATGCGACATGCGTGCGGAGTTCGATCGCCTGAGGACCGACGTCCCCGACAACTACCCGGTCGTTCCGAGCCACTATCGGTGGATGTGGATCGATCGCGTCACCGAGTTCGTGCGTGGACAACGGGCCGAGGCCGTGAAGACCGTCAGCATGGCCGATGAGCCGATCGACCTCTACGCGCCGGGTTTCCCCGTGATGCCGTGTTCACTGATCCTCGAAGGATTCGCCCAAACCGGCGGAATCCTCACCGGTGAGAGTTGTGCATTCGAAAAAAGTATCGTGCTGGCCAAGGTCAGCAAGGCCGTCTTTCATCGACCGGCGGTTCCGGGCGACACCGTCGTCTATTCGACCCGGATCGAGGAACTGCTGTCCGGCGGAGCGGTCGTGCGCGGCACCAGCCGTATCGGCGGTGAGCCGCACGCCGAGGTGGAGCTTTTCTTCGCGTATCTCGACCGCCACGTGATCGACGTCGAACTGATCGGGCCGGCGGATGTGTTGGCCACCCTGCGGTTGATCGGGTTTTACGACGTTGCCCGCGACGAGAACGGGAGCCCCGTGGAGATCTCGGAGCGGATGCTCGGGGCGGAACGCGCCGCCAACTCGCGGGCCCACGTGGCCCTCGCGGTTTCTTGACCCACGGCCGCAGGTCCAACCGAGCCTGTCGGGCCGGATTTTCTGCACCCCGGGGATAAGGGGGTTTGGGGGCCGGAAGAGATCGCCAGTGGTATCCTACCCGGCATGAGTGCCAGTCCCGACAATCCCACCTCCCTCCCCAACGAGCTCGCGCGGGAACGGAATCGCGAGGCCGCCGACCGCACGCTGCTGGCGTGGATCCGCACGAGCCTGGCGATGATCAGCCTCGGCTTCGGCATCGAGCAGGTGGGGCAGGCGGCCGTGGGGCTCGACGGCGACCTGGTCGGATTCTCGCCGCTCAAGACGCGGATCGCCGGCGCGGCGCTCATCGCCCTGGGCATCGCCGCAACGCTCGCCGGCATGTGGGAACACCGCCACATGCTCCAGGCGATCGTCCGCGACGACTACCGCTACGCCGACCGGCCGGCGATCGCGCGATTCATGGGCATGGCGCTCGTCGGCGTCGGCGTCGCGGCGTTGGCGGTGATCCTGTTCGGTCTGTGAGCGGAAAGATCGAGGGAGCGACGATGGACGACGCCTCCGTGCAGCCCGACACTCCGGCGAAGCCGCTCCGGCCCCTCGATGCGTTCGAGCGGCGTGTGCTCGGCGTGCTGATCGAGAAGGGCAAGACGACGCCCGACCAGTATCCGCTGTCGCTCAACGGCCTCGTGACCGGCTGCAATCAGAAGAGCAACCGCGATCCGCTGATGACGCTCGACGAGGAGCAGGTGATGCGGGCCGTGAAGGGCCTACGGGAATGCGGCGCGATGGCGGAGGTGTATGGCAGCGGCAAGCTGCCGCGGTATCGTCACCTGGCTTACGAGTGGCTGGGCGTGGGGAAGGAAGAGCTTGCGATCATGGGGGAACTGCTCCTGCGCGGCGAGCAGACGGAGGGCGATTTGAGGGGCCGAGCCAGCCGCATGGACCCGATCCCCGATCTCGACGCGCTCCGCCTCCATCTCGATCGGCTCGCCGCGAAAGGGCTCGTGATCTGGCTCTCGCCGCCGGGCCGCGGCCGGATGCTCACCCACGGTCTTCTGCCCCAGGAGAAGCTCGACAAGGTGCGGGCCGAGCTCGGCATGGCCGCGGCTGCGGCCGCGGCGCAGACCCCGGCGCACACGGCCGTGCCGTCCCGCGCTGAATCCTCCGCCGAGCCGGAGGAGGCTCCGCGGGCGGCCGCTCCACCTCCGCCGGAACTCGAGGCCCGCATCGCCGGCCTGGAGCGGGAAATCGCCACGCTCCGTGAGCGGCTCGTGAAACTCGAAGACGCCCTCGGCGGCTGACGGTCGCCGGCGGCACGAGCGATTTAGAGCGCATCCGACTTTGGTCTATCGCCAGACGGGGACCCGAGTGGTGGGTCGGGGCACGGGCAGCCCTTCGCGGGTACTCGAAGGCCGGGGAAGCCCGGAGCGCGAGCGACGGGGAGACGCTTTCCACCCCAACCCGCTCCGCGTCACGTCCACGAAGCGCCACCCGCTGTCCCCTCGCTGCTCAGCGGTAGAGCGCATTCGACTTTGGTGTTTTGCCGGCTC
>JAIOPD010000041.1 GCA_021414115.1 Planctomycetia bacterium
GGTTCCCGTCATCCTGATCCGGTTGCCTTCATACACGAGCGAGAACGTGCCAGACGTCGTCGGCGTCGTGGTCCAGTTGTTGGCGGTCGACCAGTTGCTGCTGGTGCCGCTGCCCAACCAGGTCGTGAGCGTCCCGGCCGATGCCGTGCTGGCAGCAGCCATGCAGGCGAGAGTGAGCAGCCCAAGAGAAAGCGGCTTGAATGAGAGGCGAATCATGATCGTGGCCGTGTCATGGGATGAAGGGACCGAAACGCGTGTTGATTGGGAGATGGCGGGTTTTCGCAAAGGGCAAGGTTTTAACTCCCCCGCCCCCTCGCCTACAATCCAGACGGACGCAAAAAAAGGACGAATCGACACCGGCGCGCACGAATCGACACCGGCGCGCACGAATCGACACGGGGTGGGGCCGAAACGCCCGCAATTCCGCCGCCCGGCCGGGACGGGCGGCCCGCAGCAATGCCCGGGTGCCACTCATCGGCTCAGCGGCTTGCCTGCACCATCGCGAGGATGCCTGCGCGCACCGCAGGAGGCAGGCTCGACCAAGCCTCGACCACCTGAGGGAGAGCAGGGTCTGCGGTTGCGGCAGTGGTCGCTGTAGTGGTCACTTCCGGGATTTGCCCGGTTTCTCCGGGCTTTGCTAGGCTTGGCAGCGGATTGCAAATCCGCCATCGTCGGTTCGACTCCGAGCGGAGCCTCTCTTCCAAAGACCCCTGCGAAGTGCCGACAACAGCGGCCTTCGCAGGGGTTTTTTCGTTTTCAGCGGCGCTCGATGAGGGCAGGTCGGCAGCCCGCACAGATGCCCCAGAGTGCATCCGACTGTGGAGCATCGCCTGACGGGGGCCCGAATGGTGGGCCGGGGCTGCCCGTGCCCCGAGAGCTCGACGTTCGCTCCGTCCATCCTGGACTTCGCTCACTCGGTGCTGCCTGCGCTTCGGCATCCTGCCTGCGCTGGCCAGCACCCTCCTCCGGCGACGAATTCCTGCGGCTCGAAAGCCTGATCTACCGGCCTGTCTGGAAACGTCCGGACTGGCTGAAGGCGTGGCGGAACGAGGCCAGTTATCTGCTCATGCTGGCACGCCGGGCCGAAGACGACGACAACGAGGAACTCCTACAGGAACTCGAAGACCAGGCCCGCGAGATGGCGGACATGGTCGAGGCGCGATGGCGGGCAGAGGGGCTTTGAATGCCCTTGGCGTTTCGATCACTGGCGGTTACGGGTGCACGTCCATGCATACTCTCGGACGAGGAAAGCCATACGACGCGTGTGATCGGATACTTTCGGCCCCAGCAGGTTCCGCAGCACCTTCTCGACCGGACTGACGTGCCGGTTGAGCAACTGCTCGAGCACGGCCGGCTGCGAAGTGTCATCGCTCCGGCCATCCCGCTTCCCGTCAGAAAGCCCCAAGCGCGAGCGCGGGGTATACGGTCTCCACCCCAATCCGCTCCGCGTCAGCGCTTCCCGAGGCGGAGTTCGGCGGCAAGGAGGGTGTTGGCGAGGAGCATCGCCACGGTCATCGGCCCCACGCCACCCGGCACCGGCGAGATCCATCCCGCAACCTCGCGGACCGGGCCGTAGTCGACGTCGCCCACGAGCGACCCATCGACGCGATTGATGCCGACGTCGATCACCGCCGCGCCGGGCTTCACCATGTCGGCCGTGATCAACTTCGGGCGGCCCACCGCCGCCACCACGATGTCGGCCTGCCGCGTCAACGCGGCGATGTCGCCGGAGCGACTATGGCAAATCGTCACCGTCGCGTCACAGCCGCCGGTTTCGTCAGGCGGGCAGCCATGCGGTGGACGCGACGCGAGCAGGAGCGCCAAAGGCTTGCCCACGATGTCGCTGCGACCCACGATCACCACGTGCTTGCCGGCAGTCGGAATCGCCGCGTCGATCAGCATCCGTTGCACGCCGGCAGCCGTGCAGGGAACGAATCGCGGCCGACCCTGCGAGAGCAGGCCGGCATTCTCGGGATGAAAGCCGTCGACATCGCGATCGGGGGGCACCGCGTCGAGTCCGGCGACCGTGTCGACATGCGGCGGCAGTGGCAGTTGCACGAGGATGCCGTCGGCCGGACCATGTTCGTCGCGGGCGATCGCCTGGACGAGGGCCACGAGATCGGCGGTGCTCGCCGTCGCCGGCACCGCCACGACCTCGGAGTCGATGCCCACGCGGCCGGCCGCCGCCGCCTTGCTCTTCACATACGAAGCACTCGCCGCCATGTCGCCCACGAGCACCACGACGAGCCGCGGCCGTCGGGAGAACATTTCGGCGAACGTCTCCACCTCGCTGCGAAGCGTGGTCTCGATGCGGCCCGCGAGGGCTTTGCCGTCCAGGATCGTCGCGGTCATGGAGCGGCCTGCGTGTGTGATTCGACCTTCTCGCCGCTCGTGCGGTCGTCGTGCGTCCACTTCTTCCACAGGGCATCGATATCGGCGGCTGCGGAGTCGCCCTCGTGCACCACGATGAGATACCGCAACGTGAGCGAGTCGCCGGCGGGAATGGTGTAGTCGCCCGTGCCCTTCGCAGCGCCGGTGAAGTCGTGCAGCCCGAACGGGTTCGCGGCGACGAGTCCGTAGTCGCGGGCATGCCAGTGCGTCGGATGCCGGAGGTTGTCGGGGTGATCGAGGATGGCGAGGCCCACCGTCCTGCCTTCGATGGGCCCCCAGTAGGCCACCCAGCGGGCCGCCTTGCCCCACACGTCGGCGTCAGCGTGCCCCTCGGAGTTGATGCAGTGGCCCGCGGCCCCCTTCGAGCCGTCGACGTTCGTGAGTTGAAGCTGCACGGGCACTCGTAGGCCCATCGCTCCTTCCTTCGTGTCGCCGAACGTCACCGGCCCGTGATCGGCGTGGATCGTGATCGAATAGTCGATCGTGCGGGACGTTCCCTCGCCGCCAAAAACGAGCCGCCGGGTGTCGCTGCAGACCTGCGTGCCGTCGGCTTTCATCCAGCGGTTCTTCGTCTCGATCACGCCTTCACGGCCCCCCTCGGCCTTCACGAGCGTGGCGTGCTCGATCCGGTTGTCGGCCCGCAACTCCGGCTTTTTGGCAGCCGGGTGCGAGGCCCAGAAGTCGACGCCATTGACGTTGCCGTGCGTGAACCAGATCGACTCGTGATGAGGATGGTCGTGCGGTTCGCCGGCGACCCCTTCGACCATCGGCCACGACCGCGTCATGGCGACGCCGCCGTGGCCGAGCACGGGAAACAGAATCGGCTTGCGGTGCCCCGCGAAGACATACGACGTGTAGGGCTTTCCGTCGATCGCGACATCGATGCGATCGTCGTGCTTCTCGACCGTCACCTCCGCCGTCGCGATTGCCGGCAGGGCGGCCAGCAGCAGTGCAAGGGCAGACCGCCAGGAACTCCGGGGTTGGTAAGCGTGCCACCCGTCTACCCGTCGCTCTCGCTCCGGGCTTCCTGGACGCGCAGCGATCATTTCCGGGCCTCGACGTACATCGTCCGGAGCTGGTGCTGGACCTCCTCGAGCAATCGCTTCTCGTCGGTGGAGAGATTGCCGGCGGTCTTCTGTCCGAGCATGTCGAGCGTGTCGATGAAGTGCTTCGCCGTGGGGATATTGGTGATCGCCTGCTTCGTGATCGGGTTCGGGATCCGCCCCAGCGCCATGAGCGCCTGCGTGAAGAGCGTATGCACCAGAAAATCGAAGGTCGCCGGAGGCATCTTGCCCGGGGCGGGCAGGTCATCGCCGGAGTCCTCGGTCAGCGCCGCATCGTCACTCATCGCTGCTCCTCGTATCGCGTCGGAATCATCAAGCCTCGGCCACCCACGCACTGCCGGCGTGCCGCTCCACCGCCGCGGCCACCAAGCCGGCGAAGAGCGGATGGGCCGCGGTCGGCTTGCTCTTGAACTCAGGGTGGAACTGCACCGCCACGAACCACGGGTGGTCGGCCAGTTCCACGATCTCCACGAGCGACCCGTCGGGGCTCGTGCCGGCGATCACGAGGCCGGCCCGCTCCAGCTGCTCGCGATATTTCGAGTTGAACTCGTAGCGGTGGCGATGCCGCTCTTCGATTCGCGTCGTGCCGTAGGCGGCCGCCGACTTCGTGCCCTCGGCGAGCACGGCTGGCTGGGCGCCGAGTCGCATCGTGCCCCCCTTGTCCACCACGGCGTGCTGTTCGTCCATCAGGCAGATCACCGGATGGGGCGTGTTGCGGTTGAACTCGGTCGAGTGGGCGTTCTCCAGGCCCGCGCAGTGGCGGGCGACGTCGATCACCGCGCACTGCATCCCCAGGCAGATGCCCAGAAACGGCAGCTTGCGTTCGCGCGCAAACCGGATCGCCTCCACCTTGCCCTCGATGCCCCGCTCGCCGAAGCCGCCTGGCACGAGCAGCCCGTCAAACCCGGCGAGCAGCCGCTCGGCCCCCTCCCGTTCGATGTCTTCGCTCTTGATGGGCTGCACCCGCACCTGCGTCCGCTGGGCGATGCCGCCGTGGTCGAGCGCCTCGTAGATGCTCTTGTAGGCGTCGCGGTGCTCGGCGTATTTGCCGACCAGGGCGATCGACACCTCATGCTCGGGGTTGCGCAGGCGGTGCAGGATCTCGTGCCAGGCCTCGAGGTCCGCGGCCGGGGCCTGGATGCCGAACCGCCGCAGGATGATCTCGTCGATCCGGTTCGACTGCAGCGAGAGCGGCACCTCGTAGATCGAAAAATCCTTGTCCCGTTCCTCGATCACCGAGTCGAGCGGCACGTTGCAGAAAAGCGCGATCTTCTCTCGGTCAGAGACGTCGAGCCCCCGCTCCGTGCGGCAGACGAGGATGTCGGGCTGGATGCCGATCTGGCGGAGGATGCCGACCGAGTGCTGCGTGGGCTTGGTCTTCAGCTCACCCGCCGCCTTGAGATACGGCACGAGCGTGAGGTGGATGAACATGCAGTTTTCGCGGCCCACCTCCAGCGGAATCTGCCGGATCGCCTCGAGGAACGGCAGGCTCTCGATGTCGCCCACCGTGCCGCCGATCTCGGTGATCGCGACGTCGGTGTCGGCGTCGGCGAGATTCCGCACCATCTCTTTGATTTCGTTGGTGATGTGCGGGATCACCTGCACGGTCTTGCCGAGAAACTCCCCCCGGCGTTCCTTGTTGATCACCGACAGGTAGATCTGGCCGGTCGTGTAGTTGCTCTCGCGGGTGAGCTTCGTGGACGTGAACCGCTCGTAGTGCCCGAGGTCGAGGTCGGTCTCGCTCCCGTCGTCGAGCACATACACCTCGCCGTGCTGGTACGGGCTCATCGTGCCCGGATCGACGTTGATGTAGGGGTCGAGTTTCTGCATCCTCACCCGCAGGCCGCGGGCCTCGAGGAGCATGCCGATAGAGGCGCTGGTGAGTCCTTTTCCCAGCGAACTGACGACACCGCCAGTCACGAACACGTGCTTCGTCACGGTGCGAGCTCCTTCCCGTCCGCCGGTACCTGACATCCTGTGGCCGCTACGCGACCGATCCGAAAGCGGATTGAACCAGCGTCACCGGGCGCGGTCAAACCCCCGCCGGTTTCCCCCCACGTGCACCGCGGGGTGGTGTAGAGTTGCTGCATGCCTGCAGCCACCGCTCAACCGACGTCGAACCTCCGGATCAGGAGCCTCGAGCCCCTCGTGCCGCCGTCTCGGCTCTGTGCGCTCTTGCCGCTCGACGGGGCCGCGCTCGAGACCGTCGTGGCCGGTCGCCGGGCCGTGGAGGCGGTGCTGGGCGGGAGCGACCCCCGGTTGATCGCGGTCGTCGGTCCCTGTTCGATCCACGATCCCGACGCCGCCCGCGACTACGCCGCCCGGCTCCACGCCCTGGCGGGCCGCCTCGCCGACCGCCTGCTCGTGATCATGCGGGTCTATTTCGAGAAGCCGCGGACGACCGTCGGCTGGAAGGGTCTCATCAACGATCCCCACCTCGACGACTCGTTCGACGTGGGCACAGGCCTGCGACTGGGCCGCTCGCTGCTCATCGAGATCGCCCGGATGGGCCTGCCGACGGCCACCGAGTTTTTGGAACCGATCACTCCGCAATACATCGCCGACACGATCGTGCTCGGGGCGATCGGCGCCCGCACGACGGAGAGCCCGACGCACCGCCAGATGGCCAGCGGCCTGTCGATGCCGGTCGGCTTCAAAAACTCCACCGACGGCTCGCTGCAGGCCGCGATCGACGCGATGCTCGCGGCCAAGACGCCCCACAGTTTCCTTGGCATCGACAACGACGGCGGCACCTGCGTGGTCTCCACCACGGGCAACCCGTGGGGCGTGCTCATGCTTCGCGGCGGCCGATCGGGCTCCAACTACTCGCCGGAGGTGATGGAGGAGGCCCGCACGCTCATGGAGAAGGCGGGGCTGCCGCCGCGGATCGTGGTGGACTGCAGCCATGCCAACTCCGGCAAGGATCCGACGCGGCAGTCGATCGTGTGGCGTGACGTGCTCGAGCAGCGGCGGGCCGGCGACCGGTCGATCGTGGGCATGATGCTCGAGAGCAACATCCATCCGGGCAGCCAGGCGGTGCAGGCCGACCGGGCGAAGCTGGCCTACGGCGTGTCGGTCACCGATGCGTGCATCGGCTGGGAGGAGACGGAGCAACTGCTCCGCGAGGCCCACGAGCGGCTCGCCGCGAGTTGAGCCGCGGCGGATGGTGCAAGGAAAGCCCGGAGCGCGAGCGACGGGTAACCGCGTGGATCGTGCGGAGGCGCTGCGGAGCGAGTTGGGGTGGAGGGCGTTTTCCCCGCGCTCGCGCTTGGGGCTTCCCGACGGAAGAGCCCACAAAAATCTGGTGACGTGATTAACGGATCGGCACAAGCGGCGGGGCCGATGGCGGCGGTGCGTAGGGCGCATCGGTCGCGCCGGTCACCGGTGCGACCGGCTGCTGGGGAACCGGCTGTGGCAACGTCGGGAATCCGCCCTCGACGGGCTGTTGGGGCTGGGGCTGAAGCAGCTGGGGCTGCGTGGGCGGCGGCACGATCTGGGCCACGGGCTGGGCGGCCGCCTGACTGCGGGTGTTGAGGTCGTCGATCAACACCTTCACCTCATTGTGAAACGCGAGGCCACGGGCGGCGAACACGTCGGCGGGCGTGACGCCGAAGCGTCCATAGAGCATCGAGTTGGCGTTGTTGTCCACCGAGAGATCGGCTCCATTGATCGACACGCCAAGAAACAGCCCCCGGCTGCGGGCATACGAATAGATCTCGGCGCCGAGTTTGGCGTCGGTGCCGGCGTTGGCCTGACGACCGATCGGGCCGAGGGCCACCGACGCATCCGCGCCGAGCGTCACCTTCTGGCCATTGAGGATGCCGTTCAGGCTCCGCGGCGTCGCGAAGATGAGCACGATGTCGGCCGACTGCACGCCGGCCTGAAAGCCGAGGCTGCCGCCCCCCATCGTCACCATCACCGGCGGGCTCCAGGTACGGTCGGGCCGCCGGACCATGAGCACGCCCTTCCCGTAGTTGACGCCGAGGATGAAGCCCCCCTTGATCATGTCGGGGAAGATCGCGACGCCTTCGGCGCGGCCAAACATGGCGGGTGGAATCGATTCGATGGCAAGCCCGCCAAACTCATCGAGCGTCTCGCGGGCGGAGTTGACGGTCTGCAGTTCGGCCTGGCCGCCGCTCATCTGCATCTGTGCGGCCACCGGGGCGTGCACGAGGGCGAGGCTGGCGGCGATGACGAGGCCGCGGCACGAGAGGGCGACGAGGCGCATGGCGAATCCTTTCGCGAGAGCAGGAATTAACGGCGATAGCCTATCCCGCGAGCCTCCGCCGAGGAAGCCCGGAGCGCGAGCGACGGGTAGACGGGCGGCGACCTCAAGGGCGGTGTGGAGCGGGTTGGGGTGGAAAACGTATTCCCCGCGCTGGCGCTTGGGGCTTCCCGAAGCCAAGAAGCCAAGAAGCCAAGGAAGCCCGGAGCGCGAGCGACGGGTAAACGGGTGGCGACCTCAAGGGTGATGTGGAGCGGGTTGGGGTGGAAGACGCCTTCCCACGGGGATTCTACGCGCGAGCGGTCCACTGGAGATACTTGCGGCGGAGGCGGCGGCGGAGGCTGCCTGCCGCGTCGGGCAATCGGTCGAGCCGCAGGAGTTGGGCGATACCGCGGCGGCGGGCCACCGTCTCGATGGGCGTCTCGAAGATCCGCGTGAACTGCTCGAGGATCACGTCGGCGTCGGCCGAGCGGGGCACGCGGTTGCCCCGATACCACGGCTGCTCGAGCAGCGTCCGCAGCAGGTCGGGATCGCGGTCGACCGCCACCACCCTCGCCACGAGTTCGTCGAGCATGGCCGACGTCGACCGTGAGCCGCAGTCGTGGGCCGAGAGAAAACTCCGCGTGTCGAAGTCGCGACCGATGAGCGGGTCGCCCCAGTAGATCGGAATCGAGTTGACGAGCATCGGCTCGGCGATCTTCTCGCTCGCGTAGCCGGGGTGCGACTCGTTTTCGAAGGCGATCGTGAAGCGGTGATCGGCGAGAAACGCCCGCTTGTCGGCCACGCGGTGGCCGATCGTGTTCATCACCTTGCCCCCGGAGTCGACCGGCTTGTAGCGGGAGAGCCGCCGGAAAAACTCATTCCGTACCTTGCACAGGGGATTGGAGACGACGAACGCGCAAAACCGCGTCTTCTCCGCGAGCACGCGGTCAGGGTCGAAGTCGGCGGGCTTCACGAGGACGGGCGGCTCGACGCGAAACGGCCAGTGAGGCAGCCGAAAGTGACGCGGGTGCGGGTCGTGCTCGAAGGTGAAGGCCCAGTCGGTGGAGAGCCAGTCGGCGGCGACGTTTTCACCCGTGTAGAAGATCCGCACGCAGTCGTGGCCGCGGTGGTCGTGGCGTCCGCGGCCGATGCAGGAGTGGATGAGGTAATCGGGGCGGTCGCAGATCACGACGTCGTAGCGGCGGGCGATGATCCGCGTGAGGAAGTTATTCCGCGGGTCAAAATCGTCCCAGAAACCGGCGAAGCCGAGGCGGACGAGAGGGCGTGGTCTGGCGGCTTCGGCGGTGGCGTTCACGGCCACATCGTACCCGCGTCACTCAGGCTGCGGGACGACGGGCAGCACGATCTCGCGAAGAAGCCCCGGCGTTTCCGGGCCCAGCGACGCATCGGCCGCCCGCAGATCGCTCTCGGCCCGCCAAAACTCCTGCCGCGCGGTGATTTCGAGGATATCGGCCTCGAACTTCGCCTGCTCGCGGAGTGTCACACGGAGGATGTCGCTCCGCCCGAGCCGGAGTTGTTCCCGCTCAGCGCTCGCGACCAGCCGGGCAAGTTCTTCCCGCTTGAACGCCTGCTTGTGAAACTCATACGCCCGTTCCAGCATCGAGAAGGCGTCCTGCACCTCGGCTTGCACCTGATCGTGGGCGTAGGAGAGCTGCCGGTCGAGCTGCATGAGCTGTGAATCGAGGGTCTGGAGTTTGCCTCGCGCATCCCGTCTCTGCGCCGGCATCTGGAAGACGAGCGAGGCCTGGAGCACCTGCCGGTCGAGACCGTTCGGACCGGAGAGCGCACTCTTGCCGAAGCCTGCGTCCTGATTGCCGAGCAGCTGGCCGTCAATGCCCGGGAGCGTCTGGTTGGCGGCCAGCCTGCGTTCGACGACGAGTTTTTCCTTCTGGAGGGCGAGCCGCTGAAACTCCGGCCGGGCCCCCATCGCCCGGGCGAGTGACTGCTCGTAGAGTTCGACGGACGGCTGCACGGGCATTGGCACCGGCCGCATCCGGCTGCGGCGGGCGAGCAGCGGCCTTCCCGACGCATCACGGTGATACAGCGAGAGATCGATCGCGGCCTGCTGCACGGCGCGATCGGCCTGGATGACGATCCCGTTTCGCAAGGCGATATTCTGCTGGTTGTCGATGCGGTCGATGTTCGCGATCACGCCGCCCCGCACCTTCAACTCAATCTGCTTGTCGCGTTCAAGGGCCAGGTCGACGAGTTGTTCCCCGGCACTGTAGCGCTCCCCGCTCCCCATCCACGCCCAGTAGGCGCGTGCGGCGGAACGCATGTAGTCGAGCCGGCTGCGGTCGATCGCGGGCTCGGCCAGTGCCACGTCGAGCTGCGCCTGCGCCCGGGTGGCTCGGGCGCGATCGATCTCGCGATTACGGGCCAACGGCATGTTGAGCCCACCGCGAAACTCCCCCGCGTCGGCGGTTTTCTGCGCCAGATTGTAGGTCGGGAAGTCGCCGAAGCCGGTCCGGAAGCCACCGAACGCGCTCATGCCACCAAACATGAACTGCTGCGACATCCCCAGGTCGGAACGATAGTTTTCATACGTGCCCGGATTGAGCGCATTGCCTGCCATGTTGACGTTGGTGTCGAAGGCACCCATCGCGGTGGTCAGCTTGCCCGAGGCCACACCCCGCTCGCGTTCCACGGCCTGCAGGAGGGGGTAGTTCGCCAGCACACTGAGCAGCACTTCGGCCAGCGTCAGCGGCTCCGTCCGCTCGTCCAGGGCGAGCCCGGGAATGGCAAGCGACGACGACGGCACGAGCGGCGGCACGGTGGTGTCGGGCCGCTGCCGAACGGCTGGTGGAGCGGGTAGGAGTTCGGCCCCGGAAGCCGCGGGGGCGGCCGCCGGGACGGGGTCGTTACCAGGGCCATCCGGGCCCGACGCGATGGCTCCAAAAGGCGTTGAGACGCCGATTGGTCCCAGGATCGAGTCGTCTGCGTTCAGCGGTGCCGCAGCGGCGATCAGGCAGATGGCCGCATGCAAAACGACCGCCGCGATGCCCAGGCGGCGTCGGGGGCGAGGATGCTCACATCGCGAGTCCTGAGGGCAATGGCCGCGCGTCACGAAGCGTCTGCTGGTCAGACCTTGATCTTCGGGGGCTTCGCTCCCTTGTCTTTGTCCTTGCCCTTGCCCTTGTCGCTCGGCGCGAGCACCGGTGGAAAGCCGTTGAGGCGGCGCCAGATCTCGTAGCCCAGCGGCACGCGGTTGAGAAACACCCAGCCAACCGCCTGGTTGCCCTGCCGGAGAAACTCCGCCGCCGGCCAGACGTCCCCTTCGAGCCTGGCTTCGGGCTCCACCAGCGCCCGAAACTTTCCGGTGTCGTTCGCCGCCGAGTCGACCTGCCGCACCTTTCCGCCGAACGTGCCGATCGCGAGTTCCGGCCAGCCCGAAAACTGGATCGCGGGCCAGCCCTCGAACTGCAGCCGAACGTGCGGCATCCGCCCGGTGCGATCCGCGAATGCCAGCACCAACGGCGCATCGATACCGTCGAGCATGAGCTCCACGACTCGATCGTTGGTGTCGGGCACGATGGTGCAAAGTTCGTCGCCTTCCTTTACGTACTGGCCGCCTTGGCCGACGTTTGCTGACACTCGATAGACGAATCCGTCGCATGGGGCCACGACGTTTCGGGCCTTGAATCGCTCGATCCGGTTGTCGATGTCCTGAATGTCGCGCTCGACCGTAAACAGATTTTGCTCGGCCTTCCGCAGGTTGCTGCGGGCCACGGAAATCGACGACAGGCCGTTGGCATCGGCCTGCAGCAGCATGGCTTCCTGAGTGAGCAGTGTGGCCAACGCCCGCTGGATCTCGGCGTCCGCCTTGTCGGTGTCGGTCTGGGCGCGGTCCGACCGCATCCGCGCTTCGTCGCGGCTGAGCCGGCTCTCGAGGCCGCCGAATTCGGGATTGGTGAAGAGGTCTTCAAACGTCTCATACCTGTTCTTCTCGAACGTCAGGGCGAAGTCGGTGTTGGCCTTCGACTGCTTCGCGACTTCCACGGATCGCCGCGCCGCTTCACGATTCGCCTCCGCCGCCTTCACCGCCGCACTTCGGGCCGATTCCTGTGCCTTGGCAGCCGCACTGAGCTCCGCCACTTCGTCGCGGGCGGCCACAAGCCGCTCGGCGAGGAATGCCCGTTGCGCCTGGAGCCTGGCCGCGAGCTCAGGATCGTTATCTTCGATATCGACCACCGGATCGTTCATCTTCACGCGGCTTCCCTCGACCACGTGCCAGGTGCGAACTTGGCCCGAAACGCGGGCCGTCAGCACCTGCATTCGCTCGGTTGGGGAATATGCGGTGACTGTTCCCCGACACATGACGGTCTGTTGCCAGGGCACGAAGGCGAGGAGGAATGGCGTGGCCAGGAAAAGCAGGAAGAGGAGGCGGGAGAGGGTGTTCACAAATCGGGGTGTCGCCGCGCGTACAAGCGCCGAGCTCTGCGGACCGTCACCGGGATGTTTTGAATGCTTGAGCGTCATGACCACTCCACCGTCCGGTCGCACCGGTTCTTGATGTCGTCACGGGCCGTCACGATCACGAGCGTCCACGGCGCCGCGCGGTCGAAGAGCGAGTCGATCAGTTCCGGACACGTCCGAAGGTCGAGGCGATCGAGCATTCCGTTGATCAGCAGCAGCCGCGGACGCCCGGCGATCGCCCGGGCGAGCGAAAGCCGCGAGGTGTCGTTCGTCGACAGGGGCAGGCCGTCGGAGGCGAGCGGGGTGCCCACCCCTTCGGGCAGGCGGGCCACGGTATCGGCGAGCCCCACCATCTCCAGTGAGCGGCGAATGTGCGCCGCCGACAGATCGGTCCGCCCCACCCTGATATTGCCGGCGACGGTGTCGGCAAACGTCTCGGCCTGACCGACGTAGGCGAGCTGCAGCCGGGTCTGGGGCCTGTCGAGCGATCGCGCGTCGAGCCCGTCGAACTCGAGCAGTCCCACCGCCGGCACTCGCAGCAGCGCCAGTGTCTCCATGAGTAGGGTTTTACCGCTGCCCGAGGGGCCGCAGATAGCGATCCGCTCGCCCGGCTGAATGTCGAGCCGCCGCAGCGCTGCGGTATCGGTCTGGCTGCCGCCCGTCCGGATCACTCGCAGTTCCGCGACCACCTGCATCGGCCGGTCGCTCGGCGGCAGCGACTCACCCCCTTCGCGCTCGAGCGGCAACTGGTCGATCACACCGAGTTTGTCGAGCGAGGCCTGAAGGTCGTAGAAGGTCTCGATGTATTTTCCGCTTTTCGAGATCGCGGCCAGCACCAGGGCCACGATCAGTTCGCCGGCCACGAGCTGTCCGAGCGTCAGCTGCCTGTTGATCACGAGCCAGCCACCGAGCCCCAGCAAGACGGTCATCGCTACGGCCTCGAGCAGAAATGCGAAGAGCGTCTGCCGCCAGACCACGCGAAAATGCTGCCGCCGAGCGAGCACGTAGGCATCGGCCAGTTCGTCCGCCCGCTGATGGGCGAGTTCGCCGCCGCGGCCGAACCGAAAGGTGTGTGGGCACTTCGCGAGTTCTTCGAGCCATGCGGCCACGTCGAACTTCGCGTAGCTCTCCGCGATGCTCGATTTCACGCCACCGATTCCCAGCGCAAACAGCAGGAAACACACGAGCACGACCATCACCGCCGCAAAGGTGAGCAGGTAGGGGTGATAGAAGGCGAGCACGGCAAGGCCGACGACCGTGATCATGACCACGCCGATGCCGTCCACCAGCAGCGTGGCGAGCGCCTTTTGCACCGACGCGACCTCGAAGAAACGGTTGACGATGTCGGTGGGATTGCGGCCGTCGAACGACTCCATCTCGGCGCGGGCGAAGTGGTCGGCAAATGCATCGGCCGTCCGCACGAAGAAACGTCGCTGCAGGCATTCCACCACATACATCTGGATCGCCCGCAACACGGCCGAGAGCGACAGGAAGCCGAACATCACTCCCGCCAGCACGATCACCGGCCAGAGTTGCACGCCAAACGCCACGGTGTTGACGAGCGCCTCGATGGCGGCCGGCGTGACGATCGACAGCACGCCGACGGCCACGGCGAACATGACCACGGTCCCGATGTCGCTGCGTTCGAAACGCAGCGCGTCCGTCAGCCGTTTCCACGGTCGCTTCCCGGCTCCGCCATGATGCGTGTCTGCCATCGTCACAAGACTTCCTGGGGGGGGCCTGATCATGAAGCCCTCTGCCGCCCCTCACAACATCAAATCTCCGGCCTCTCCGGCCTCTCCGGCAGGAAGCCCCAAGCGCCAGCGCGGGGAATACGGCCCGCCACGTCAATCGGCTCGAAGTCTCGCTTAGACCGACTCAGGCTGCCGTGATCTCGACCTTCGCCGTGAAGCCGATGCGTTTGAGAAGGTCCTCGCAATCATCCCACGTCAATCCAAATTCCTTGACGTCGGCCACGCCCAAACGGGCGACGACCGCTGCGAGATCCGTAGATTCCGCTTCGGCGAACTCCTCTTCACGAAGAGCTTCTTCCGCCCACGCCACGAGGGCGTCGAGGCTGATCTCGTGCCGCAACCATGCCCCTATTTTTTCCGCCACGACGTGCCGGGTAATCATGGTGGCGACTCCTCCACGCGGCGATGCCCGAAATCCTGCGGAAACTTCTCGTGTACTTCAACGAGCCGGTTTTTCGAGTCGTATATTTCCTGCCAAAACCGCAGCGTTTGCTCCGCGGCATCGACTTCTTTGAGATAACGCGCCGTCCAACCGAGTTTTCCGCTAACAACCATGAAGTATAGCCTGCCGCCATGGGCGAGCGTCCGCCAACTGCCGAACTTCCGTTCGTTTTGGCCACGGGCTGTCATCGGCGTTCTTGATCAATGAGAATGTGTACGGGCGTCCACATTCTTGTCGTCCGCTCGGGCGCTGTCAACCGTATACCCGCTCGCGATCCGGGCTTCCCGAAAGCCGCGGCGTCGCCGTCCGTAGGCGCCGCCTGCCGATTCCACCGCGATCTCTCCGTAAGGAAGCCCCAAGCGCGAGCGCGGGGTATTCGCTCTCCACCCCAACCCGCCCCGCGAATCGGGATCAGAGGCAGCTGCCGCCGCCGGGGAGCCGTTTTCGGAGAAAGTTCATCCGCTTCTCGAGCGGGAGCGCGAGACGGCGGCGGATGAGTTCGTCGAGTTGCCGATCGCTTTCGGCGGCGAGCGCGTCGAGGGTCCGTTTTCGGGCGGCGGCTTGTCGAGCCCGTGCGGGCTTGCGAGGTATGGTCATGGTTTACTCCGGCTTCCGCCGGCGGGTGGCCGGTTTGGTGCGGCCAGCGCTGCGTCCGCCCATGGCCTCCCTCGTTTTTTCGAGCACGGGCAGCACAGCCAGATCACGCTCGCGGCCCGCGGCCCGCTTGCTGGCGATGATGTCATCGATCGAGGCGACGAGCAAGGACATGCGGCCTACCTGCCGCTTGACCGCCCGCGAACGCAGCCCTTCGAACGATCGCACACCGTGAATCGCGGGCATGAAATCGGCCTGCAGGCCGGTGGCGTCATCCACCATCCGGTAGAGCTTTGAAACGGGATAGAACGGCCGCAGGATCGTGGCGTTGAGTTGGGCCGCCACTTGCTTGAGCTTGCGGAGGTTTGCCGGCGTATCCCGAAACATGAAATCGAAGTCGAGCGTCGTGACGGGTGCGCCGTGCATGGCGGCGGCGGCGTTGCCGATGAGGACTACTTCGAGGTGCGCGTCATGAAGGGCCGCGAGGAGCGTCGAGAGCAGGGGCGTGGCGTTCATGGCGGCGTTTGGGTCGAGGGGGAGTGAACGTGCGTATTTTGTACGCAACCGTTGGTGTGGTCGCCACCCGGATACCCGATGCATCGCCCGTCCGCCGGGAAGCACCAAGCGCGGGGAATACGGCTCCTCACCTCCATCGGCCCCGCATCGCCTCCAAGGTCGATGGCTCTCTACGCACGACCGTCTGATGGTCGGTGCTGCTCATCGAAAAATCAGGACCGGAGCGAGCATGAAACGCAAGCGAGACTCAGATTATCGAGAATCGTCTGGCCGCCGTGCTTGGATGGCAGAATGTGATCGACATGAAATCGAGCTTCCTGTCCGGCTTGAGAAAGGTGGCAATACTCGCATTTCCCTCCGGCTCGCTGCTCGACCTGCAACTTCATCGCCGCAGGCACATGCGTCATTTTGCAAGCCTCTCCGCTCGCATACGGAGAAGCGTTAAAAACTCAGCGAGATCAACAAGGCCTTCTGCTTCGTTCCGCTCATCGTCGCTCAGTGCGAGGCCCGAATCCTGTTGATCAAGAAGTCGGTCGAGTCGCTGCTGAACGGCCGCCGGCAAACGGCATTTCTCCAGATCGCTGGGGAGTTCGACATCGATCGTCAGAGTCATGAGTCACCTCTGTCTAAGAATCACCATGAAGTATACATGCGTGCATTCTCGTGACAAGGTCTCAACCGGCTCCGCGCGACACGTCCGGGTCGCCACCCGTATACCCGTCGCTCGCGCTCCGGGCTTCCCGAAAAGGAATGCCGGCCTCTCCGCGGGCTTCCCGAAAAGGAATGCCGGCCTCTCCGTCAGGAAGCCCCAAGCGCGAGCGCGGGGAATACGGCCCTCCACGCCAACCCGCTCCGCGCCGCCACGGACGCCGCTATTCCGAAACCGTCTCGAGCCAATCGGCAAACTTCGGATACGTCCGCTCGCGGTCAAACTCCGCCGCGGCGAGCCGGCGGGCGCCCTGCTGGCAGGCCGCGAGCCGCGTGCGGTCGCTGGCAAAGCCCGTGATCGCTCGGGCAAGCGACCCCGCGTCGCCTGCCGTGTAGGCAACGCCCGCACCGTGCTCGTCGATGTGCGCCTGAAGTTCGCCGGGCAGGGAGTTCACGAGCGCGAGGCCGGCCGCGGCGAAATCGCAGGCCTTGTTGGGCACCACCACGAGCGACTCGGGCTTCACGCAGACGAGGCCCACGTCGCACCGTGAGAGGAGGTTCACATAGGCCTGCCGTGGAAGCAGGCCGTGCACTTCCAGGCGGCACGAGCCGCCGAGGGATGCAGCGGAGCGGCGGAGCGATTGCTCGAAGGCCCCGGTGCCGGCCACATGAATCGTGGCCTTCACACCAGCCGCCGAGAGTTGCTTGGCGGCTCCGGCGAGCACGTCGAGATCCTGTCCGGCTTCGAGCGTACCGGCATAGACGCATTCGAGCGGTGCGGGCTCGGGCGGCGTCGTCTCGCCGGCGTCGAGGGCGGGCACGCGGTTCATGATCCGCGACGGGGAGGGAAACTCCTGCGGGTAGGCGCCCACATAACACACGTGCCGCGGAAGCTCCGCCGAAGCCCCGCGAAGCACGGCATCGGCGTAGGTCCTGGTCGTGGCCGACACGGCATCCGCTGCGGCGATTAGCGACTCGCGCCGCTTCTGCATGCCGCCCAGGAGAAAGGGAGCGATGAGCCGCTTCAAGAAGGACGGCCCGGGAATCAGACGGTCGAACGTCTCCGGCCAGAGGTCTTGCACGTCGAGCACGAAGGTCGCGTCGAGTTTCTTGGCAAGCCGCGCGGCGGCCTCGGGGCTGTCGAGCGGGGGCAGGCTGGCGAGGATGATGTCGGGCCGCTCGAGCTGCCCCGACGAGATCGACTCGTTGGCGAGCCGCTCGAAGGTCTTGCCGAAATCGCGGTGGCTACCGAGCCGGGCCAGCGACGCATCTTTCTCGTAGGGCCGCACCGCCACGAGTCGCACGGCGAAGCCCTCGTCGTCGCGGATGCCGAGCGGTGCCGAGCGAATGGCCTTTCTGCGGTGGCTCCAGGTGGCGGTCCACCAGATCACGTCGTGTCCGCGGGCCGCGAGCACCCGAGCGAGTGTCCAATAGCGGAGCGGCGGCAGGCCTTCGCCGGGAATGTCGTCGAAAGGGTTGACGAGCCAGACGGAATGGGGCCTGGGGGCAAGGGGCTCAGGGGCAGGGCTCGGCATGGTGGGAGACTAGCAGACCGGGCCCGGGGGACAGAGTGGGCCGCGCCGGGCCCGTCCGGGGCGCCGGTTTCGGGTCGGAGACGCGCCGGCGCCACCACGCCACCGCGATCACGCCCGCTATGGCGAGCCCGCCGAAGGCCGGCTCGGGCACCACGATCGCCGCGATCTGCGGCTGATAGTAGGCGAGGTCGGCGATGTAGGTCTTGTTCCCAAACACCGACGTCGAGCCGGGCTGGCCGCTAAAGGAATCCACGGCCAGCATGATGCCGGCCAACTCCCACGACCCGCCGTTTTTCCGAAACACGCCGCCGCCGGAATCGCCCGTGGCCGCCTGCCCTTCGGTCGATTCTCCAACAAAATCGTTGAACGTCGTCTGTATCGTGAAGGCATCGACGCCTACGTTCAACCAACCCGTGCCCGAGGTTGTGTTGGTTCCCCACCGCATCGTCCGGCCCGACCCCCACTGGTAGCCGGCGGCATCGGGGTTCACGCTGCTCTGCGTCCACACAAAAGGGATCGTCCCGGTGTTCACGACCCACGTCGTGAACGCGCCGCGATTGAGTCCTGATCCGATCATCGTCACGGCCGATCCGTTCGCCGGCGTGGAAGACGCGATCGAAAGCGCCGCCAGCCCTGGATCGGTCGTGATCTGAAACAGCACGAGATCGGTATTCGTTGACTTCCCAGAAGCCCCGGCGTTATTCAGCGTGACTGCCGTGCCCACGTCCAGGGCGTAGGTCGTGCCGCTCAAGTCGATGCTTCCCGCTCCCACGTGCCCGGCCGTCAACACCCACCGGTTGCCGAGATACACGCCTGTCCCGATCCCCCGCAGGCCCACATTCGCCCAGCCCGGGTCATCGGCCGGGGCCGATGTGTTCCCGGAGCCCGAGGTCGTGTCGATGATCACCCCGCGGGCAGGGGCCGCCAACCACAAGCAGCCCGCGCACCATGCCGCGACGACCAGGAGGCGAGACAAAGTTGATTTCGCTGCTCGCGACATGATCGCTCCCGGACCGGATTCCCTTGCCGCCTCAAGTTTAGCGTCGGCAATGCGACTCCGCACGTCGCCTCCCGTCAGGAAGCCCCAAGCGCGAGCGCGGGGAATACGGTCCCACCTCCCTCGACCCTTCCATCTGCGTAAGGCTTCGCCGGCCCTGTTTCCGCGTCGCCGCCGCCGTTGTATGTTCCCTTGCGGGGAGTGGTCATCCGGTCGTCGCAGCGATTCCTCGACCTGCCGGCCGTTCCCTTGCACTACGGATCTGCCCCCTTACAGTAGGGGCCACTCCCGAGCATGCACCTCGACCCTCGAGCGATCTCATCCCGTGTGCGGCATCTGCGGAGTCATTAGCGCGGAGCGAGGCCGGGTGGAACCCGCCGTGCGGCGGATGATGCAGGCGATGATTCATCGCGGCCCCGACGACGACGGCTACGAGGAGCTGCCGATGGGCGGCGATGAATCGGGCCCCGTCGCCGGATTCGGTTTTCGCCGGCTGTCGATCCTCGACCTCACCTCGGCGGGCCATCAGCCGATCTTCAACTCCTTCACTGGCGACTGCCTGATCTTCAACGGTGAGATCTACAACTTCCGCTCCCTGCGGTCCGAGTTGCAGCTCCGCGGGACCCTCTTTCGCGGCACGAGCGATTCGGAGGTGCTCCTCCAGGCCCTGTCCACGTGGGGCGAGGCCGCGCTCGAGAAGCTCCAGGGCATGTATGCCTTCGCCTTTTACGAGGCCAAGACCCGCCGCATCCTGCTGGCACGCGATCCGCTGGGCATCAAGCCGCTGTATGTCGCCAGCCTTCCCAATCGGTTCGTGTTTGCGAGTGAAATCCGGTCGGTCCGGGTATCCGGTCTCGTCCCGGATGACCTCGACATGGGCGGCATCGCCGGCATGCTGGCCTACGGTGCGGTCCAGTCGCCGCGCACGATCTACGAACACATCCGCTCGTTCCCGGCTGGCAACTCGCAGTGGCTCGATGCGGGCGTAGTCTCCGGCAGCCCGCAAGCCCCATCCCGCCGATATTGGAACTTCCCCGCCCACCCGCAGACCGCCACCGACGTCCCGACCGCGGCCGCCCATGTGCGGCAACTGCTGCACGATTCGGTGCTCCGCCACCTCGTCGCCGACGTACCGGTGGGTGTGTTCCTCTCGGCGGGGATCGACAGCACGATAATCGCTTCGTGCGCCCGGGAGTTCACGCCGCAGGTGACGGCCTTCACGGTCGGCTTTGGCGCCGTGCATGGGCAGGATGAAGTGACGCTGGCGTCGGAGACCGCCAGGGCGCTTGGCATGAAGCACGTGGCCGTTGAACTCGACGCGAACAACATGCCCGAGAAATGGCAAGACTGGATCGCCGGCATGGATTCGCCGAGCATCGACGGCTTCAACACCTACGTCGTGAGCCGTAGGTTGGCGGCCGAGGGAGTGGTGGTCGGCCTGTCGGGCCTGGGCGCCGACGAACTCTTTGGCGGGTATCAGACGTTCGACCGGGCGCCGCGGTGGTCGAAGCTGCTCCGAGCAATGTCGTTCATCCCATCCGGGATGAGAACCAGCGTGATTCGAAGGCTCGGTGAACTCGACGGCCGCACCGGAGCTTTCGAGAAGCTTGCCGACCTCGTCGCCGGGGATCCGAGCGTGGCCGGGATCGCGCTCTCGCTACGGCGGGCGATGCCCAACCGGAGCCTCAGTGCGCTCGGCTTCTATCCAGGTTGCACGGGCCTGGGTGTCAACTATCTCGATGCCCGTTCCGACACCGGCGCCGCCGCCACGCTCGACGGCGACGGCTTCAACACGGTCGCCCGCATGGAGATGACCCACTACATGGGCGACACGCTCCTGCGCGACACCGACACCAACAGCATGCGGCAGTCGCTCGAGGTCCGCGTGCCGTTCCTCGACACTCCCGTCGTCGACTATGTCTCGTCGCTGCCCGGCCACATCAAGCGACATGCGAGATGTTCGTCCAAGTCGTTACTTCGGATGGCGTGCGCTAAGGCGATCCGCGACGACGTCGCCCGGCGCCCCAAGACCGGTTTTACACTGCCGATGGGCGACTGGATGCGGGGAGAAATGCGGGAGTCGTGCGAGGCCGCCATCGGCCAGCTCGAACGTGTCTCGTTCCTGGAGGGTGCCGAAGTCCGGCGGATCTGGAACTCTTTCGTAACCGACAGCCGGTCGGTGCACTGGTCGCGGCCGCTGGCGCTCGTGGTGCTCGGCTCCGCCATCGGCTAGGCTCGGGGCTCCCCCCCCAGAGGCAGCCCTGATGTGCGGTATCGCTGGCGTCCTTAGTCACACGTCAGGGGCCATTGAGCCCGCCGTGCGCCGGATGATGCGGGCGATGGTCCACCGCGGCCCCGACGACGAGGGCTACGAGCATTTTTCGCTGGGCGTTGATTCCGGCGGACCGGCGGTCGGCTTCGGCTTCCGCCGCCTGGCGATCATGGACCTCTCGCCGCTCGGCCATCAGCCGATGATCAATCAGGCCACCGGCGATGCCATCATCTTCAACGGCGAGATCTACAACTTCCTGGAGATCCGCCGCCGGCTCGAGGGCCTCGGCTGCGAGTTCCGCTCCACGGGCGACACCGAAGTGTTGCTCCAGGCGCTCTCGCAGTGGGGCGAGAAGGCGCTCGACGAACTCGACGGCATGTTCGCCTTCGCCTTCTACCATGCGGCCTCGCGGCGGGTGCTGCTCGCCCGCGACCCGCTGGGCATCAAGCCGCTCTATATCGCCCGCGCGGGCGGAGCCATCGTGTTTGCCAGCGAGGTGCAGGGCGTGCTGGCCTCGGGGCTCGTCCCCGACGATCTCGACCCCGCGGGCATCGCCGGCTTCCTGGCATATGGCTCGCCACAGGATCCCCTCACGGTCCACAAGCACATCCGCTCGATGCCCGCGGCCACCCTCGAATGGCTCGACGCCGGCTCGCTGGCCGGTCGCAGCCCAAGTCGCCGTCGCTACTGGCGGCTGCCCGCGACGCAGCCCTGGTGTGCCGAAGCGACCGCCGTTGGCCGTCTGCGGGAAGAACTTGCCGACTCGGTCCGACGGCAATGCGCTTCCGATGTGCCGCTCGGCGTGTTTTTGTCGGGCGGCATCGACAGCGCCACGATGGCAGCGCTGGCGGAGCCGGATCAGGGGCCGCCCCAGACATTTGCGGTTGGCTATGAGATCCCCGGGATGGCCGACGAGACGGCTGCCGCCGCCGAAACCGCCGAGTTTCTCGGCACGCGGCATTTTCAGACAATCGTGGACAACGACTGGGCCATCATGCAGTGGACGGAGTGGCTGAAGGCCGCTGACCGCCCGAGCATCGATGGCCTTAACACCTACATCGTCAGCGGCGCCGTCAAGGATCGCGACATCACCGTGGCCCTGTCGGGCCTCGGGGCCGACGAACTCTTCGGCGGCTATCCGTCGTTCCGCAGAGTCCCGCGGGCACGGCTGGCGCTGGCGGCGATCGCCTGGCTGCCCCGGGGCCTCCGCCGGGCGGTCGCTTCGAAAGTGCTCGCCGCGATTCCGGCCCGGAGGCGGGCCAAGGCGATCGACCTCGTCTCGAGCGGCACATCGGCCGTCGAACTCACGGCGCTTTCCCGCCGGGTGATGAGCGATGATTCAATGCGGCAGTTCGGCCTCGACGCCCGGGCGCTTGGGCTCTCGCCCCTCTACTTGGCCCCCGAAGCCCACGACGTGTTTGCCCACACTCCCCGCAACTCATTCGAAGGCGTCTCGCAGGCCGAGTTGTTTCTGTACATGAACAACACGCTCCTGCGGGATTCCGACATCAACAGCATGGCCCACTCGCTGGAAGTCCGCGTGCCGTTCCTGGGTCGGCGGCTCGTGGATTACGCCGGCAGCCTGCCGAACTCCGTCCGCCATCCGAAAGCTGCTGCGCCCAAACACCTGTTGCGCCGGGCCATCGCCGACAAGCTCCCGCCATCGGTGTTCAATCGGCCGAAGACCGGGTTTACGCTGCCGTTCGGTGCGTGGATGTTTGGCCCGATTCGGGACCAGTGCGAGGCCGCGATCGACGTTCTGCGCACCTGCTCGGCGCTCGACGGTTCGGCTGTCCGTCGGGCCTGGGACCGCTACGAATCGCACCCGGGCCAAACCCACTGGTCGCGGCCCATGACGCTCGTGGTGCTCGGGAGTTACCTCGCCAAGCAGACGAACGTCTCGGGGCACGAAGCGACAGGCTAAACCTTGGGCATAGCCTCGGCGTCGACAGCCCGTAGCATCGCCAGTAATGCAAATGAGGCACAGTGTTGACGGCGGTCAAAAACGATGGCGCGGGGACCGTGTCGCGGCGGTCCAAAATGGAGGCGCACACCCGCACAGTTCTTTGGAAGAGGAGGATCAGGGCGACAGCCTCGATCACACCCCCTTTCAGAGAGAGGCACAGGAGTGCACAGCGACATGGAGATCTGGAGCGAGATACGACGTGAGGTGCTGACCGGCGTCTCGCCTCGCGGAGCTCACGCCTTGCGAATCGTGGGCTGGAGCTTGAGGCCCGATCCATCCGCGAAAACAACGGTCCGGCGGTTACGAAGCGAGGCTTTTTATCCGCGGCCACTCCCGTGATAACCACGCTTGAATCGCCTTCTCGTCTCGCTCGCGGGCCTGCCGCTTCGGCTTCTGCTGCGTCCAGTTCAGCCGCCGCAGAACATGCCAGATTCCGGACTGATCGTAGGACACGCCGAACTTCCGTCGAACCAATACGGCCACACGTTGGCGCGTCCACAACTCCGTTGGGAAGCCGTACTTCGAAGGTCCTTCCGAGAGCATCCGTGTCACCCTTCGCAGTTGGGCATCACTCAGCCTCGTGGGCCGGCTCGAAATCGGTTTCGCCTCCAAGGCCGCTTGTCCGCCAAGACGGGCGGCCTTTACCCATTGCGAGCCCGCCGCGGTGCTCACGCCCAACTCGGTGGTAACCTGGGTCTTGTTTTTCCAGCTTTCAATAACTGCATGGCCTTCAGTCTGCGTGTTTCCCGGAACTCTTGTTGTTTGCTGAGTGACATGCATGGGACATGGGAAGCCCAGCCGGAAAATTTTCAGAAACTTTCTCAAACCTTAATAGGAAGTTTTTTAGCCGCTTAAAATCGCGTCCGGCGATGGCTTCGTCCTTGGCTCCTTGAAAGGGAGGAAGCCGTTAGGTCGCGGAGCGACTCGTGAAATCGCTCGAACGACAGTTTTTCCGCAACCCATGCCCGTGTGGATTCTCTCACGCTCGAGAGACTGGTCGACATGATGCCGCATCTCGCAACAGTCTCGCCCCACTCATTGATCGCCTGTACGGCTGAACTTAGCCTGTCGTCCGGAAGAACCCACCCGTATGCCGATCTGCCCTCGCCAGCGCCGGGCAAATCGTGGGCCAGGTCGTGGCCGCAGGAAAGTATGACCGGAACGCCATGGGCGAGGGCATCCGCAGCCGAATAGCCAAAGTTTTCCTTTTCGGACAGGGAGATATATCCATCCGCGGCCAACCACACCTCCGCCAGTGCGGCTCCCCTCAGTTCTCCAAGCACGTGGACATGGCTGGTGAGACGTTCTGGGATAGCTCGTTGGATGTCGGCGCGCGTCAAGGTCTCATCAACGCCAACGATCACCATGTGGCAATGAGACGGTTTCGCAGCAGCAAAAGCCTGAATCGCTTGCAGCGGTCGCTTAGCCTCATGAAAGCGGCCAACCCAGAGCAGAATTTTTTCTTCTGCGTCTATTCGAAGTCGTGTTCGTAGCGCCGCATAAGCCACCTCGGCGCCAACCAACGAGGGAACTTCCACTGGCCAGGGAATGATCACGCCCCGGGCGCCACGGCCTTGACCAGATGGCGTACTCGTGATGCCCGGAAGCCATTGAGCGGCCTTGGCCATTTCTCGTCGCGTGGCAAAGATGACCGCGTCGCTATCGGCGAAAAGGGGTCCGCCATCTCGCGTCATCCATAGCCGCTTCAACAGGCTACGACGCGCAAGGCCGGCCGGATCAAGACAGCCGTGCGGCACAACCCAGTAAGGCCGGCCGCAGCGCATCGCCCAATCGCGAATCCAGCGGCAATGGGCCCGGAACAGGGAATGCACGGCCAGGAGATCTGCTTCGACTGTCGCAGCATCGGCAGCAGCGACGGCCGCTGGCGAGAGGGCGTGACAACGGCGAGAGAGCCAGCCCTGCCCGCATGTGACACGCCGAACGACCGGCCACGGAGGATCAGCCAGCGACGGCTGAGGTACGCCGTCAAAAGAAAGAATGCCTCCGGGCATCGCCTGAGCGAAATCTCGTATGCCGCGATAGAGCCCGGCGTGAGCGGGCTGATGTTCTGCACAGATGTTCCAGCAGTTTGCCGCTCCTTTTGAATCACGCTGCGCGGCATTGCTTTCCACGTTTACGACGGCTTCGTCTGCCTTCTGCCCGGTACGCTCCTCGATCAACTCGCTACCCCGCCCGCTTGCTTGCTTGCCGAACTACTGCACGTGGACAACAACAGCGTCTCGTGCTGGAACTGTGACCCGCATCTTTTCGGCATCGACCCACTCGCCCTGCTCGAAAACCCGGGCTCTTTGGCCGTGCACGAGATCAACGTTTTCGAGCGTGACATCCAAGCCCGTATCGTCTTCGTTGAAGATCAGGATGAGCCGTTCGTCGCCATTCTTAAGAACGAGCAGATTTGGATACGCGATCTGACTTGAAACAGCCAACGTGTCAGCTCGTACTCCATCGACAAACATGTGTTCAAACTCGGCTATGATCCTGGTCGCCTCGCCAATCCAATAATGGGACCCGGCCCGATAGTCGATTGCGCTTTCCCCCAGGTCCACGCCGCCTTGGAGCGTTGCTGCGAGCCGGAGCACCTGACTTTTCCACGATTTTGCATCGACATAGCCGTCTCGTGAAATCACTTGCTGCATGGCCCATGCATTCTTCTGCGCCCCCGCCCCCAACAAGGCGAAGGTCTGGCCCTGAACGTTGGAGACACCAACCTCTCTTCGATAAAAAGCCATACTGTCGTCAGTGTTCTTCTGGGATTGTGCATTCAACACATTGCTACCCGGCAACCCTGGAAAAGCTATGTCTAGATTTCCGCGCGCTGCCCGCCAGAGGTCGTTAGACCCGTTCCAGGTGTACACCATGTATCGCTTGCCGAGACCGTTCGCCGTTTTCCTCAACTCGCCGTGAACCTTGCCAAACCAGAGATGCGCCCAGAACAATCGCCATTCGCGATTGTGTGTTGTAAAGAGCGCCTCGTCGCTCAAGCCTGCGTCAGGCGGTAGTGCGGCAAACTCTCGAAACCCCGCCTTGCATCGATCACAGAAGCAATAGTTGCCCTCGCCGCTTGCTGAGAAAATCGCCCGCTCATCATCAGTCCAGATAATGTCGGTGCCGCCCATCTGCGTGATCATGCCGCTCCAGATCTTTGCCACAATCCGGCGAAACTGTTCCGCCCCCTCGCCGGTGACAAAACTCGGGCAATACATATTTGCACGGTCCCGATCCCACGCCGGTTTGGCGTTGAAATACCTCGCTCGCGCGCCTGGGGTTGCCTCCACCCAATCGAGTAGCGCAGCGGGCTCATCTCGCTCGATCAGGGATCCGGTGATGGGAAAGCTTTGCCACGGCCACAGAATTCCTTGGATGCCATGTTGGCGACAAAGGTCGAGGTAGGTCTTTTGGTAAGCCAGCCAGTCCTTTCCCCAGGTGTTGCTCCCCGGCGATGCAATCGAGACGCTGCAATGCGTCCAACCTGCCGCCGCGACCTGCCGCACGAGCGCCTCGAGGTGATCCGGGGAGAGCGCAGAGTACCCAAGCGGCATGCCGACGTATGCGGAGATCATGAACCTCTTGGGCTGCCGACCATTGACGGGCGGGAATACTCGAATAGGTATCCGCTGTTCTAGTTCCGTGAAGTTTCCGTTGGCTCGGCGGTGATACCGAAAGACCGTGGTGTTGGGGGCGTACGTTGGGTCCAAACTTACCGGTATGACCGAGTACTGCGTGAATATCCCATCCGTCGCGTCATCCCCGCGCAGATGGCCTGGTGGGTGCGAAAACCGATAACGGTTCGCCTTTGTGCCTACTCTCGGATGCGGTTCGTCGATGACGGTGTCGGGCTTTTGGTTGAGCACGTACCTCGTGTAGTAATCCCCACTCTTTCCGAAAACCCTGAATCCAGCGGGAACGTCCAGAACAAACTCGAAATCCGAGAGACTGCGCGGCAGCGGCGAGTACAGGGCTAGGGTCAGATTCTCGAAACCGCCGCGTGAGATGCCCCACTCCCGAGCCATAGGCAAAATACATCGATTAGGGCCCACGTGGGTTTCATTCCATAAGACGACTTGGCGGAAGTAGGCCTCTTTTGCCGGAGCTCTCGCCAGCCGCTTGACGTCGGCCGTCCACATAAAGCCTTCGTCGTCACTGGCTACGCTGGGCCAGCCCCGATCGTCATAAGCCGCTTCGTGCCACTGAGCCTCAGGCTTCACAGTTGCCCGCCATCGCCCATCTGTTTCGGGTTGCCCCTTGAGCCGTAGCCGTAATCCGGGTTTACCTCCCGATGGCGTCGCTCGAAGGGTTAGGGCTGCTAATCCCTCGCGAATCGTGACGGAGCCCAGACCCTGATTCAACGGTACTTGCTGGCCGTTTACAAAAAGATCGGCAGACCTCACCTGGCGGACATCGAGCCGGAAGGTCAGCTCGCGCTCCGGGATGCGATCGAAGTGCTGTATTCCTGGGTTGTCCTCCTCGTCGAACGTCAAAGACGCATCATCGATATCGGCGATGGCGTTCTCACCGCTCAGCTGAAACTGCAGATTCACCCCACGGATCTCCGCGGGTTGGGCTCGATACACGAGATCAATCCGCTGCCACTGCTTCGTCAGAGCAACCGGCTTTGACATCTCGGAGCCTAGCACTGAAGGCCATTGCTGCACTCCCAGACGAAACTCACCTCGACCCCGTACCCAGACCGAAGCACGATAGAGGCCGCCTCGGGCGACCTTTATCGTGAGCACATCATCTTGCGGATACGACGATGGGTTTGGTGTGGTGAAGAAGGACGCATTCCATTCATGCGGCCTTGCGGTCATCCGCACTGCGCGGTCCCCAGATCGTGGCGCGGGGATCGAGGCTATCTCTCCCGCATTCTGAACACCGAAGTAAGCGGGGATCATCTTGTCGTTGATCTTCTCGGCGCCACCATTGGGCAAAAGTTCGACAGGGTCTGCCTGCACCGTACGAGAGGCCAACGCGATGACCGCGTATGCAACGAGGCGCCACCATCCGCCGCTCATGGAAATGCTCGCACGAGTGCCAACGTGACTTGACCATGAAGGTCTTTGCTGAGCGTCATGTCTTGGCCGCTCGGGCGTTAAGCCTCTCGACATGATCGCAGAGCCGCGACAGGAGTCTACGACGAGAGAATGCCTCACTCACCATCCTCAAAGCGCTGCTTCCCAAAGCGAGACGATGCTCCGTAGGCATCGCCGCGGCCTGCCTGATGGCTGAGATGGTTCCCTCGACGTCGCCGTGCTCCACCCGCCACCCGATGCCGCCAGGCTCCACGATCACGCCAGCGTGAGACTCCCGCGGGCCGAAGAAGAGGATGGGTCTACCGACCGCCATGGCGCCGTAAATCTTGCAGGGGTGCACGATGCCGACGACCTCCGGCCCCATGCTCACCACGTGCACGTCCGCCGCGCCGAGGCTCTCCTCCAACTTCTCGAGCGGCTGATACGGCAACGAGACGATGTTCGTCGCGCCAGCCGCGATGCGGCGCTCGACACCGGCCTTTCCGGCGCCCCCGCCGATGAATACGAACACGACGCTCCGATCGGTCTCGAGCCGAGCCGCGGCATCGAGCAACGTATCAAGTGGATGCTGGATCGCATGGTTACCGGAATACATCACCACGAAGCGATCCACGAGGCCGTGCCGCTCGCGAAATAAGCTGCCGGCCCGCGCCAGCGTTGCCATTGCCTGCTGGGCGTCGCTCTCCTCGATCGAGGTATGGGGCCACGGCGGCATCACGTCGATCTTGGTTGCTACATCGAGCTTTCTCGTCAGCCGCTCCGCCATGAACTGGTCGAGGGCCACGACCTTCCCGGCCCGGCGGAACGTCACGCGGTTCATCCAGTCAAAAACGCGGACGAAGAGCGACGTCGGCCGAAGCTTGCCCGCGGCGACCATCTGGTCGGGGTTCAAGTCCATCACCCACCAGAGAAATGGCACGCGCCTCACTATGCCAATCATCGCCCCGCCGAAACCCGCGAATGGGGGGCTCGTGCTCACGACAACGGCTGATAGCCCGGGCAGGAACATCGCGCGCACGACGGCCTGAAGCATGAAAAGCGACTGCGCCAACAGGCGCACCGGGATCGAGCGCTTGCCGAAGCTGGATAGCGGAAAGCGCCGAACGTGCACGCCGTTTCGCTCCTCGACCCGCGGAAACCGCAGCGAAGGATCGTCGTAGGCGCGGGCCGACGTAAACACGAACACATCCCAGCCGCGGGCGGCCATCTCCTCGGTGACGTCCGCAAAGTGCTGCCCGACGGCAGCGGGGTCGGGCACGTAGACCTGCGAGATCAGGAGGAGGCGAGGGGGCTGCGCTTGCTTCATTCGGGAAAACGTCTTGCCGAAGGTGTCAAGCCATGATCGACGCGCCAACCCCCTGCTGTGATCCGTTGCCGCCATGTGTTCATTCGCTTCGATTCCATGACTCATACACCCGTGTTGCTATCCTGCGAACCGCGATGGAAGGAAATCGTGGCCATCGTCGCATGGCCCGTGCGGCCTACTTGGCGGTCGTGGCCAATCAAACCCTATGGGGCCACACTTTTGTGGGGCCGCATCAGCGTGACAACAACTATCGCTTACGGGCCGTGACGCGCAGTTCAACTGTACCAAGAAGCCGCGCCGCCGATTGGCAGGCGATCCGGTAGGCGGTGGCGCCCAGGGCGCGGCACACCGGCAGCATCTTGGTATACCCTCCATACGGCGTATACGCCACGTGCTCGGCACGCCACCCCGCGACGTGGAGCAGATTCACGATCGTCTGGGGCGTCCAGCAGTAGAGGTGCAGGTTCACGGCGTCAACGTCCGTGGTGACGGTGGCACGCTCCTGCCCCGGGAGCACAAGCCGCAGCTGGCCGTCTGGCCCAGCGAATCGTCGGGCGTCCTCGAGATACCGCAGCGGATCGGGCACGTGTTCGAGAGTATGACGTGAAAACACGAGATCGAAGGTATCGGAAGGAACGTCGGTCAGATTCTCGAAGATCGTCAGGCCTCGGGCCCGGCTGATTTCGCGGGACTCACGCGACAGATCCCAGCCGCACGCGCCGGGCACCAGCGCGATCGACTGCCCGATGCCGCATCCGAAGTCAAACACCCGCGCCGAGGGAGGAACGTCGCGGAAATAGAGCCAGTTCTCGACGGCTGCACGGGCGTTGAAAAGTTGCGAGTCGGCTATCAACGTCCCATGGCGCGTGGAATGGTACTCAGAGTCGTAATAGTTCTTCAGATCCATGATGTCGTATACCCTCTCGAAGCCTGCCAACTGCGATGGTTACGGTCGCACGCCCGCCTTCGGGGTCACTGCATCGAGCCTCTGGCAAGCGACAACCGCGCCGTAGCGTGCGGCGATGCGAAATCCCCGGCTCTCGATCAGATGCTCGAGATCGGTCGGCGTGTAGGCCGCCCCGTTCGATTGCGTGTGGTGAAGTTCGAGAACCATCACCTGGCACGCCCGCAGGGTCTCCGCGTCGTGAAGCAGGAAGGCGATTTCCGCGCCTTCGATGTCCGCAACGAGTTGATAAGGCCCCCGATCCCCTTGTGCGAGCAGTGCCTTCAGTTTGACCGCCGGGACCGTAGTCGTCTCCGCCCTAGCATCGCCCAGAATGCTGGAAGTGAGGTTGTTGGCCGATACCCCAAACCGCACCGTTTTGCCTTCGTAGCAGACCGCCGCGTGGATGATTTCAGTGGAAAGATGGGAAGCGTTCCGGTCCAGGTTTTTCCGGAGCTGAGGAATCAAGGATGGATTGGCCTCGACGCACGTGAGCCGCTGTCCTTGGTCAAGTCGGCCTGCGATCACGCTGCTAATCGCTCCAATGCTGCTGCCGAGTTCGATAACGGGCAGACTCGGCAAAAGAAACGCTTTGATGAACCGATGCTCCGCAGACTCATACATGCCCCACCACAGAGCAGCCTTATTGGCGGCTGGGATGCCTGACTGGCTCACATCGACCGGGATTCCATGAAATGGAATGACATTTCCGTAGAACCAGGCAATGGCATTTCCGATCAGATCGCTTTGAATGATGCTTGCTACAAATCGCTTCAATCCCACCCATCGCGGTGCCATTCGTGAGTCCCTGTGGAACAACTATTAGTTGCTCAGTCTACGCGTCACTTATAGCCGCTGACCTTGCAAATAGCCCGTCAACCTGAAGCAGCCGGCCCGTTGCCACGTCCGCAAAGCCAGGATCGAGAGCGATCAGATCGAATCCAAGCTTTCGCATCAGATTACACATGTCCAGAAACAGAACCTCGTCGTCATAGAGCCTGACGAGAGACATCTCCATCTGCACCAGGCTCATCCGCGACAACGATTCCTTCGCGCCGGCGATGACGCGGCTTTCAAAGCCCTGTGTGTCAAGTTTCAACATCACGCGGCTGTCTCCCTTTACGGCGTCGAGTTGCGGCAAGAGACTGTCGAGGCTTCTCACGGTCACGACGCACTCTGTTTCGTAGGCTGATTCGGGCTCGACGGACGTGCTGGTTTCACGAATTGCCAAAAAAGAGCTGCTTACCCGGTTCCTCGACACGTTCAGCTTCAGCTGTCCGTCCGCTTCGCCCAACGCAACATTGTGCGCTTCCCAGGCAGGATCCTGGTCGGCCAAACCCCGCAGGTGAGCGAACGCGTCAGGCAAGGGCTCGAATGACACGATCTCGCCGCGATAGCCCATGGATGCGCGCAGCGACAGGGCAAACTGCCCCGCATTCGCGCCGACGTCGAGAATGACATCGATACCAAAGCCGTCGAGGAGCCGCTTTCTCGCGGCCACATCCACGGGTATGGGATGCCACTTTACGATGTCATAGCCGGTAACGCGAACAAGGCGTCGCAGGGTATTTTTTGCAAAGTCTTCCATAGTTTCTATGAATCTACTGCAACGCTTTGAGAGCGCCGTACCAATCGAATGATCGCTATCAAGTGTTCGGATCGATTTGGTGGCCAAAACTTTCACCGCACAAATCCCCGGAGCCGGCGGGCGCCGAAGTTAGCTGTTTGCAAATCCTGCGGAACGTATCGCCCCACCGATCGATGCTGAAGGCCGCTGCGAGGTGTTGGCTCTGTCGGGAAGCGGCGGCAAGGTCATGTACATCAAGTGATGCCACCCAGTGGAATGCCTCAACGATATCATCGATGCTCGAGGCATCAATCAAATGACTGTTCGTAGGCGCACACAGATCCTGTGCCGCACCGGTCGCGCGGCTTGCGATCAGCAGCGTTCCGCAGCAGGCGGCCTCATGCACCACCAATCCCCAGTGATCGAGGGTGCTTGGCAGGACCAGGCACCGCGCCTGATTGAAGGCCGCGGATAGCCGCGGCGGGGTGGCAAACGGGTGGACGTGGATGTCGGGATGCGAGGGGATTCGATCCCGCAACGGACCCGATCCGTAGAGATGAAGAGCGCAGGCCCCGGCGGTCCCTCGGCGGAAGCGCAGGAATGCTTCGCAGAGGCGCAACACATTTTTTCGATCAATGAACTGCCCCGCGAACACAAACTGCAACGGTCGCAACTCGATCGGGGTCGTGCACCTGAAGACGGTGGTGTCGGCCGTGTACAAACCCTCTGAAATGCGGCTCGCCGGCACGCCGAAGAATCGCATGAGTCGGGATCCGGACTTTCCCGGCACCCAGACGTGGTCAAAAAGCCGGCTGTATCTGATTCGGTACACCACGGCGCCCGCGACCTGCCGCAGATCTCCACGGAACGAATTGTCGCACATGCACACCACCTTCCCCCCGGCCCGGCGTGCCTCCCGAGCCAGCCGCATGAAGGAGGGTACTGACCATCCGGCGGTAAACGTAATGGCTGGCACGGTCTCGCCGAGATCGCGAAAAGAATACGTATCATCAGTCCCGATCCAGTGAATCCTGCCACCGAGCAACTGCTCCATCTCGGGATGACTGGCACCGGATGGAATCGTGCTGACGACGACGACGGTTCGCGGTCCAAGCCGAATCGCGGAGGCTATCGCCGTAACGGCGTAGTGAGGCAGGCCATTCCACAGGATCGCGACGGTGTCAGGATCCGTCCTCGGAAGAGGCATCATGCGTTGGGGATACGCCCATACTCTTCGGAAGCGGTGGGCGGGGTTTTCAGCGCCACGACCGCCAACGGCCACTGGTGCGTGCAGCCGGTCGTGGCACACAGATATACCTCACGCATCTCGAAATCATTTTTGGTTGGGAACTGTGGCCCAGTCGAGAAACCTCCGGCCCTGTTGGGACCAGAGTCGGCCGTCGGCGAGAAACGCCCGAATTCTCTTTGACAAGTCGATGCGAGCATCATCGGTGAGCGACAGGGCCCGGTCGAGGGCATCGGCAAAGCCCAGCGGCGAGTCGTCGCGCGCCTCGAGCACGACATCGGCATACTCGGGCGCGACACCGGGCGTGAGGGTGGTAGCGACGGGTTTGAGCGACGAGAGGTAATGCAGCAATTTCGAGGGGAAATTCATTTCGTTTCCCCCCACGCCACTGGGCCGAGGATTCGCAAGCACCTCCGCCTGCTCCGTGAGGCGTAGCAGCGTCGCCTCGTCGACCGCCCCAAGGTATTCGACGAAGTTTGTGGTTGCCAGGCTTTTCATGGTTTCGGCGGGGCCCCCCCGGCCGACGACGACCAGGCGGGCGCCCGGCGTCTTCACATGCTGCATCGCGTCGAGCAGCAGATCGATGCCTCCCCAGCGATGTAACGCGCCGGAATAGAGTACGATCCGCGACCGCGTGTGCGCCGATGGCAGGGGCGGGACATGCGTCACGCCCGCATCGAGGTGCAATTTGCGCTCGACCGGCGCGTGCATAAATGCCCAGTGTGACACGAAGACGACACCCGCAGACCCGGCAACTCCCTCCATCACGTTGGCCCAGCCGGCTGTCGGCGGATCGTGGTCGAGCAGCACGGGAATCCACGGGATGCCAAGCTTTTGGCTGGCCCGTCTGCAGGCGTTCGCGATGGGCCGCCAGGTGTTGTACGACGCGATAGCGTCTGGAATACCGCGATCCTCGCAAAAGCGGTCAATTGATTTACCCAGTTGCGATGCAACACTGCCCTCTCGCAATCCGGGTAGATTCACATAGGCCACCGAGTCTCGGGGAATGCCATGAAACTGGCCTCTCGATCCTGCGACCCGTGCGGGCCCGCGGGGCCACAGGCGCTCGGCATGGTTGGCTACGATGCCGATGGACGCGCCCGCGTCGGTCAACCCCCCGAGAAAACCTTCCTGCCAACGCGATGCGGCGGGGGCGAGCGCCGTCGCTGCCAGCGACTCGGCGATCGTGAACGCGGGCCCCAGCCAAAGAACCGTGCGAATCATCGAGGAGCCCCAATGCCGGTGGTAACGGGCGGCCGGGCTGCGGGGGGATGCATCCGCTCTTCGGCGATCTTCGCGCCGACTTGCGCGAAATACCCCGCCTTCAGCAGGGCAAATCGTGCCCCGACCCCGCCGTCGAGAAACCCGAGGCGGAGGAAGTATTGCAACACGAAATAGAGCGGCGGAAACACCGGCGAACCCACCAGCCGATACTTCACGCGCTGCCGGAGGGTCAGCTCACGCCACCGCTCCGGCTTGTTGGAGAGCGCCGCATGGCGGCGTGCCTCCCACGTCGCGTAGGTGTTGTGGCGCCGCACGTAGGCGTCGATGGTCTTGCAGTCGAGGTGCACCAGCGGCGCGCGGATCACGCCCACGGCGCCGTCAACGACGAGGTGCTCGTGCACCTCCATGTCGAGGTCGGTCCAGCCGGGATCGTCGATCGGCTCGTAGGCTCCCGCGCCCGTGCGCATCAAGGCCAGCTTCCGCTGCGGGATTCCAAACCGCAGTCGCCTGCCAAGAAACACCATGTCGTAGGTGAGCCAAAACCCCGCCGCATCGGTCTGCGGGAGCGTGCGACGCAGTTCCTCGATAAACCCCGTGGTGGGGCGTTCGTCGGCGTCGAGAAACAGGATCCACGGCGTCGTGACATCGCACTTGCGCGCGGCCCAGGTGCGCTTCTTCGGATACCCGCCCGCCCAGGAAAACACACGGAAGTCGGCGCCATGCCTGCTGGCAAGTTCCCGGGTGACGGGGTCGTCGGTGGATTCGACCACGATCACGCGCTCGAACGTGCCGAGCAGCGGCAGGACGTCGGCCACCTGGGCCGGCTCCCGCCGCACCGGCAGGATCACCGTCACGGGGAGCAACGCCGGAGACGCCGCGTGATCGACCTGGGGTTTATCCATGGGCGGACAGCGTCTGGCTGCGGAGCGCCAGCAGACGGTTGCGGAAGATTTCAAACGACAGGTTTGCAGCCGCCCAATTCCGCCCAGCGCGGCCCCGGTCGAGCCGTTCGGCAAAGCCCATCGATCCCCAGTCCTTCAACGAAGAAATCGTGGCGGATGCGTCGTCGGACATCGCGCCGACGGCGGGCGACGGCCCGATGTCGGCCAGCAGATCGTTGCCAGGAGACAGCAGGATGGGAATCCCATTCGCCAGACATTCGGCGGCGGCGTTGTTAAAGTTTTCGCGCCACGAGAGGGAAATGAACAGGTCGCAGCCCTGGACGATGCCCTCGACAGCGGCCGCATCAACGCCCGGGACAACGTGCACCCTCGCGCCCGCGCCGCACGACTCGGCCACCCGCCGGCAGTCCTCCGCCGAAACCCCATCGGGGTGCCCGACGAGCAGCATGTGCCAGCGATGATCCATGCCTGCCGCAAACATCCGGATCGTGTCGAGGGGCCGTTTCATCGGATGCAATCGGCCGAGGAAGAGCAGCAGGTTTGCGTCGGGCGGGATGCCGAGCCGCGCCCGCAGGGCCAAGCGGGCGGCGTCGCGATCGAAGTCGGGGGGGATCCGGACGGGCCAGGGGATCACCACCGGGTTGGCGATGCGCGCGGTTTGCAAGGCCTTGTCGCGCTCGTTGCACGACGAGAACACTGTCGCTGCCGCGTTGGCCAGGCACGCGCGGCCGACCATGGTCATGAAAAGGCGTTTGACGGCCGGATTCCGGCGGGCGACGTATGGATCGAGGATGCCGTGGGGCACGATCCAGTAGGGCAATCCGCGCCGGCGGCACACACTGTGCACCCATGGAGAGTGGAACGTGTAGAACGAGTGGCACGAGACAAGGTCTGAAGTCTCGACGATCCGGCGAGCGGCTTCCAACGGCCGGAAATCCGGCACGAGAAAATGGCGGGCGCCCGGGAATCGGCGGCATGTGACGAGGGCGAGCCGGCCCTGGGGAACGGCGAGCGCGTGGTGCGGAACATCACGTCGCTCGAGGAACGACACGACCCGTGCATCGAGGGCTCGCTGGAAAGCCCCGGTGGATCGCAGCGGCCCTCCCGTCCAGGGCAGAAGGCTGCCCGTCACCAGACAGGTTTCCGGGACGCGCGACGCGTCGGCATGGGGCGGCGGCACCTTCGAATCACGACCTAAGTCAAGTATCGACACGTCGATCGATCGCCTCAGAACAGGCCGCGTCTTTCCGGGACACCGCCCGGGCATACAAGCCCTCGACGGCGGCCACGTGCGGCTCCACGCTGAATCGCTGGCCGGAAAATTCTCGGGCCCGCTGCCCCATGCGGCGGGTGGCCTCCGGGTCGCGGAGCATAGCGATCATCGCGTCGGCGAGAGCCGCGGGGTCTCCAGGCAGAACGAGCCTAGCGCCGTCGCCCTCGCTCACCACCTCGCGAATGCCGCCGAAGTCCGACGCGATCGAAGGCTTGCCCGACAAGGCGGCCTCGATAACGGGCCGGGCGAAGTGCGGCCTCACCGAGGGAAACACCAGAAACTCGCAGAGATCGAGGTAATCCGCGACGTTCGGCACGAGTGGCTTCACGACCCGGCGAGCCGGCGGGATGCTCTCTTCGAGGAGACGATGGCAGCGGTCGTGATACGACCGGATCCCGACGTATGGGCCGTAGCGTCGGGCGATCGCCGCCAGGCGCGATGCCGGCGGCGGCACGTTAGCGCCGATGATCACCAGCCGCGCCTCGGGCACGGCCCGGGCGACACGCGGAAACGCCCGACAGAGCACCTGGAACCCCTTGATTTCCTGGAAGCCGCCGACGAATAGGATCGCCCGGTCGGAGGGGGAGAGACCGAGGTCGGCCCGCAGTTCGACCTCCGTCCGCCGATGCGCTGTGGTGGGAGTCGGGGTGCAGCAATACACCACCGTGCCGACCGCTCCCTTCGTCCACATCGACTGGTCGTCGTGCGAGATGAAAATCGTCTCGGCCGCCGCCGATTTCATCGTGCGGGCGATCGCCCTCGTCCGCCAGCCACGGCCACCGAAAGGCGGGGATTCGCGGATGTGCCACACCACCTTGGCCGGCGACTGCCCGAGCGCGAGCGCTGCCGGCAGCAGCGTGACGGAGTTGAGATGGACGATATCAGGGGCCACCGTGTCCACGAGCGATCGCAGCCGGCGCGCAGCCTCCGGGTAGCGACGAGCCAGCTGCACGAGCCCGCGCAGCGACCGGGGGTTGGAGAAGCGAATCCAGCCGGCCGTGGTGTGCGGGATCGTGGGAAACGCCCGCAAAGGATGCAGGGTCAGCCCGGCGGCGGCGTAAAAGCCTTCGAGGTCGGGGCACGGCCACACGAGGGCCACGTGGACGTCGTGCCCATGGGCGATCAGTCCGGCTGCGAGATAGCGGAGACTCACCGCGGCTCCGGCTGGATGACTGGAGTGATCGAGGAAGAGAATCCGCATCATCTCTCGGCGGTCGCTTCGCCGCCGGTCCCGAGGAGCATCTGCGTGAGGCGATCCGCCACGGCCTGCTGCCCTTCGGCGTCGAGGTGGATTCCGTCACGGGTGCGAAACGCGTCCTCGTCGAAGTAGACGGTCTCGGCGGCCTTCGCTCCAAGGATCTCGACGCTCGCGGCCCGCCGCGCCTCGTGAAATCGCGTCTTCGAGAGCCCGTGGGGCACCGGGTATTCGAAATAGATCACGTCGACGCCGCGGTCCTCGAGCACGGCGACGGAGTCGCGCACCGACACGAGGTTCCCACGCAGGTGCTTCATGTCGGGGGGGTTTCTGTAGAGTTCGCGCAGTTGATCGATGCGAATGTCTGCGACCGAGCCGAGATGCGGCGTGGCCGCGCCTCGCGACGCGCCCCTGCCGAAAAAGCCCTTGGCCAACGACATGATCACCGATGCCGGCTGATACTCCGTTCGCAGCGCCAACACCCTCCTTCGCAGCGGCAGCATGACCGGGTTAAAGAGCCGCTTTAGAAACGCGTCGTTTGGAGGGGCGATGAGGCCGTTGAGTTCCACGGCAACCCGTCGCGGGCGCCGCCCTGATCGCACGAGGATCTCTAGGGCCTCGCGGGCCGACATGCCGTTCATTCCCAAAACCTGGAGTTTCCCGTGGGTGAGCAGATCGACCGACTCGACCATCGAACTGCCCACAACGAGAGCTGGCAGAGGACCCGATCCATAGACGAAACGCTCCGCCTCCGCGACGTT
>JAIOPD010000101.1 GCA_021414115.1 Planctomycetia bacterium
GCGGGACGGCGCGACGGTCAAGTTCAAGCTCGAAGACATCGAACGCGTGGCTGCGGAACTCCACGACGAGAGCTCGGGCTCGGGCGAACTCTCGCTCGAACTGGAACTGTCGTCCCCGGGGATCGGTGGGCCTGCCGGCGGTCCCGGCCCGGACGCCGACGACAGCATCGTGCTGGGCGAGGCGATCGAGGAGACGGAATCGATTTTCGGATCGGCGGTGTCCGGTTCGGCCCAGCCCTCGCAGACGCTCGTCCGTGGAGGCGGTGACGAACTCGCGATCGACGACGCAGGGAGCGCACTCGACAACGCGGACCTCGCCCTCGAGTCGATCATCGGTGCGTCTTCGCCGTCGCTGGCTCGCGGCCCGGCATCGTCGCCGGCCGGCAACGCCGCCTCCGGCATCGGCCTCAACCTGTCGAACCTGGGCTCGGGTTCCATCGTGGCCGGCTCCGGGCCGGGACTTTCGGGCCCCACCTCGGGCGCGGTCCTGTCGGGTCCGCTCGACAGCGGGCTGTCGCTCGAAGGGGGCGACGGCGGCGGCTCAGGAATCGTGCTCGGCGACTCGCTGGTCGCGTCCGGGGTGGACACGTTCGGTGGCTCACTCGCCGGCGATGCGTTCGAACTGGGCGACGCGGTCTCCGACGAGGAAAGCGCCTCCGTCGTGATTGCCACCGAAGACACCGGCGACTCGAGCTTCTTCGGCACGGTGGCCGACGACTCCGGATCGGTATCGCTCGACGACTCGATTGGCGCGGCGGGAGTGATCGCCGGCGAAGACACGTTCGGCGACACCGTCCCGGCCGGACCGCCGTTCAGCATCCTGCAGATTCTCGGGCTCGTCTGCTGCACGCTCTTTCTGCTCACCTGCAGCCTGGTGATGATCGACCTGGTGTGGGCCGTCCGAGCGCCCGGCGTCGCCCCGCTGTCCAGCCCGCTGCTGAAGGCCTTGACGGAAACGTTCGCTTGGCGGTGACCCGCCGCCCCGGCGGAGGAACTCTGGCGGACAAAGGGCGTTGGCCTGCTAGAATTCGTCTGATGCCCGGCGAAACGTTTTATGTTGCCGGTTGCCGCCGGAGACCCGCCTCGTGATGCCGTGCCCCGCCCACTCACCATCCATGCCCGCGCTGGCCCGATGGGCGGCGGTCGGCGCGGCGGCATTGCTGGCGACCGGCTGCGGCCGCGACGCTGAAGTGCGGCCCGGTGACATCCGCTTCTCCACGGTTCCCAAGCAGGCCGAGCCGGCCCCCGTGGCAGCGCCGCCGCGAGAGGAGCCCGCCGCGGCGGCACGACTCACGTTCGACGTGCCCGACGGCTGGCAGGACGCCGGCGCCAGCGGCATGCGATTGGCCACGCTCCTCATGGGCGACCCCGCCGACCGCAACGAAGTCACGATCATTCCGGCCGCCGGCACGCTCGCGAGCAACGTCGAGCGGTGGCAGGGGCAACTCGACGCGGCGGGCGATCCTGAAGCGATCCGGCGGACGGCCGCCGCGGCCGTCGCCGGGGCGGAGAAGGTCGATGTCGATGGCGCAGAAGCCAGCGTCGTGCTGCTGCTCGACGCGGAGGCCACGGCATCGCAGGACAGCGGGCAGGCCATCCTCGGCGCGATGATCCCCGTTGACGACTCGACCTCGCTGTTTGTGAAGTACAAAGGAGCGGTCGCCGTGGCTCGCCGTGAGCGTGACGCCTTCATCCGCTTTGTTTCGTCGATCCGCTGGAAGCAGTGACCGACCTGCGGCAGCAGTGCCGCTCCGACAGGAATCGACCATGGCATCCGCAAGCGCGTCCCTTTCCCAGCCGTCGTTCGAGTCCGGCGCCGACCGTGCGGACACCGCCGGCGGCACGGCCTGGCAACTGCTGCGGGCCGCCGGGTCGCTCAAGATCACGGTCGTGATGTTCCTCGCGGCCACGTTCCTGCTGTTCGTCGGCACACTCGCCCAGGACGAAAAGAATCTGCCCGAGGTCAAGGCCGAGTATTTCAACAGCTGGGTCGCGAAGGTCCCGTTCTCCGACTTTTTCCCCGTGACGGTCTTCGGGGAATCGGGCCTCACCGGCTGGTTTCCGTTTCCAGGTGGCGGCACCATCGGCCTCGTGATGCTCGCGAACCTGATCGCCGCGAAGGTGACGCGATTCCACGTCGCGGCCCGCGGCAGGCGGCTGCTCTGGGGCACGACCGTGACGCTGCTCGGCGGCCTGCTCACCCTCGCCGTGATCCTCACCGGCCATCGCACGGATGGCCTGCAAGGCCGGCCGCCCATCGACTACGAGACCGTCTGGCGGATGGTGCAAGGGGGTGGAGCGGCGCTGGCGGCCGGGCTGGCCGTCGCCGCCTGGGGCAGCCGTCGCAGGCTCGTGGCGGGGAGCCTCTGGACCGCGGCGGCCGCGGTGGGATGCGTCGTCGCGCTCACGCTCTTCGGCGGCGAGTCGTGGCGGATGAACGAACCGGGCCTGCGGATCATGTGGCAGCTCATTCAGTCGAGCGTCGCGGCCCTCGTGCTGCTCGCCGGCCTGATCATGGTGTTTGGGGTTCGCGGCGGCAACGTGCTGATCCACGTGGCCGTGGGCCTCCTCATGATCGGCCAGTTCGTCTTCGGCGATCGGCAGATCGAGGAGCGGATCTCGCTCGTCGAGGGGCAGACGACCAGCGTGGCCTATCGCACCGACGAGACCGAACTGGCGATCGTCGATCCGAGCGACGCCATGAACGACCACGTGACGGCGATCAGCGGCCGTCTGCTCAGGGCCCGCGCCGGCGGCGAGCCGATCGTGGCCGATGGCCTGCCGTTCGACGTCAGAGTGATCGACTTCTTCCCCAACTCGAACGTTATCCGCGTGGGCCCCGTGGCGAAGAACCCGGCCACGACGGGCATCGGCCTCTCCTGGCTGGCGGCCGCGGTGCCGCCGCAGGGGGGCGCTTCGTCGCAGTCGAACATCGCCTCGGCCTATGTGCAGCTCGTCGAGAGGGGCACTGGCCGCGATCTGGGCACCCACCTCGTCACGCAGTTCCTCAACGACCAGGCGCGGATCTTCATGGGAGGTGCCGGTGACGAGTGCGACACGGTCGAGGCGGATGGCAAGCCGTGGCGGCTGCAGTTGCGGTTCCGGCGGGAATACAAGCCCTACAGTGTGACGCTCGACGACGTGCGGCGGATCGACTACTCCGCCAGCGCCACGCCCCGCGACTACTCCTCCTACGTCACCTTCACCGACCGGGAGACCAAGGCCGAGCAAAAGGGGCGGATCTGGATGAACAATCCGGTGCGCTACCGCGGGGAGACCTTTTATCAAAGCCAGTATTCGCAGGTCGATCTCGGCAACGGGAAAGTCGGCGAGATGACCGGTCTCCAGGTGGTGGAAAACGCGGGCTGGCTCATCCCGTACGTCGCCTGCGTGCTCGCCTTCTGGGGCATGCTCGTCCACTTCGGTGGCACCTTCGTGCGGTTCGCCGATCGTCACGAGCGAGAGTCGCGCGTGGTCGCCGCGGCGGCGACCGAGTCGGACCGCAGCCGGCGGCGGCAGCCCACGCCGTCTCCTGCGCCTGCGAAACCAGCCCGCGGCTGGCTTCTGCCGGCGTTCGCGCTCGGCCTCGTGGCCCTGTGTGTGCTGCCGAGGACGATGGAGCGCCGCGTGAACCGCGCCGACGCCGACTGGCGGGCGGCCGGCACGCTTCCCGTGATGCACGAAGGCCGCATCAAGCCCCTCGATTCCGTCGCCCGCAACACGCTGCAACTGCTCGGCAATCGCTCCCTGGTCGTGATGCCCGAGGACGAGGCCGCAGGCCCGAAGGGCAAGGTGTCGGCGGTACAGTGGATGCTGGGACTGATGGCGGGCAGCGCCTGGGTGGACAAGGCACCCGTGTTTCGGATCGACGCGCTCGAGGTACTGGATCTCTTCGATCTGAAGCGTCGCCAAGGCCACCGCTACTCCGCAGCCGAGCTCCAATCAGGCAGGACGGCGCTCCGCACGCAGCTGGAGAAGGTCCGCGAGATTCCTGCCGATCAGCGGTCCTTCGTGCAGAAGAAGTATGTCGAGATCGACCAGAAGCTGATGGCCCACGACCTCGTGCGGTTTGCCTACGAGACTCCATCGCTGCCGAAACCGGAGGGCGAAGGCGACGAGGCCCGCCGCGCACTCTTCGAGCAGATCCGCCGGCTCATGCAGGGAGCGCGGATGATCGAGGAGAACCATCCGCCCGCGACGATTCCTCCGCTCGACGCCCCATCGGCCGACGCCGTCCCGGCAGAAGCAGGCTCCTCCACGCGGTGGCAGCCGCTCTACCCCGCCGTGGTCAACGCCCTGGTGGGCCGCGTGCTCGGAAGCCGAGAGGGCCAGCCGCCCTACCGGCTCAATCCGGCCATCCTGCCATTCACCGAACTGCTTGCCACCGTGGACCGCTCGCCGGCGGAGTTCAACGCCGCGCTCGCAGCCTACCAGCGGACGATAGCCGATCTTCCCGCCGTGCAGGCCTCGGCGTCGAAGGCGTCGTTCGAGGCCTGGCTCAACGCGTTCAATCCAACCGACACGGCGCGGTGGCTCTACATCGTGTCGACGGTGCTCTGCTTCGTGAGCTTCCTGGCCTGGCACGGCCCGCTCAACCGCTTCGTGTGGTGGATGCTCGTGGGCGTGCTCGTGCTGCACACCTTCGCCCTGGCTGCCCGGATCTACCTCACCGGACGCCCGCCGGTGGTGAATCTGTATTCTTCGGCCGTCTTCATCGGCTGGGCGTGCGTGCTGGCGGGCCTCGGCCTCGAATCGCTGTATCGTCTCGGGATCGGCAACCTCGTGGCGGCACTCAGCGGCGGCCTGACGCTGATGGTGGCCTATGGGCTCGATTCCGGCGACACGATGCACGTGCTCCAGGCCGTGCTCGACACGCAGTTCTGGCTTTCCACCCACGTCGTCACCGTCACGCTCGGCTACGGTGCCACGTTCCTCGCGGGCATGCTCGGTACGTGCGCCATCGTGCATCTCCTGTGGAGCCGGTTCATGGGGCAGGCCGACGTGGCGGCACACCGTCAGGTGCAAGACAGGCTGTATCGCATGACCTACGGCGTCGTCTGCTTCGCGCTGTTTTTCAGCTTCATCGGCACCGTGCTCGGCGGGCTCTGGGCCGACGACAGCTGGGGCCGTTTCTGGGGCTGGGATCCGAAGGAGAACGGCGCCCTGATGATCGTGCTCTGGAATGCGGCGGTCCTGCACGCCCGCTGGGACCGCTGGATCGGGCCACGCGGATTCGCGCTCTTCACGATCGGTGGCAACATCATCACCGCCTGGAGCTGGTTCGGTACCAACCAGCTTGGCATCGGCCTGCACAGCTACGGGTTTACCAGCGGCGTGCTGATGCTGCTGGCGGGCTACGTGCTCAGCCAACTACTGCTCATCGCCGCAGGCCTGGCGCTGACGCGACCTGCCGGCCGCCTGGCGGCATAGCGCCGGAGCCACTCGTCGTGTGGCCGCCTGGTACGACGCGCCGCCAGGCTCCCGCGGAAAATCTCGTGATCGCGATCGTCTCCGCGTCGCAGTCGAGGGCCATCGCCCCCTCGCCCCCCGTCTTGAGCACCGCGGCCATCGCGGGGCCGGACGCCGCTGCGTAGGCGTCGCGGACCTCGGCCCACGCCTTGCCGCCGAGCCCGCTGACGAGCACCAGAGCCGGCGTCGTGGCGGCGGCGACGTCGGCCCGCAGGTTCGTGCGACTCCCGTGGTGCGGTGCCACGAGCACGTCGCAGGCATCGGGGTCGGCTGCCACCAGCCGCTCGAGAGCCCCGCCCTCGATGTCGCCCGTGAGCAAAAGCCGTCTGCCGGCCGACTCGATCGCGAGCACGATGCTCGTCTCGTTGTCCGACACGCTGGTTTTCGCCGGGACGGCAGCGGGGTGGAGCACTCGGGCTCGGCACGATCGGTCCAGCGCAAACGAGTCGCCGGCGGCCACCGTCCGCACCGGGATGCCGCGCTCACGGAGGCGTGCGAGCAGGTCGGTGACTGCGGGGGCGGCGGTCGCGAGAAACGCGGGGGGCACCACCACCTCGCCGACCGCGAATCGTTCGAGCAGTTCCGGCACGGCGTTGAAGTGATCGGTGTCGGCGTGCGAGATCACGAGCGTGTCGATCCGTGAAATGCCCTCGCTCCAGAGCACGCCCGCCATGGCGCGGCGGGCGGCGCCCGGGGCTCCGAGTCGGCCCGCGTCGAACACGAGACAACGGTCCTCCGCAGACCTGATGACGATCCCGCAGCCATGCCCCATCGCCGCCATCACCATTCGCACACCCGGTCGGGCGTCGGTGGCGAGTCGACCGGCCCCGGCGACCACGATCCCGACGAACACCCACGCTCCTCCGACCACCGCCCAGGTCTGCATGCGGCGCAGCCTGACGGCGGGCAGCCAGAGGAGCGTGGCGGCCAGAAGCAGATACCAGCCTGCGACCCACCACGCGGACGGTCCCGGGGTCCACGCGTGTCCGCAGGGAAAATCGGCCGCCAGCCGCACGATCAGCGAGATTCCGGCGAGCGTCGCGTCGCAGGCGGCCCCGGCAAGCGTTGCCAGCGTGGACGAGACCGGGGCCACGAGCAGGCAGAGAAACCCCCAGCCCATCGCCAACGCCACGAGAGGGGCCACGAGCACGTTGACCACGAGTCCGACGGGGCTGATCACGTGAAATCGCGATGTGACGAGAGGCGCGGTGACCGTCCAGACGGCGGCCCCGGCGAGAAACAGCGTCCACGACTGCCAGCCGACACTCCGCAGCATCCGCTCCACCGGCGACCTGCTCCGGTCGATGAGGCGATCGATCGGATCGACGGGGGCCGACGACCTCGGCAGCATCGCCGCCACGCCGACCAGTACGGCCGTCGAGAGAAACGAGAGCTGGGCTCCGACGCTGAAGACCTCGGCCGGACGCCAGATCAGCACGACGACGGCGGCGATCGCCAGTGCATTGATGGCCGGCGACCTCCGCGCACAGGCTGCCGCGAGGCACGACAGCCAGACGAGCAGCGTGGCCCGCAGCACGGGCGTCTCCGCCCGAACCAGCAGCATGTAGCCACCCGTCACCAGGGCGATCGCCGCCAGCGACCAGCTCCGAGGCACCGACGCCGCGCGGAGAATCATGAAGAGCGCGGCAGCGAGGAGGCCCACGTGCAGGCCGGAGATCGACAGGATGTGGACCGTGCCCGTGGCGAGGAAATCGTCGGCCTCCTCGCGGGGCAGCGACTCACGACTGCCGAGGAGCAGCGCCGCCGCGAGGGGCGCCCGCTCACGCGAGACGTAGCCATCGAGCACGGCGACGCCCCGCCGACGGAGGCCGTCGATAGACGCGGCGAGCGCGAGGCGACCCGGCGGCGACACGAGTCGGATGAACCGCGCCGACGACACCCTGACGATCGACAGGCAGCGGTTCGATCGGCCGCGGAGACGGAAGTCGAACTCCCCCGGATTGCCGGCGGCCGCGGGCCGCAGGCCACGCCCCAGCACACGGATCCGATCACCCAACGCGAGCGGCGGCGGCTCACCGTCCACGACCACGGCGGCACGACCGGACGCGGGCACCCAGCGGCTCCCGGAGCGGAAGGCGTCGATCCGCACCACGCACTCGCTCGAAGGCCCGATCGCGGCGGTTCGCCGCGGATCCTCCGTCGGCACAGGCAGGAGCCGAAACGACTCCTCGACCGTGCCCATGACAGCCACCGGGGCAGGGGAGTCACCAAGCCGCCAGGCGAGATCGGTCGCACGGAAAAGATCGAACTGCGCGGCCGACCATGCCGCTCCTGCCAGGCAGATCGCCGCACCAACGCTCCATTCCGCACGTCGATGGTGGCCCGACCTCACCGCTGCCAGCCAGGCCACGACCGCCAGCGCCGCCGCCACCCAGCAGGCGACGGCGAGGCTGGCCCCCGACACGCCCGACAGGCCGCGGACCGCAGCGCAGCCCATTGCCAGGCACACCGCGACGGCAACGACGGGGCGGCTCGGCAGCGGCTCGGTCCGCCGCAGGCCCCGCAGCCAATCCATGCCGCTGCGGCCGGCACGGCACGCCGGGCGAATGACGTCGCTGATGCCCGCGGCGATGCGCTCCAGAATCGCGGCAGGTCGAGGATCGCTGACCACAGTGGGGGGCTCCAGCGGGCGCTGGCAGGGCGGCGGTGCGTGGCCGAGCCGGCCGCGCGCCGCCCTCTCTTCTTGACGAGCGCAGCGGCCAGAAGGGGCAACTTCCGCCGTTTTTTTACGGGGCGGGCTTCGCGAGAAAGCTACGACTCCCGCAAGAAAGCCCCCATCGCGAGCCCGGGGAAGACGGGCTCCACCCCACGTCGCTCCGCGGAGCCCCCACGGTCGCCACCCGTCTTCCCGTCGCTCGCGCTCGGGGCTTCCCCGGCAAGGAACGCAATCGACAACCCGCGAGGGGCTGCCCGTGCTCCGAGAGCCGGGCTCGGCGGCCAGCGCAAGCAGGATGCCGAAGCGCAGCCGGCGTGCAGAGAGCGGAGGCCACGAGGGCCGTAGCGAACGTCCGGCTCTCGGGGCACGGGCAGCCCCGAGCTGCGTACCTCAAGAGTCCGCGGCCTTCCGGCCGGTCGGCTTCCGGGAGTAAACGTCCGGCCCTCGAGCCTGCGATCCACCAACATCGGATGCGCTCTAGCCGGGGCGGCGGGCCTGCACGATTCGGGGCATGCCGGCCATGTCCTTGAGCGTGGGCTCGGGCATGAGGCTCGGCTGATGCTTGATCACCTTCTCGGCCGCCTCCGCCACTGCCGGCCCGATCTCGACGAGGAGCCACCCCCCCGGCGCGAGCGCGGCGGGCGCAGCGGCAGCCAACCGCTCGACGACCTCCACCCCCGTCGGCCCCGAGACGAGCGCCGTCCGCGGTTCGTGGAGCCGGACGTCGCGGGGCAGGGCCTCGAACTCGTCCTCGCGGACGTAGGGTGGATTGCTGACGATCACGTCCCAGGGGCCCGCGGCCCGCGGGTCGGACATCAGATCGCATTCCACGAACTCGACCCGGTCGGCCACGCCGTGATGTTCCGCGTTGGCCCGGGCCAGCACGAGCGCGGCCGGGGAGATGTCGGTGGCCACGATCGAGGCCTTCGGCAGGTGCTTTGCCAGCGTCACCGCGATCGCGCCGCTGCCGGTGCCGATATCGATGATCCGCGGCGCGGCGGCCGCCTTGCAGAGGTCGATGGCGCGGACGACGAGCCCTTCGGTTTCGGGGCGTGGCACGAGCACGTCTTTCGTGACCGTGAAGGGGAGCGAGAAGAACTCGCGGCTGCCGACGAGATAGGCCACGGGTTCCCCTTCGCCGCGCCGTTTCACCAGTTCACGAAACCGCGACCGTTCCTGCTCGGAGACGGGCGTGCCAAAGGCGGTGTAGAGGGCGATCCGCGGACAGCCGCGGACGTGCGCGAGGAGCACCTCGGCATCGAGTCGCGGGGAGTCGCTGTGGCGAGCCCCGAGCCAGTCCGTGGTCCAGGTGAGCAGCCGCCCGACCGTCCAGACGTCGTCACTCATGCCTGTCTCCTCAACTCGCGGTGGACTTGGACGACTGCTCCATCTCGCTCTTCCGCTGCGCCCGGGCGTGCTGCTCGATCGCATCGATCACCAGCCCGAGCCGCCCGGCCATCACCTGGTCGAGCGTGAAACTCTCGTTGATGCGGTGGTCGGTGACGCGGTTTTGCGGAAAGTTGTAGGTGCGGATCCGCTGGCTGCGGTCGCCGGAGCCGACCTGCGTCTTCCGCTCGGCCGAACGCTTGTCGTGCTCGATCGCCCGCTGATGTTCATAGAGCCGCGTTTTGAGCACCCGAAGCGCCTTGGCGAGATTCTTGTGCTGGCTCTTCTCGTCCTGGCATTGAACCACGATCCCCGTCTCGAGGTGCGTGAGCCGGACGGCGGAGGCCGTCTTGTTGACGTGCTGCCCGCCCGGGCCGCTCGCGCAGAAGAGATCCTTGCGGTAATCGTCAGGAGAGATCGACACCTCCACGTCCTCGGGCTCCGGCAGCACGGCGACGGTGGCCGCCGAGGTGTGGATCCGTCCCTTCGTCTCCGTATCGGGCACCCGCTGCACGCGATGGCCGCCGCTCTCGTGCTGGAGCTTGCGAAACACCGCCTCTCCCGAGACGCCGAGGATCATGTCCTTGAAGCCGCCGAGTTCCGTGGGGCTGGCGTCGAGCACCTCGAAGTCCCAGCCGAGTTCGGTGCCCCAACGGCGGTACATCTCGTAGAGGTCGCGGACAAAGAGCGCCGCCTCGTCGCCCCCTGTGCCGGCACGTAGTTCCATGATGCATCGCGTGCGGTCGGCGTCTTCGTCGCCCGAGCAGAGGTCGAGCAGTGCATCCCATTCCAACTCCCGGCTCCGCTCGAGCTCCGGAAGCTCCGATTCCGCGAGCTCGCGGAGGTCGTGGTCGTCGCCTCCGATCATCTCGCGATGCTCGCGGATCTGCCGTTCGAGCGCCACGAACTGCCGGTAGCGAAGCGCGAGCCGGGCGAGCGTGCCATGCTCGCGGGCGGCGGCCGAGAGCTTCTGCTGGTCGGCCAGCACGGCCGGGTCGACGAGGGACTTCTCCAGTTCCTCGAACCGGGCGAGCTTCTGCTCGAGTTGACTGCGCAGACCGCCGGAAGTGAGATCAGCCATGGATCGCGACGGCCCGCCCCTCGGAAAACCAGACGGGCCAGGAGCCGGGGTCACCGCACCAGGCCACGAGGCCGGGGTTAGGAGGCAGGCGTTTCAGCGACCTTCTTCTTCTTGAGGCTGGCGTAGCCCGCGCCGGCAAACTTCGACTTGAACTTCTCGATCCGGCCGGCCGTATCGACGAACTTCAGCTTGCCCGTGAAGAAGGGATGGCAGACGTTGCAGATGTCGACCTTGATCTCCGGCACGGTGCTCCGCGTGGCAAAGGTGTTGCCGCAGCCGCAGCGAACGACGGTGTGGATGTAGTTGGGGTGGATGCCGTCTTTCATGGTCGTGATCCGGTTCGGAGAAGCAGGTCGGGAAATCAGCGAGCCCCTTACTGTAACGAGCGGTCGATCACCCGGCAATGCGGGCCTTCTTCACCGCTCGGCAGCGGTTTTTCTGCCGCGAAAGACTCCCCGGCATGAGTCCGCTCGGGAAGCCCGGAGCGCGAGCGACGGGGGTCGAGGTGGCGACCCTCGAAGGAAAAGCAGCGCCGGTTGGGGTGGAGGACATCTACCCCGCGCTGGCGCTTGGGGCTTCCTGACGGAATAGCACATACGGGGCGTCTTCACTGCTTGCCAGCGGTTTTTTGGAGGCGATCGGCGAGGAGCCTACTGCCGAAACGCTGCGGTGAACCGTCCTCGCGGAGGACCGCCACGGCTTCGTCGATCCGGCCGAGATCCGCGAGTGCCCGGCCAAGGTTGGCTCGAGCCGCATCCGTCCAGCGACTGTCTGGCGATGTCTCGAGGGTCATGCGCTGCAGATAGTCGACGGCCGCCTCGTTCTCACCCTCCGCGAGCGTCACGACGCCGAGCCAGTAGGTCGCGTCTTCCTTCATGCGGCGATAGAGCCGCTCGACGGCGTCAGCCTGATCGGGCGGCGCGGCCTGAACCGCCTGGCGGATCACCGCCTTTGAAGGACGAGCGACGAGATACGAGGCCTTCGCTCCCTCGGGGCCGTCGAGGTCGCCGCGAAACTCCCTGACCCGGGCGGTGAACAGCGGCCGGATGAGCCGCATCTCCTGCCGCTCGCCGCGGCCGGGGGCGGTGAACGTCACGGCGAGCGGGGCGAGTTCGCGACCCACGACGGCCGCCACGGGGGCAGCGCGGCGGCGAACGACCGTCTCCCAGGGAAACTCCCAGAGGGCGACGCGGGCATCGGCACTCGGCAGGCTCGTCAAGGCCTTCTTGCCAAGGGCGTCGGCAGCGACCGCCAGCCGCATGCCGTGCTTTGAAGCAGACTCTTTGTCGAGCGCCGTCATCCGCCGCGAGAGGCTCCACGGGTCGGCGACCACCAACACCGACAGCGACGCGACGTCGGCCGACTTCACAGGATAGGGGCGGTCCGGCAGCGACAATGCCTCGAGGATCGCCGGATCGGCGGCCGCCTGGCGGGCCGTCGCCACGCCCTGTCCATGCGGGCCGGGAATGGGCATCCCGTAGGTCGGCTCGAAGAGGTAGGCCTCGCCCTCGGTGACGACCGCGGGAAGCCACGGCCGTGCCGTGCCCGCGGTGACGTCGCCCGTGGCGAGCATCACGCCATCGAGGCCTGCCTGCCGCAAGAGTTCGATGAAGATCCAGGCCCGCTGTGCGGGGCTCGCGCGACCGGAGAGCAGCACCTCACCCGGCAGAAACCACCGTGTGCCCGGCGTCTCTGCGGAGGGCACCATGGGCGGATCGCTGACGATGGCGAGCGACCGGATCGTCCATTCGAAGAGGTTTTTGGCGACGTCGATGTCGTCGATCGCGTCGCCGCGGGCAGACTCCGCGATGTCGGCGAGCCAGCGATGGTCGCGGACCGCGATGACGTCGCCGCCGGCGTCGAACAGCCGCTGCTCGAGCGCGGAGTCGAGGCCGGTGCGAAGGTCGTCGCGAAGCGTCGCCACGAGGGGGTCGATTCGCCAGCCCGCAGCCTCGGCCGACGTCAGGTGGCCCCACTGGCTGAGCCTGTCGAAGGCCTGTTCGTAGGCCCGCTGCTCGTCGAAGTCATCGAGCCTCGTCAGCGCCGACACCGCGCCGGCGATGAGCTTGTCGCCGGACACGCGGGCCGCAGCCGGCCGCCCGGTCAACGCCACCGATGCCGACGGCTGCCGTGGGGCCGGACCTCCGCATCCCGCGCCCACCACCGCGCCGATTAGCGGCCACGCGAGAGCTCCGACCAGGCATGCCACACGGCCGATCGGCCCTGGCCGCGCCGACGCTGCCGATGCTTCGCCGATCATGGCCGTTCCCCCGCGAGCCTGGCCTCGTGAATCCGCAAGACCCGCTCGAGCACGCCTCCGAGCTGGTCCAACGGCACCATGTTGGGGCCGTCGCTGGGGCTCGTGTCGGGGTCCGGATGAGTCTCGAAAAATACGCCGTCGATGCCCACCGCCGCGGCCGCGCGGGCCAAGGGTTCGACCAGCGTGCGGTCGCCGCCCGTCGCCTCGCCGAGGCTCGCAGGCCGCTGCACCGAGTGGGTCGCATCGAAGATCACCGGCACGCCCAGCGCCCGCATCGCGGGCAGCCCGGTGAAGTCGTTGACAAGGCGGCCGTACCCGAAGAACGTGCCGCGTTCGCAGAGGAGGATGTCTTGGCAGCCGCCGGCGAGCAGTTTGGCAACGGGGTGCCGCATGTCGGTCGGGGAGACGAACTGCCCCTTCTTCACGTTGACGGCCCGCCGCGTCGCGGCGGCGGCGAGCAGGATGTCGGTCTGCCGGCAGAGGAAGGCGGGAATCTGGAGCATGTCGCAGACCTGCCCGGCCATGGTCGCCTGCTCCGGGAGATGCACGTCGGTGGTCACGGGCAATCCGGTCGCGGCCCGCACCCGCTCCAGCACGGCCAGCCCGTTATCGATGCCCGGGCCACGGAACGAGCCACCGCTCGTGCGGTTGGCCTTGTCGTACGAGGCCTTGAACACCACTTGAATCGGCAACCGCGATGCCAGCACGGTGAGCGCCTCGGCGATCCGCAGGCAGAGTTCGGCCGATTCGATCACGCAGGGGCCGGCGATCACGACCAGCGGTTCCCCGGGACCGCACCGATGGGGACCGATTTGGGCCGGAAGTCTCGGATTCACGGGGTGGCTCCGCGAGGCAAGGGGGACGGAAGTCATTCGGGGAATCGTATCGGAGCGCAGCAAAATGCGGCGCTCGGCGCAAAATCAACCAGCGTATTCCCGGGGAAATCGACGAAAACACGCGAGAAAGTGGCCGCGGACTTTGGCACGCCGCGTGCAATCTCTCGTGAATGTGGAGCCGGCTCCGGCCTGATCCACATCCCACACGCTTGGACATCCAAGGTGGGGTCTCCGACCTTTTCCGGGCGTGCGGTCGCCTTGCCCCTGACCCGCATTCCCATGGCAGGGTGCTCCTGTCGGGTCGGAGACCCCACTTTTTCTTTTCCTACCCGTGGCCCGCCGATGCGTCGGGAGGCTGAAAAACGGGCGACTCTTGACGATGCCGGGGGTCGTGCGCTAGTTTTGCGGGGCTGTGGGCGGCGCTTGTCGCCGCCGCCCGCGTGCCACGGCATGCCGCCAGCGTAGCTTCAATTGGCAGAGCACCGCATTCGTAATGCGGGGGTTGCGGGTTCGACTCCCGCCGCTGGCTCTCGGCGGGTCCTGCGATCCGCACAGTTTTCAACAGCGAGGACATTCGATGGTTGCCACCGCCCGTCTTGACATCCGCGATCTGATCACCGGCAGCGGGCCCTTCGGTCCGACCGAAGTTCGGGCCGTCGTGGAGGTGTTGGGATCCGACGCCACCGCCCACCGCGACCTTCGTGCCGCCGTTCGCGAGTTGGAGTCGGCCTCCGATCGCAGCCCGGCCGCCTCCGTCAAACTCGGCGTCTGCCAACGGCTCTTGGGCAAGGCACGCGAAGCGCTCGAGACACTCAAGTCTGCCGACGGCGGGGCTCTGGCGCTGTTTCATCAGGGACTCGCCCATGCCGCCGAAGGAGCCCACGAGAAGGCCTGCGAACTCCTGGAATCGGCCCGCAAGGCGGGGTATGACGCGGCAACCTGTGTGGCTGCCGCCGCCGACGCGTTGCGCTCGGCGGGCAAGGTCGACGAAGCACAGAAACTGCTCGACGGTCTTGGTAGCGCGGGCGACTCATCGGCCGATTTTTGGACGGCCCGCGCGGGCCTGCTTGCCGATCACGGCAAGCGGCCGGAGGAGGTCGCCCAGGCCCTGGAAAAGGCACTCGCCATCGATCCCGGGCATCCCGGCGCGCTGTTTCTCATGGGCGTGATCTCCGATCGGGTCGGCAACGAGGAGGAGGCCCGCGAATACTACGAGCGGTCGCTCGCCCGGTATCCGGCGAGCGTCGGCTCGCTGATCAACCTCGGCCTGATGTACGAAGACAAGGACGACTTCGCCAAGGCGCAGCAGTGCTACCGCCGCGTTCTCGAGGCCTATCCCGACCATCCCCGCGCTCGGCTCTTCCTCAAAGATTCTTCGGCGTCGGGCGACCTGCAACTCGACGAGCAGGAGGCGAAGCATCGCGATCGCCTCGACCAGGTGCTGAGCCTGCCGGTGAGCGACTTTGAACTCTCGGTACGGAGCCGCAACTGCCTCCAGAAGATGGGCATCCACACGCTGGGAGATTTGGCCCGGACCAGCGAGGAGGAGATCCTCGCCAGCAAGAACTTCGGCGAGACGAGCCTCGTCGAGATCAAGGAGATGCTCTCCTCGAAGGGGCTGTCGCTCGGCCAGATCGCCGCGCCGGCACCGGTGGCCGAGGCCGTGGAGCCGGAGCCGGTCGAGCCTTCGGCCGACGAGCAGGAGATCTACGCCCTGCCGATCACCGAGCTCAACCTCTCGGTACGGGCCCGGAAATGCACGACGAAACTCGGCATCAACTCGATCGGCGACCTCGTTCGCCGCACGGCCGAAGACCTGCTCGAGTGCAAGAACTTCGGCGTCACGAGCCTCAACGAGGTCCGTGAAAAGCTCACGGAGCGGGGCCTCAAACTCCGCGGCGACTGACGCCCATTCCGCGACGGAAGACGTTGCAGCACAAGGACTTCCGTCCTCATTGGAAGTTCCAAAAGTTTGCGTGCGCCCCGGTTTCTCGTTAGCCTCGAAGGGTTGCCGGGCGCAGCGTCCTCCGCTGGAGTGGCCGCGCCGGGCAGGGTTCTTTGCCGGAGCACGTGCCGCATGACGTCTGCAAGTCTTAAGGAAAAGCCAGTTCGGGATCTCGCCCGGCTCGCGAAGCAGCATGGCGTCGCCGGCTGGCATGCCATGCGGAAGGACCAGCTCATCAAGGCGCTGGTGAGCAAGGCGAAGAAGGCCCTGGCCCCCGAGACGCGGCGTTCACCAGCGCGGCCGGGCGGGACCGTCGCCGTGCGCGTGAAGCCGGCCGCCGTTGCTGCGAGTACGGCCGTGGCGGTAGCCCACTCCGCCGAAGTCGCGCGACGGATCGCCGAGGCTCGCGAGCGGCTTGCCAAGGCCAAAAATCTCGCCACTCCACCGGAAGGCGGCCGCAGCAAGCGGGCCGCCCGCGATCGCATGGTGCTCATGGTCCGCGGCCCCCATTGGCTTCACGCCTTCTGGGAAGTCGGCTCGCGGAGCATCGACCGTGCCCAATCGGCCCTCGGCCAGGAGTGGCATGGGGCCCGGCCCGTGCTGCGGGTGTTGCGAATCGAGTCGGGGCTCCAGGGATCGCCCTCGGAGCAGGTGGTCCGCGAGATCCGCGTTCATGGCGGCGTGAAAAACTGGTTCATCGATATCCGGGAGCCGCTCCGCTGCCGCGTCGAACTCGGCTACCTGACAGCCACGGGCCGATTTCACTCGCTCGTGCGGAGCAATGCCGTCTCGACCCCGGCGGCCTCACAGTGCGACACGCTCGACTCGCACTGGGGCGAGATCGTGGACGACTGTGACCGCATCTACGCGATGAGCGGCGGATTTTCAGTCGAGAACAACAGCACCGAGCTCCAGGAGCTCTTCGAGGAGCGGCTCCGGCGGCCCATGGGTCCGCCGGCGGTGAGCCGTTCGCAACCGGTGACCGACGAGAGCGACGAGGAGAGCGTGGTCGGCTTTCAACTGGAGGTCGACGCGGAGTTGATCGTCTACGGTGCCACTCGGCCCGACGCCTACGTCACGCTCCAGGGCGAGCCCGTCAAGGTGCAGCCCGACGGCACGTTTCGCGTGCGGGTCGAAATGCCCAACAAGCGGCAGGTGCTGCCGATCGTGGCGAGTGTTCCCGACGGCGGCGGCCGCCAGACGGTGGTGATGGCCGTCGAGCGAAACACGAAGTCGATGGAGCCCCACGGCCGCGACCTCCGCGACGACTAAGGGGCATCCGACGTTCGGGCCCGAGTGGTGGGTCGGGGCACGGGCGCCTCTGCCGCCGAGCCGCCTGAAAAAGCCACTGGCGACTTGCGATCCTCGACGTTCGCCGGCGGTCCTCTACACTGATCGCAGAGGAATGTGCGGCGATACGTTTTCTGCCATGTTCGTGATGAGGTCGACCCTTGCCGGTGAGCTCTTACCAAGGCTCGTTGGGGGCCAAAACGATTGGTTCTGGTCGCGTGTCCTGCCGCCGGGCGTGACTTCGGTCACGCCGTAGCGGATCACATGCCCCGGAATCCAAGGCCACCCCGGTTTTTTTACAACGAGCTCTCCGCATCACGCGACACCACGGCATCGCGGTGGAAAACGTATCGCCCTGCGTTCCCTCGAGCGTTCGTCGATCCCTGCCTCCTCCCCGTCAGGAAGCCCCAAGCGCCAGCGCGGGGTAGACGTCCTCCACCCCAACCAGCGATGCGGTTTCTTCGAGGGTCGCCACCTCTCCCCCCGTCGCTCGCGCTCCGGGCTTCCCCGCAACGAACGCAGCCGAAAACCCGCGAGGGGCTGCCCGTGCCCCGAGAGCCGGCGTTGCTGGCCAGCGCAGGCAGGATGCCGAAGCGCAGCCAGCATCGAGTGAGCGAAGCCCAGGATGGGCGCAGCGAACGTCCAGCTCGCGGGGCACGGGCAGCCCCGAACCACCAACGTCGCATGCGCTCTATCGCGACGCGCGGGCGGCCCACTTCTCGAAGGCCTTCGCGGGCGTCGCCCTGAAGACCCCGGCGAAGGCGTCGTCGAACGGCGTGTCTTCGTCGAGCGCCGCGAGCATCTGGGCGAGCTTATTACCCGCGGCGATGCTACCCACGAATCCGCCTGCGGCGAGCGCAGCGGCCGCGGGCTCGGAGTGGCCCGCAAGAAAGTCGGCGACCGAGCCGAGTTGTGACACGGCCGACGCGCCGTCGCGTTTCCATTGCGCCACGAGCGCCGATTTGGGAGCAATGCGTGCGGCCAGCGCGCGGCCAGCGCCACGACTGAACCACGCGGGCACGTTGCGACCGGCGAACGCGGCCGCCACGACCGCTTCGGCGATCGCCGCATCGAGGTCGTCGCCCGATTCCGTCGCCGGCGCCAGCATCGCCCCGTAGACGACCTCGCCCGCCACGCCGGCATGACTCGAGATCCCCTTCGGACGCTCTGCCCCGACCACGTTCTGCCAGATCGCCGAGTAATCGAAGGCCTGCTTCACGGCGTAGAGCACCACGCCCCCCTTGAGCAGCGGCCCATCAACGCCGAGTTCGCTCCGCACGCTGCCGGTCACCGTTTCCGCGACGTCGGCAAACGTGGCCATGCGGGCCGCGGGCAGGTTGCCAATCACGCACAATCCCGCGCGAACCACCACGACCGGCTCCTCGTCGGGGATCACCCGCCGCCAGAGCTTCTCGCCGACCGCCGACCGCACCTTGGCCAGCTCACCGTCGGAGAGTCGCTTCGTCAGCCCGGCGGCCACGATGGTGTCCAGCGGCGTGGCTCCCGTGAGCATGTCGAGCCTTGCTCCCTGGGTGATCCATTTCTCGATCAGGGCGATGTCGGCATCGGGGAGAGGATTCTTGTTGAGCGGCATCCGCTGGCCTTCGATACCGGCGCCGCGAAGCTTCTTCACGAGCAGGCTTTCAGCCCCCTTGCCGGCCACCACCGCGGGCCCGGTACGGCCGCCGCGCAGGAGCGTCGCCATGCTCGCCATGCTCAGGTTGGCCTCGGTCTCGTTGCCGCCGTGACAACCCAGACAGTTTTTGGCGAGGAGAGGCGCCACCTCGGCGGCGAACGAGACATCACCCGGCTTGAGCGACACGGCCGCGATCGGAGCCGCGGGCACGGGAGGCGGCGGGGCTCCGCCACCGCGGGCCAAGAGGTCGATGCCGGCCGTCGGGTCGGCGTCGCAGACGGCGCCCGCGTCGATCCATTTCACGAGCGTGGCCACGGCATCGGACGTCACCTTGCCGCCGCCACGCGGCATGTCACCGGTGAGGATCACATCCACGAGCCGACTGGCCTGCCCAGCGCCACGCTGCACCATGCCGGAACGCATCAGGCCGTCATACGAGACCATCTGAAAGTCACCCTTGCGGCCCGCGATGTGGCAGCCGCCGCACGACTTGGCGAGGATCGGCGCCACGTCGCGGGCAAACGACACGCTGGCCTTCCCGCCAATGACCGGCTTCTGTGGTGCGGCTCCGGCTGCCGGCGGGGTCGGCGTTGGGATCGACAGCATCGACACGTCGGCCCCTGCCTTGTCCAGTTTTCGCCGCACTGCTTCGGCTCGGTCCGCGAGCAGTTTGAAACCGGCCGGCGGCCGCGGCATCGCGGTCATCGCCTCGAGGCCAGCGATCCCCTCGGCAAGCGCCGCGACCGCCTCGTCGTTCTTCCCGCCCGTGAGCAACTTGGCCGCCGCATCGATCCGTTCACGGATCTCCTTGGCGGATGCGGGGGGCGGATCGGCTGCATGGCCCCGCAGCGCCGCGCACCCGGCGAGCACAAGACAGCAGGAACGAATCCATGCGCGGTGGGGAATCCGGGCCCCGGGTGTCGGCAGCGGTACTCTCATGACCGGCAGCATACGCCCCGCCGCGGAGGCCTGTCACGGCCAGCCATTGGGATCACGAGGGCCGCTCGGAAAGGGTTTCCCCGAGACCGGGGACGACGCGTTCATCGCGGCGGATGCGGCGCCGGCGCCTCCGGGCGCGGCGTGGGCGGTCTTCGTGGCGACCCCGTGGGCCGCCGCGTCCGTCGAGCACGGCGACCGCGTTCACGACCGTGGTCGCGACGATGGCCGCAAGCCAGATACTGCCGAGGACCAGGCCAAGGCGGCCGCACACCGCGGCCCCGAGGGCATCGCCAAGACCGTCCAAGAGCCCGCCGAGCCCCAGCACCACGGCCAGCGTGATCGGCAGCAGGAGCGTGGCTGCCAGTCCCCAGGCGAGGCAGCGTCTGATTCCGTCGCGATGCATCGGCTGCCTGATGGGAAGAAGGGGGAACGGTCCGGAACAAGGCTGTCCCGACGGGCTGGATTGTCAGGGACCGCGGGATGGGGAGTCAAGAAACGCCCGCGTTCGGCGTGCCGCCCGGAAAGTCCAGAGCGCGAGCGACGGGTAAGCGGGTGGCATTGAGACGAGGCCGAGCGGCGCCGCGGATGCCGATTTTGCGGCGCCGCGTATACCCCGCGCTCGCGCTTGGGGCTTCCCGGCGAGGAGGCAGCGCCGCCAGCCCACCGGCCGCGAGGACTGCTACACTCCGGGCCGCGGCAGCCGCCCACGTCCCACCGACGGTGACATCGGCGGGATGATGCCGCCGGGAGCCCCTCGCATGGATGCGTTCGGATCTGCCACGCCGCCGGGATCACGAGGGATCGGGCCGGCGCTCGGCCTGCTTGCGGCATGGCTTCTCGCAGCGACGCCCGTCCTCGCCGACCGCGTCGAACTGGCAGACGGCCGCGTGCTCGAAGGCCGGTTCGCAAAACTACCCGGCGTGGCGGTCGACCCGCTCGCCGAAACCGGCGGCGGCACCGCGGGCGAACCGATCCTGATGTGCGACGACGAACTGACACGGACCATGGTCTCCAAGCGAAAGGCCGTGAAGGTCGAGGAGGCACCGGTCGACCCGGGCATGGAACGAGTGAAAATTCCTCAGCGGATTCCGGAGAATGGCCGGCGGATCGCCGGCGTCGGCGGGATCCTCGAAACAACACCCTTCGACAACTTCGGTCGGCGGATTCTCGCGCTGGCGACGGCCGGAGGACGCGTCGACGTGGTGCAGGGCATCACCGAAATCACCCCACGGTGGACACGGATCGAGGGGGTGCAGACCGAGAAACCGCTCCTGCTCGACATGCGGCTGGCGACCACGTCGATCCCGCCCGACGTGCTCAAGCGGGTGATCGCGCAGCACATCGACCGCACCGATGCCGACGAGCGGCTGCGGGTCGTCCGTCTGTTGCTCCAGGGCGAGCGGTATGACGATGCCCGGAAGGAACTCGACGAGGTGCTCGCCGACTTCCCGAACCTGGACGACCTCGCGAAAGAGCGCCGCACCGTCGCGCAGCTCGCCGCCAACCGTATGCTCGATGAGATCGCGCTGCGGGGCAGGGCGGGGCAGGACCGGCTCGCGATCAGGATGCTGGAGGCATTTCCTACCGACGACGTCGGAGGCGAGGTGCTCGAGGCCGTCCGCGAGGCCCGAGACCGCTACCGCGACCGTCGCGACCTCGCGTCCCGGCTGATGGCGGCAGTGCGCGAACGGCTCGCCGCCGTCGGTGAAGCCGGGCAGCGGGAAGAGGCGACGGCCATCGTGGACGAAATGCAACGCGAGCTCTCGTTCACGTCGCTGGAGCGGCTGGCGACGTTTGAACGCATGGGCGCCGACCCCGCGCTGCCCGCCGACCGGGCCGTCGCGATCGCGATCAGCGGCTGGCTCCAGGGCGCGGCCGCGGCCAATGACAACCTCAAAGTCGCGCTCTCGGCCGTGCGATGTCGCGGCCTCGTGCGCGACTACCTTCGCGCCTCCGACCAGCCGACCCGCGATGCCGTCCTCGTGCGGCTGCGAGGCGAGGAAGCAGGCGATCCGGCGACGATCGCAGCGCTCGCGGCCCGCATGCGGCCACCGCTCGACCCGCCGGAAGCCGTGTCGCCGGGGCTTTACGAACTCCCCGTGCCCGGGCTCGAAGGCGGATCGAGTGTCCGCTGTCTCGTGCAGGTGCCGCCGGAATACGACCCGCTCCGCCGCTATCCGGTGATCGTCTCGCTCCACGCGGCGTGGTCGACGCCGCTCAACCAGATCGAATGGTGGGCCGGGATGCCGGGGCCGGACGGCATGCGGCTCGGTCAGGCGACGCGGCGTGGGTGCATCGTCGTGGCCCCGGCGTGGGCACAGCCGCACCAGTCGGCCTATGACTACTCACTCCGCGAGCACGCCGCCGTGCTCGGGTCGCTCCGCGAGACGATGCGGCGGTTCTCGATCGACTCCGACCGCGTCTACCTCTCCGGCCACTCGCTGGGAGCTGATGCCGCCTGGGACATCGGCCTCGCCCACCCCGATCTCTGGGCGGGCGTCGTCATGATCGGCCCCTCGGCCGGACGCTACGTGAATCACTACTGGCCCAATGCCCAGACGATGCCGCTCTATGTCGTCGGCGGCGAACTCGACCTCGGTGCCGTGCAGCGCAATGCCACCGACCTCGACCGCTACTTCACGAAGGCCTACGACGCCACCTACGTCGAATACCGGGGCCGCGGCCACGAACACTTCTCCGATGAGCTCATCCGGATCTTCGACTGGATGGATCGCAAGAAGCGGGAGTTCTTCCCCAAGGAGATCGACGTGGTGACGATGCGGCCCTGGGACCGGTTCTTTTGGTGGATCGAGATGGAGGGGCTGCCACCGCGAACGGTCGTGCTGCCGGAGCAGTGGCCTCCCGCAGCGGGTGTCCGCCCGTTTCACGTCGAGGCGAAGGCGGGAGCCACCAACTCTCTCGCGGTGCGCTGCGGTGCCGACCGGGTGCGGGTCTGGCTCTCGCCGGAACTCGTCGACTTCACCCGCCCGGTCACCGTGACGCTCGACGGCAAGCGGTTGCTCAAGGGACAGCCTGCCCCAGACCTGCAGGTGATGCTCGAGGACCTCCGGCTGCGGAGCGACCGCCAACACCCGTTTTGGGCCGTCGTCGACTCGGTCCGCGACGGCAAGGACTGACGACTACCGGCTGGCCGGCTCCGCCGGGCGGCGGGCGACTTCCTGCTGCTGCGACCGTGGCAGCGTGAGGCCCACCACGTACCAGCCCTGCGAACGCGTCTCCATCACCAACCCCGACGTGCCGAAGTAGCGGCGGACCGTCTCGAAATCGGGAAGCGTGCTGCCGTCGATCCGCTGCTCCCGCACCGAGCCGGGCTTGCCGTCGCCCAGCAAGTCGTTGAGGACCTGGGCGGTCAGGCTCTTTGCCTTGGGCATCGCGCCCTGCCGGAGCAGTTCGTACAACGGCCGGATCGATTCGTCCTCGCGGCCAAACCCGCGGGCAGCGGAGCCGCCGGAGACGAACGTGCCGAGCTCCGTCTGGACGGCGGCATAATCAGGAGAGGCCGCCAGCGCGGCGGCGCCGTCGGCCGCCAGCACGCGTTCGAGGATGTCGCGGTGCGAGGCGATCAGCAGGTGGCCCTTGGCCACCGTGACGGTCGAGTGCGGCAGGAGCTTTTCCTCCTTCTCGCGGAGCCGCTGGCGGCGGCGGTGTGCATCGTCGCCGGGATCGTGGTCGGCGTGCGTCACGGCGCCTCCGGGCGTCTCCACCTCCAGTTTCGGGATCGCCATCGAGTGGTCGATGAGTTCCCAGGCTGTCTGGCCGCTGATGTCGATCTTCTGCATGTCGCTGTCGGCGTTCATGACCTTGGCGACGGTCGCCGCCACCCGGGCCTCGTCGGCCACCTCCATGGCGATCACCAGCCGCTCGGAATCGGTGCCGATCGGATCGACGTGGTCGGTGATCACCGACACCCGCTTGCCGAGGCAGGCCACGAGGTCGTTTTCGACGTCGATCTGCGGGCCGTCCGGATCCTCCTTGAGCGACGCGATCACGTCGTCGAAAACGCCCTTGTCGCCGACGATGTCGTCGACGAGCGACTCCGCCGACTTGAAGGCGTTCTGCACGTCCCACTGCATCGCAGCCCAACCGGCCACGTCGCGCGGCACCCAGGCGGCCGGCTCCAGGCCTGCGGCATTGGGAAACCGTAGCATCCGGGCGGCGAGGTCGAAGCGTTCCACCGAATCCGGGTCGCGTCCCGGCAGCGGCGGCGCGTAGATCATCGAGTGATGCCGCAGGGAGTGGCTGCCCTCGCTGAGCACGAGCACGCCACCCGCGGCCTTGACCGCGTCGAACCCTTGCCGTCCCAGGATGGCGACGTAGTCGGGACCCTTTCGTTTTTCACGAGGCGGGTTGCTGGCCTGGTAGGCGACGGCAAACTTGAGTGGATCGATGAACCAGCGGATCGGAGCCGAGGTCGCCGGCACCTGGCTCGCGCACGGCTCGATAACCGCCTTGAACGACTCGACCGTGGCGAGGCTGTCCTTGCGGCCTTGTGCGAGCACGGCAAAGGCCTGGCCGACCTGGAGCGCGTCGTCTCCCACGATCAGCGCCTGCGGTGCCAGGGCGAACGCGACGCGACGCCGTCGAGCCGGCCCCTCAGACCGCACGTCGTTCGGATCCGCAGGCAGTTCGTAGACGGTGAGTTGCGGCGGCGCCGACGGCACCGTGACTTTCGTCGCCTTTTGCTCGAGGAGGCGGGTGCCGATGCGGTCGACGACGGCCTTGGCCTCGTCCTCGTGCCCCGTCGTATCGACCATGAGAACCGTCGACAGCTTGCCCGGTTCGGCCTCGATCGCCGCCGCGGCAAGTTCGCCGCCGGGCACCTTTTCGAGATCTTCGAGCGTGAGCCCGAGTTTTGCGAGTCGCTGCTTGCCGTTCTTCGAAATCTGCTCGCGGAGGTGCTCCACAAACTTCTTCATCGCCGGATCGGCAATCAGCTGGCCGTAGGGCGAGCGATCAAACCGCTCCTGGAGGCCGCGGAAGTCGGAGATGCTGATCCAGGCCCGAGTGGTGTCGGGGAAGATCTTCTCGCTGGAGGGAAACGCACCCGCCAGGGTGACGGCACCGGCCACGAGCGAGGCGTGCAGGCCCACGGCGACGGCGAACGGGCGAAGCCATCGACGGCGGGCATTGATGATTGCTGGCACGAAACAACTCCTCGATGAAAACGCGGACGGTGCGTGGGCGAAACGCTGAAGATCTCTATCGTGTTTTAGGGACGTTTTTCTCGACTCGAACGATCAGCGAACTGGTGTCGATTCAAGCCGCTCGTGCCGCCGCGTAGAACTGCGGAGGCTGGAGAAGTCTCGCAAGAATGCCGGAAACCCTCAACACCGTCTGACGCGAGCATCTTCGGGCCGCCGACGCGAGAATCTGCGCAGGCCAGGAAATCCGGGTCAGCGCGGAGCGGAATGGTGTGGAGGGCGTATTCCCCGCGCTTGCGCTTGGGGCTTCCCGACCGGAGGCAGCGCAACCCCCTACCCATTCGAATTCCGGATGGGCTTCTTTTGAGAGCCGTGGTGGCTCGATCGAGGTAGACTTCGTCGCGGAAACGCGAGCGACAGAACCGAGGGCAAGCGATCGATGTGGCGTGATCGACGGGTGATCGTGACCGGAGGCACGGCCGGATTCGGCCTCGTGCTCGCGCGGCACCTGGCCCGGGCCGGAGCGCGGGTGGTGATCGTGGGCCGCTCGTCCGAGAGCGTGCGGACCGCTCTCGAAGCGTGTGAGCGGGCCGGTGATTCGACGGCAGCGATCCACGGCATCGCGGCCGATCTCGGCCGGGCAGGGGAGGGCAACCGCGTCGCCGGCGAGACCCTGCGACTGCTTGGCGGGATCGACGACCTCTTCTGCTGCGTCGGTCGCTCAGGGAGAGCCCGCATCCTCGACACGGCCGACGACCTGCTCCGCGACTACCTCACCGCCAACCTCTTCGCCGCCACCGAGATCACGCGGGCCGCGGCGGACGACATCGCTACCGCCCGGGGCCACGTTGTCTTCATTGGAAGCCTGGCAGGGAAGATCGTGATGCCCTTCATGGGGCCCTACAGCGTCGCAAAATCGGCGCTGGCGGCGTATGCCGACGCGGTCCGGATCGAACTGGCCCCACGCGGCGGCCATGTGCTGCTCGTGTCGCCCGGGCCGATCCGACGGCAGGCCGACGACCCGGCGGCCGACCGTGCGGCCGGCCGTTATGCCGCGGAGGCGGCCGCGGCCGGCCTGCCCCCAGCGGCCGCGGCGGCAGGCGGAACAACGAGCCTCGAGCAGCTCGATCCAGACCGACTCGCTGCGCAGGTGCTCGCAGCCTGCGCCCGCAATGCCTGCGAACTCGTGGTGCCACGGAAAGTGGGCCTGCTCGCAGGCCTGATCGAATGGTTCCCGAACTGGGGACGCCGGCTACTCGCCCGCGCCACCACGCGCTGACCCGACGCGGCGGCATCGCGGACCGCTCGACCGGAGCGTGCGGCAGGCGACAAAGCCCCTGAATCCGGCTATACAAAGGCCACGACGCGGATCGTCTGCGTGGTAATCGACGACACCGTCGATCGGCAGGATCGCTCACGAGTTTGTTCACGAGTTCACGGGAGAGACGTTGATGGCAGGCACTTCAGAGGCGTTTGCGGGCATCGGAAAGATCCGGTTCGAGGGGCCGTCCTCGAAAAACATGCTGGCATTCCGGCACTACGACGCCGACGCCCTCGTGGAAGGCAAGCCGATGCGCGACCATCTCCGGTTCGCCGTTTCCTACTGGCACACCTTCCGCGGCACCGGCAGCGATCCCTTCGGCCCGGGCACCATGATCCGCCCGTGGGAGACCGAGAGCGACCCGCTCAAGGCGGCGCTGGCGCGGGTCGACGTGGCCTTCGAGTTTCTCGACAAGCTCGGCTGCGACTTCTACTGCTTCCACGACCGCGACGTCGCTCCGGATGGGAAGACGCTCGCCGAGAGCAACAAGTCTCTCGACGCCGTCGCCGACCGGCTCGAGCAGCACCAGAAGCAATCTGGCAAGAGGCTGCTCTGGGGCACGGCCAACCTGTTCTCCAACCCGCGCTACGTGCACGGCGCCGCCACGAGCCCCAACGTCGAGACGTTCGCCTACGCAGCCGCGCAGGTGAAGAAGGCCCTCGAGGTCACGCACCGCCTCGGCGGTGCGGGCTATGTCTTCTGGGGCGGCCGCGAGGGCTACCAGTGCCTGTGGAACACCGACATGAAGCGGGAGGTCGATCACCTCGCGACCTTCATGCACATGGCGGTGGAGTATGCGCGGGAGATCGGCTTCACGGGCCAGTTCTACTTCGAGCCGAAGCCGCGGGAGCCGATGAAGCATCAATACGACTTCGACTCGGCCACGTGCATCAACTTCCTGCGCGCCTACGGCCTGGAGAAGCATGTGAAGATGAACATCGAGACCAACCACGCCACGCTCGCCGGCCACGAGATGCAGCACGAGCTCGAATACGCCGGCATGCAGGGCTTCCTCGGCTCGATCGACGCCAACACCGGCGACACGCTCGTGGGCTGGGACACCGACCAGTTCCCCACCAACGTTTATCTCACCACGCAGATCATGCATTCGATCCTCAAATACGGCGGTCTGGCCCCTGGCGGCGTCAACTTCGATGCCAAGGTCCGCCGCGAGAGCTTCGAGCCCGTCGATCTCTTCCACGCCCACATCGGCGGCATGGATGCCTTCGCTCACGGCCTCAAGATCGCGGCCGCCATGCGGGCCGACGGAGCCCTGCAGAAACTCCTCGACGAACGCTACGCCTCGTGGTCGGGCCCGCTCGGCAAGCGGATCGAGTCGGGCAGCGAAAGCCTGGCGTCGCTCGAGAAGGAGATGCTCGCCAAGGGCGAGGCCGCGGCCTGCAAGAGTGGCCGGCAGGAACTCTTCGAGAACCTCATCAACACCTACCTCTGACCGCTGCGGAGAGCGAGCCGTGCCTCGTCTTGGATGGTGGCTCGCCGTGGTACTGGCGGCGCTGACGGCCGCGCCCGCGGTGCCGGCCCCGCCGCAGGGGCTCGCGACCGCGGCCTGGAAACTCGAGTCGATCGAGTTGCGGGACGGGCGTCGTCTCGAAGGACTCGTGCTCGACTCCGACGCCGGGGACGCCACCGACGACATCCGCTTCGCGCAGGTCAAGCGGCCCCCCGGCCGGCCGATGTACGTCATCATCTGGGGACCGCTGGCGGCCGAACGGGTCGCCGCCGTCGATCGGCTTCCGGCCGCGGAGCACGCGCAGCTCGCGTCGCGAGTCCGCTCGTTTCTCGACGGTCGCCAGCGGCAGGCGGAGGCGGAGACGGCCGTGCGGCTGGAGCAGCACGACGAGGACGGTCCCTGGCAACACGAGAGTGAGAGCTTCACCGTCACCAGCACTGCCGATCCCGCCACCACCCGGGCCGCGATCGTGACGCTCGAGCAGGTCTTCGGCGGGCTCGAGACGCTGGTCGCCGCCGCCGCGTCGCCTGAGCGGAAAAATACGATCGAGGTGCGACTCTGCGGATCGGCCGCGGAATATCGCGACGTGCAGCGCTCGCTCGGGATCGCGATCGACAGCCCGGCGTTTTACATGCCGTCGCGTCGGCTGCTCGTGGCCGGCAGCGACATGCCCGCGCTGGCGGCCGGCAGCGCGGCGGTGGACGACGAGCTCGCCGCTGCCGCCCAGCGCTACGATCAACTCGACCGCCTTCTCGATGAACGGCTCAAGGCTCTGGCGGGCGATCTCGAACAGCAGGGATTCCCGGCGGCGGAACGAGCGGCGATCGTGCAACGGGCACGACAGCGCTGGGAGCGGGAACGGGGCATCGAACTGACCCGCATCGCGGCGGCCCGCCGCGACAACGCCGCGGCGCTCGACCGCGCCCGGCGGGCCTTTCGGCAGCGGCTCGTCCACGAGGCATGGCACGCCTACGCCGACACACGGCTGCGCGCCGCCGATGCCGGCGGCCTCCCGGCGTGGCTCGACGAAGGCCTCGCGCAGGTCGTGGAATCGGCGCCGCTCGAAGCGGGCGAACTCCGCCTCGACGCCCCCGATCCGCGGCGGCTCACGGCGCTTCAGGAATCGATCCGGGCCGGCTCGGTTCCCCGGCTCGCCGACCTCGTGCAGACGGGGCAGCAGCAGTTTATCGCGGGGCACGCGGGCCGCGATGGCGAACGCGGTCGCGCCTATCTCGCGGCCTGGGGGCTCGCCCTCGACCTCGCCATGCTGCGGCCGGTGCTCTCGCCGGCGGCCATCGTGGAAATGACGAAGGCCGAGGGCGATCCTGTGCAGAGCCTCGAAAAGCTGACGGGTGTCGCGATCGATCGCTACGAGTCCGACTGGCGGCGGCGGATCCTCGCGCTGGGCGGCACGCGGCCGGCAGACCCGACGCCGAAGCGGGAGCCGGTCACGCCGGACCGGTGACCGGCGCGGTCGCCCTCTCGATCGCCACCCGAATCGCCGCCTGCCGGCCGGCGTCGACCACCTTCCCTCCGTCGGCCGTCGTGACATGAAAGGCATCGACGACCTGATCGAGGTAGGTGCCGATCTTCGCGGCACGCACCGACAGCCCCGCCTCGAAGAGCACCCGCGCGACGCCGTAAAGCAGCCCGGGGGCGTCATGCGCAAAGACTTCGAGAATGGTCGCGTGCTGCGAGCTCTCGTTGTCGAAGGTCACGCGCAGAGGCTGCACGACGGCCGGCTTCACCTGCGGCGCGAACGGATTCCACCGGGCCGCGAACTCCGGCGGACGGTCGCCGAGGATCGCCGCGCGGATCGCTTCGGAGATGTCGGCCAGCCGGTCCGCCGGCGGTTCGCCCGCGAAATCCGGATCGAGGACGGTGAAGTGGTCGACGACATGCCCGTCGCCGAAGGTGTGGATGTCGGCGGCCAGGATTTCGAGTCGCTGACTCGTCAGGCTGCCGGTGACGCGGTGGAAGATGCCGGCTCTGACGTCCTCGCGCGTGCCCACGGTCACCGTCACGGTGGCGGTGTCGGGCTGCCAACGGGCCGTCGCGAATACGCCCCCCGGCGGCAGGCGGGCCAGTCGCCCGAGTTCCTCGACGATGCGCTCCGGAGCGGTCGCCCCGAGATACGACGTCGGCAGCCCGACGGCCAGCCGCGCGACGGGATCGTCGGCCGCCCGTTCCCCGAGCAGCCGGGCGAGGTTCGTGCGGCCACGATCGGCCGCCACGCTCGGCCCCGAGCCGTCGAGGAAGCCGCGTGTCTTGTAATACAACTCCCCGAGCAGGTCGGCCTTCCACTTCGTCCACGTTCCCGGGCCCACGGCCGAGACGTCGGCCGCGGTGAGCAGAGCGAGCATTCGCAGCACTTCGGGCGATCCCACGTCGCTGGCGAACCCCGCGACGATCGTGTCGTCGCCGACGTCGCGGCGAAACGCGAGGTGGGCCATCGCCAGGTGCCGCAGCACGAGAAACTCGACGATCCCCGCCTCGTCGGCGGGCAGTCCCAGATGAACGGCGACCTCTCGGGCGATCCGTGCGCCGACCTCGCTGTGATCCTCGACGAATCCCTTGCCGACATCGTGGATCAGCAGGGCCAGCAGCAGCAGTCGCTTGCGGCTCAGGGCCCGCCACTCGTCCCCCAGCCAACCGTCTTCCGTGGCAAAACCCGCGGCGCGTTCGACTGAAAGAATGCAGTGCTCGTCCACCGTGTATTTATGGAAGCTGTTGAACTGCAGCAGGTTGCGAGCGTGCGCGAACTGCGGGATGAGGATCTCGAGAACTCCGAGCTCGTGCAGCCAGCGCAAGGCGTCGGCCAGTTTCGCGGGATGGTCGAACAGCCCGAGAAAAGCGGCCGTGGTGGCTGAGTCGACGTCGCGATCGAGCGCCGGCACCCCCGCGCGGATGGCCTCCCACGTGTCGCGGGCCACGGGCATGTCGTAGAGCATCGACAACTCGGCGAGCCGCACGATCTCGCGGAGGCTGCCCGCGACCCGCGGCAGACTCGCAGCCGTCGCCGACACGTCGAGCGGCCCCACGCGAAAGGTGCCGTCGATGGCGTGGCCGAGGAGGCCTCGCGCCAATGCCTTCACGGAGCCGGAATACCGTAGTGTGCCGAGCATCGTCTCGACCACCTGCGCCACGCGGCGGGTGTGGCCGAAATAGTCGCGCATGAACCGCTCGACCCCGAGCAGGCCGTCCCGCGACTCGATGCCGAGGGCCGCCGCGATCCGCACCTGCTCGGCGCGGGAGAGTTCGTCGGCCGGCTTGCCGGCGGCGAGATGCAGGTCGTTACGCACCCGCATCAGAAACTCGCCCGCATCACGGACGGCGTCGGCGTCGGCCCGGGTGATGCCCCCCGCGAGCGCGACGTCGTCGAGCGTGTCGACGTCGTGGACGAGGCGGCCGAGCCAGCGGACCAACTGAATGTCGCGGAGCCCGCCGGGCGACCGCTTCACGTTGGGTTCCAGGAGCGCGACGGTGTGGCCATACTTCTCGGCCTCCTCCCGTCGGGCCGCGACGAGCCGGTCGACAGACCGCCGTCGCGAACGGCTGATATTCGATCGCAACCGCTGCCGGAGGAGCGGAACGAGGGCGGCGTCGCCCGCGAGCGTCCGGCAGTCGAGCAGCGTGCTCATGATGGTGGCGTCGTCCGCCGCGAGCCGGACCGCGTCCGCGACGGTCCGCACGCTCTGCCCGACGTCGAGCCCGGCGTCAAAGAGATCCTGCAGCAGCCGCCGCGCCGCTTCGGCCACGACCTTCGCGGCCCGGCCATCGTGCAGGATCATCAGATCGACGTCCGACCAGGGCGCCATCTCCTGACGTCCAAAGCCGCCATGCGCCACCAGCGCCGCATGCTTCGCGAGCCGAGCCGCATCGTCGGCCGGAATGTCGGCGACCAGACCAGCCCACACGTCGCGGACGATCGTCTCGAACCGCTCCGACGCAAACACGCACACCGCCCAGCCCTGGCCGCCGGCGGCATGCTGGGCGGCGATCCGCACCCGGGCCTCTGCCACGGCCTCGATCGCCCGTGCGACCGCGGGCCGCACGTTCACCATCCCTGCCGCAGGCGAGGCGGTCATGGATGGATCCAGGGATCGTCGGAGACGCCCGCCTGCCGGTTCGCGACCCGCGCGAGCACGAAGAGAAGATCGCCGAGCCGGTTGAGGTATTCGATCGCGTTGGCGGGAATGGTCGAGCCTTCGTCCGCCGCGAGCGTCACGACCCGCCGCTCGGCGCGGCGGCAGACGGTGCGAGCGACGTGAAACGCGGCCGCGAGCGGGGTGCCTGCTGGCAGAATGAAGCAGGTCAGCGGCTCGAGCGTCGCCTCGTGCCGGTCGATCTCGAACTCGAGGGCCTCCACGTGCGCCGCCGTGATCCGCTCCACGGCCGCCTCCGGCGTGGCCAACTGGGCACCGAGGTCGAAGAGTTCGCACTGCACGCGGCGGAGCAGGGGATCGAAGGCCGCGGCAACGGAATGCGTGCGGGCCATGCCGAGGTGGCTGTTGAGTTCGTCAACCGTCCCAAAGGCCTCGATCCGCGCGTGGTCCTTGCGGACTCGCGGCCCGCCGAAAAGCCCCGTCTGCCCTGCGTCGCCGGTCTTCGTGTAGATCTTCATGTCGGGCGGCTGCCTCCTGCGTGTACGAACTCTGCACGTATACTGGGTCGCATGAGAAAATCATGCAACTGGAACACCGCGAGCCTGCTCTCCGCCCTGGTGATCGCGGCGGCTCTGCCTGGTCACCCCGCCCGCTCGGCGCCGCCGGCTGAGGCGGATCCCCTGCCGCGATCCGCGGTCGAAGGCCGCTTCCTGGCGGAGCCCGTCCGCGTCACCGACGGCATGACCAAAGCGGGCGAGGGCTACTTCGCTCCCGATGCGCGGCGGATCTGCTATCAGGCGGTGCCGCCCGGACACCCCTTCTATCGAATCTACGTGCAAGACTTCAACGCGACGGCCCCACGGCCTCTGCCGCCGCGGCAGGTGAGTCCGGGTCCGGGGCGGACGACCTGCAGTTGGTTTTCGCCCGACGGTTCGCGGCTCCTCTTCGCATCGAGCCATCTCGATCCGGAGGTCGCCGCCACCGAGGCCGCGGCCCGCGCGCAGGCCGAAGACGATGCCCGCACCGGCCGGCGCCGTCGCTATCAGTGGGACTTCGATCCCTGGATGGACATCTTCACCTCGCGGCTCGACGGGAGCGACCTCGTGCAGCTCACAGCCTCCAAGGGCTATGACGCCGAATGTTCGTTCTCTCCCGACGGTCGCCAGGTGCTCTTCGTCAGCGACCGTGACGGCGATCCCGACATCTACGTGATGGATGCCGATGGGGCCAACGTGCGGCAGTTGACCAACACACCGGGCTACGACGGTGGTCCGTTCTTCTCGCCCGACGGCACGTGGATCGCCTACCGCACCGATCGCGTCGAGAAGGACATGCTTCAGATTCATGTCATGAAGGCCGACGGCACCGGCGACGTGGCCGTGACGGCAGGGCAGGGAGTTCGTTGGGCGCCCTACTGGCATCCCACCAAACCGTGGCTGATCTGGACCGGCGCCGACCACTCCGATCCCACGCAGCGACCGAACTACGATCTCTGGATCGCGCGGTATGACGTCACCGCAGACGGATTTCAAGCAGGCCCGCCCCTGCGGCTCACCGACCACGAGGGGGCCGATGTGTTGCCGGCCTTTTCTCCCGATGGCACGCTCATCATGTGGACGGCGAGCCGCGGCGAGCCCTCCGGCGGACGCGGGCCGACGAGTCAGCTCTGGGTGAGCCGGCTCGACCTCGATGCCATCGCCGCCGCCCTCGACGCATCCTCCGCCAGCACGAAAGGCAGCAGGCAATGACGCTCCCCCCCACGCACGACGACCGCGGAGTGGCGATGATCGGCGGGGGCCAGATGGCGCTGGCGCTCGCGGAGGGCTTCTGCCGCGCTGGCCTGCTCCAGCCGGCCGACATCATCGTCCATGATCCCTTCGCCCCGGCCCGCGACCGACTGGCGTCGCGACTGCCCGGCATCCGGTTCGCCGACACGCCCCAGGCTGCGGCTGCCGCAGCCAGCCTCGTGTTCCTGGCGGTGAAGCCCCAGCAGGCGGCCGACGCCTGCCGCGAGATCACCGGCCGCCTCCGCGGCGACGCGGTGCTCGTCTCGATCGTCGCCGGCCTGTCGACCGCGTCGCTCGCCGGCATGTCGGGCACGCAGCGGATCGTCCGCGTGATGCCCAACACCCCGAGTCTCGTAGGGCACGGCGTCTCGGTCGTCTGCCGCACCGCCGACGTCCCGACGGCCGCGGCCGATCGCGTCTTGAAACTGCTCGCCTCCGTGGGACACGTTCACGAGGCCGACGAATCGCTGATGAACGCGGTGACCGGCCTCTCCGGCTCTGGCCCGGGGTTCGTGGCCTTGCTCGTCGAGGCGCTCGCCGACGGCGGCGTGAAGGCCGGCCTGCCCCGCGCCCTGTCGCTCGCGCTCGCCGTCGAGACGCTCTCGGGCACCGCCGCGCTCTTGGAACAGACGGGCGAGCATCCTGCGCAGATCAAGGATCGCGTCTCGAGCCCCGGGGGCACGACGATCGCGGGCTTAGCCGTACTCGAGCAGCGAGGCGTCCGAGGCGCGCTCATCGACGCCGTCGTCGCCGCCGCCGCCCGCGCCAAGGAACTCGGTTAGGCCCATGGGTGGGTCGGGGCTTCCCGTGCCCCGTCGCCGGACGTTCGCTTCGGGCATCCCCTCGAGGGTTCTCGATGGTGTCCGTTTCGGGGAAGCCCCAAGCGCGAGCGCGGGGTAGACGTCCTCCACCCCAACCCGCTCCGCGGCTCGCTCACGGAAAGCTACCCGTTTACCCGTCGCTCGCGCTCCGGGCTTCCCGAACCCGATGCCACGACGCACGAACGGTTTCGCCGCATGATACACGTGGAGCGTTTGTCGCCCGCGGTTCAGCCGCGACGGGACTTCGCTGCCTTCTTGGCGGACTTCTTCGCGGACTTCTTCGGGCCAGCGGTTGTTTTCTTCGCCGCGGCGACGGCCTGCTTGGCGGGTGCCTTCTTGCCGCCGGCTTTCTTGGCCGCGGTCTTCTTCACGGCGGTCTTACGGCCGCCGAACACCGTATCCCAGCCATCGGCGTATTTGGTCGTACTGCCCACGCGAATCACTGACATGGCGATGCTCCTCGTCGATCGGATCAGAAGTTTCCCGCCACGCGCACGATGCTGCGCGGCGGCTACACCGTGTGGTAGCGAGCGGACTCGGGCCGTGTCAATGCGGCGTGACGATCTCGATGAAGATGCGGCCCCACTCCTCGGGGAACCGGGGCCGACCTCGCGGCGTGTCCACGGCTGCCGGAGCCGCCGTCTCGGGAACGACGAGCAGCTCGTTTCGATCGCGCAGCAGCGTCGTGACGTCGCACTCGTGCCGACCGCCGGCAACCGCCGTAAACGAAAGTTCCACGTCGTTGAGCAGCAGTCGACGCCAGGGCACGCTCGGGGCCGCGCGTTCCACGACCATCACGACGGCGTCGCCGGGACCGACCCCCGACGGGCGGCCGAAGCGGCGCAGCCAGCGGCCGTCGGCGGCGGGGGGCTCCCAGGCGGTTCCAAGCTGGATCGCATGTCGGGGCATCGGGCGAAAACGTCTCCGGAGCGGCTGAAACGACCCTGATCAACTGGGAACCACCACGCCGCGACCGATCGTCTCACCGGCCAGCATCCGCCGGGCCCAGCCTTCCACATCATCCAGTCCCAACTGCGTGACCGGAAAGCGGCCGGCGATCTGCGGCCAGAATCTGGCGAGCGTCATCCACAACTCGGCACGGTCAGCCTGCGTCGGCTGCGTGGCCGCATCGATGCCGGCGAGCGTCACGCCACGGAGGATGAAGGGGTGTACCGTCGTCACGAGATCGACGCCCCCGGCCATGCCGATCACCGTCACCGCGCCCCCCGTCCGGACGGACCGCAGCACGTCGGCCAGCAGGCCGCCGCCGACCGTGTCGACCACGCCCGCCCAGCGGCCCTTCGCGAGCGACTTGGAGGATGGATCGACGACCGCCTTGGGAGGAAGCACCTCGGCCGCCCCGAGCCTTGCCAGCGGCTCCCGCGCAGCGGGCTTCCGCGAGCAGGCCACCACTCGCTGCCCCTTCGCCGCAAGCATAGCCACCGCCAGCATCCCGACTCCGCCACTCGCGCCGGTCACGAGCCACTCCTCATCGGGCTTCGCATGCCGGCCGTCGACGAGTTGGGCCAGACGGTCGCAGGCGAGCACCGCCGTGAGGCCGGCGGTGCCCAGCGCCATAGCGCCGACGGCAGAGAGCAGGGGCGGACGAGGAATGACGGCCGCAACGGGGGTCCGCAGATGGGTCGCGAATCCGCCGTCCCGCGACTCTCCCATCCCGTTGCCGGTGACGACTACGGCCGTTCCCGCGGCGAGACCATCCACGGGCCTCTCGACGATCCCGGCCACGTCGATCCCGGGCACGAGCGTCGTCGGCCGCATCACCCCCGCGTGGCCGGAGCAGGCGAGGGCGTCCTTGTAGTTGAAGCCGGCCGCCTCCACGCGGATCACGACCTCTCCGGCGGGGGCCGGTTCGTCGATCCGCCAGGCCAGCGACGCCAGGCCCGCACGCACGGTGCCATCCGTCATCCGCTCCACCCGCCAGCATCGCGGCCGGCCGGTGGCGACAGTCGACCGCGGATCGGCATTCGCGTTCATGATTTTAGGGCTTTCGAGTCTCGGAGCGCGACAGCGGACGAAACCGCCCGCCGTCGCTATACTTCGTCAGACCACGGGCGTTGAAATCGTATCGCCGACCCGTTGCCCGGAAAACCACTGGAGCCGATGCCACCGATGGGAAGCGCCCTCGAGTTCACCGACGACAACTTTCAGAGCGACGTCCTCAGCTCTTCCGTCCCCGTGCTCGTCGACTTCTGGGCGCCGTGGTGTGGCCCGTGCCGCATGATCGGCCCGGTGATCGAGGAACTGGCCGTCGAAAACGCCGGCTCGTTCAAGGTCGGCAAGGTCAACGTCGACGACAACAGCCGCCTTGCGATGGCCTACAACGTCGCCAGCATTCCCACGATCATGATCTTCAACGGCGGCAAGCTCGTGCAGCAGTTCATGGGCGTGCAGACGAAGGTGAAGCTCCAGCAGGCGCTCGACGAGGCGAAGTCGGCGTAATACTGTGCCCCATCCCGCTCAGGAAGCCCGGAGCGCGAGCGACGGGTATGCGGGTGATCGAGCGTGAAGGCGCCGTGGAACGAGACGGGGTGGCGAGCGTATTCCCCGCGCTCGCGCTTGGGGCTTCCCGAAGCCCGAGCCTTGTCACGCGAGGCTCGAGTGGGAGGCGTAGAAGCCGTCACGTCGCCCCGACGGCCTCAAGTTCGCGACTCTGCACCGAGGCGGTGACCGGGCCCCTCCATCGCTCGATCGACGCGTCGTCGATGAAACCGGCGAGATCGACGGCGCCGCCGGGCTGGCGGAGTTTCTCGACGGCCTTGGCCTCGATCTGCCGCACTCGTTCGCGGGTCACTTCGAAGATCGTGCCCACCTCCTCGAGCGTGTAGCTGTAGCCGTCGGCCAGACCGAACCGCAGCCGGATGATCTCCCGCTCCCGGTAGGAGAGCGAGTCGAGCGCCCGGGTGATCGACGACTGGAGCGACTGCTGATTGACGTCTTTGAGGGGGTCCTCCTCGCGGCGATCCCTGACGAAGTCGCCTACCGCGCCCTCGTCGGACTCGCCCAGCGGCTGGTCGAGCGAGACCGGCCTGCGAGACATCCGGCAGATGCAGTCGGTCTCCTCGAGCGAGAGCCCCGACCGTTCCGAGAGCTCCTCGATCGTTCCCTCGCGGCCGTGGTCCTGGAGGAACTGCCGCTGCAGGTTTCGCATCTTCGTCATGGCATCGACCATATGGACGGGCACCCGGATCGTGCGGCTCTGGTCGGCGATCGCCCGGGTGATGGCCTGGCGGATCCACCAGGTGGCGTAGGTCGAGAACTTGAAACCGCGGGCATGCTCGAACTTGTCCACGGCCCGCATCAGGCCCGAGTTGCCCTCTTGAATCAGGTCGAGGAAGGTCAGGCCGCGATTCCGGTAGCGCTTGGCGATCGAGATCACGAGCCGGAGGTTGCCGGCGGCGAGATCGCGCTTGGCCGCGTCGTACCGCTGCTGGAGATCCTCCAGGCGTCCGAGCCGGCGGCTGAGCGTGCGGCTGCTCTCGCGGGTGGTCAGCAGGATCCGCCGTTGTTCGAGCAGCAACTGCTGCCGTGCCTGTTCGTCGCACCGCACCGCGCCGACGCCGGCGATCTGCTCGCGGATCGCATCGAATCGCTGCGACATGCCACGCAACTGGCGGAGCAGGGGGTAGAGCCGCTGGATGCGGAGGTGCATCTCCTCGACCAGCCGAACGGCCTTGTTCCGCTGCCGCACCAGCCGCCGCCATGCGGCCCGACGGGCGTCGAAGGCCGTGCTCCGCGACATGGCGATGCGAAACAGCCGGCCCTTTTCCTGCTCGATCCGTTTGAGGGTCACGAGGTTGGGGCCGAGTCGCTTCAGCAGCCGCTTCTTCTCGGCGGTGTTGGTCACCGAGACCTCGATCGTGCGGTCGAGCCGCAGCGTGCCGGCCTGCACCCGTTCGAGCAGTTGCACTGCCCCCGACAGGATGAAGTCGTTGGCGAGCATGGTGCGGCGAAACCGCCGCCGCCAGGTCTCGATCTGCCGCGAGTGCGCCACCTCGGTCTCACGGGAGAGCAGCGGGATCCCGCCCATCTGGAGGAGATACAGCCGGATCGGGTCGTCGATGACGGCGCTCGACCGGCGGGCGGCTCCGGGAGGCTTCGGCTTCGCGGGCCTGATCGGCTTGCGGCGCGGGTCGTGACTGTCTTTGGCGGAATGCCGCATGATCGCTCCGGGGAAGGCGGGAAAGCCGCTCTGCCCACGACACGCCGGTCGCGGGCCACAAAGCGGGCCAGTGCCTTTCTGACCATGCACGTTCGATGCCGGGAGCCCTGAGCGGGAGGAAAAAGGCCGCACACACAGGGTTTTCACCGGAAAAAACGGGGTCAGCCCGCCGGGCCGCTCGACGAGGGTGTCGCCGGCGCGTCGCCCGCGGGCAACGTGCCGGGGCCTGGCGTCGACAGGATGCAACGTGGCGAGGCCGTCGACTCAAGATCGCGGCGACGCCGACACGAATAGCCATGCAGCGACGGCGATTCGGCGGACGGCGATATACTCCGATCGTTCCGGTCGTGACGGCTGGGCAGTCCGCCTGCCTCCGCGGTCCGTGCCACGCGGGCGGGAAAACTCATGAACTACCTGCTGCTCGGCCTCATCGCGGTGGTGCTGCTCGCGGGCCTCGTCGCATTCGGCGTCGGCACCAAGCGCTGGAGCTGGGGCACCATTGTCGCGGGCTTTCTGGTCCTGCTCTCGGCCGCGGGCTATCTCTACGTCGCCGCCCGATTCGCCGCTTACGAATGGTCATGGACCACATTCGTGAGGTCGAAGCAGGTGCAGGTGGCACTTCAGGAAGACGCGCTCGTCCCCGACCCGTCGGACGGCGGCCGCCTCAAGCCTGCCGCCGACTCAAAACCCCTCGCCACACTCGTCCACGACCGCGATCGTTGGAAGCGGGCTCTGGAGCGGGTCGAAACCTGGCGGGGTCGCTACTGGGACAAGGCTGCCTTCCAGCCGCCGAAGGCCGACGGCGAAACCGGCTCGGTCGAACTGCCAGTGGCGGTGGTGGCGGCCGCGCCGGCCGCGGAAGGAGAGGCCCCGGCAGAGGAGGCTCCGCAGCAGGAGCCCAAGCCCCCGCTCGATCCGGGTGGCACGATCTATCTCTTCGAGCGGGTCGATGACGGCATCGGCCAATACCTCGGGGCGTTTCTCGTGCAGGCCTCGAAGTATGACGCCGGCACCAGCCGATTCGTGCTCACCGTCGGCCAAACGGCCCCGCGCGATGCCTACGATGCCGAGGCCTGGAAGCAGAACTACGACGACGTGACCGTCTTCGAGAATCTCCCCGTCGATCGCTGGCTGGCGTTCTCGCGGATCGAGCGGCCGCGGGAGGGCGAGGCCTCGATGCCGCAGCCGAGCAAGATCTCGATCGACCAGGTCGAGGCGCTGCTCGACGATCGCGAGCGTCAGGAGCGGTTTCTCGAGGAGGTCGAAGAGCACGACACCCTCGCGCCCGACAAAGAAGACTGGGCCAATCTCCGCCGCGACCTCGAATCGGGCGCGAAGCTCCCCGGCGAGTACTGGGCGCGGGTGAAGTTCAAGGAGCCGCACGCGCTCGCCGAAGGTCTCGTCGACGAGACCGCCAAACGCACGTTCGAGGTGGGCGAAGAGGCGGAGTTCGACCTGCAGACGGCCTTCGGGCTCGAAGATGACGACAAGGCCACGATCGAGGGCGTCCGTTATCGGCGGCCGTTGCGGGATGCCGCGACGCTGATCCACGGTTCCCGCATCTTCGCCCCCCGCGCGGGCGGCGACGCGGCTTTCAAGGAAGGCATGGACGCAGCCGGCATCACGACGCTGGTTGAATCGCTGCGGCAGGATCTGGCGAACCTCGAGGCCTCGAACGATCGACTCGAGGCGGCCGGTCAGAGTCTTTCCGGCGAACTCGACGACGCCCGTGGCCGCCGCGAACGGCTGGCGGACGACATCCAGTCGTGGACCCGCGACGCTGCGGCCGCCGAGCGGACGGCCGACGCCTTCGAGGCCGAATACACCCGCGCCCGCGACCGCCTCGAAGCGACCACCGCCACGATCGTGAAGCGTGGAGCCGAACTCCGTGACGCCGTCGCTCGCCTGGTCACCAGGATCGACGCGGCGGCCCCGCCGGCCGCACGGCCCGCCGCCGCGAACCGTTAGAATTCATGCGGCTTTGGTGGATTGTCTGACGGAGGCCCGAATGGTGGCTCGGGGCTGGCGCGGGTTGCGACCTCGCGCTCCGCGCTTCCCTCCCGAGCACGCCGTGCCATGGCCCCTGAAGTGCCACGGCTCTCCCGTCGGGAAGCCCCAAGCGCCAGCGCGGGGTAGATGCCCTCCACTCCAACTCGCTTCGCACCACGCTCGCGGGTCGCCACCTCGACCCCCGTCGCTCGCGCTCCGGGCTTCCTGAGCAACGAACATAAGCCAGAACAAGCGAGGGGCTGCCCGTGCCCCAAGAGCCGGCGTTGCTGGCCAGCGCAGGCAGGATGCCGAAGCGCAGGCAGCATCGAGTGAGCGTAGTCCAGGATGGACGCAGCGAACTTCCGGCTCTTGGGGCACGGGCAGCCCCGACCCACCACTTGGGCCTCCGTCAGGAGTTCCACCGAAGTCGAATGCGTTCGAGCGTCCAGCGGAAAATCCCGGTGACGCGACGGCGAGGATGGCGCTCCGCTACATTCTGGAGGCGTTTTCCCGGGTCGATGCCGCGGCCCTCCACGAACTGAGCAGTCAGGCCGCACCATGAGTGAATCGGGAACAGGCGACCAGGCGATCGCGATGGACCGGATGTACCGGCTCACGCGGCACGTCTATGACCTCACGCGGGCCTACTATCTTCTGGGCCGCGATCGGATGCTCGCCAAGGTGGCGACGAATGCCGGCACGGCAACGCTGGAAGTCGGCTGTGGCACGGCCCGCAACCTGATCAAGCTGGCCCGCCGCCCCGAGCCGGGGCTACTCTGCGGCCTCGACGCCTCGCAGGAGATGCTCGACACGGCGGCCACGAGCATCGCCAGGGCCGGGGTGCCCGCCGGCGGCCACGAGCGGATCCGCCTGCGGCAGGGGCTCGCCGAGCGACTCGACGCCAAGACGATGTTCGGCCGCGACGAGCCGTTCGACACGATTTTTTTCTCGTACTGTCTCTCGATGGTGCCCACATGGCCCGGGGCGATCGAGGCCGCGATGGCCAACCTCAAGCCGGGTGGCCACCTGCTGATCGTGGACTTCTGGGATCAAAAGGAGCTGCCCGGCCTCTTCGCGGCGGGCCTGAAGAAGTGGCTCACGCTGTTTCATGTCGAGTATCGCCCCGAGGTGCATGCCGCGCTCGCGGCGCTCGGCACGTCGGGCCAGGCCGACGTGACGTTCGAGTCGGTGGCGAAGCGCTACGCCTACATCGCGTCGATCCGTAAGCGCTAACGGGCGGCGGATCCTCGTCGGGAAGCCCCAAGCGCAAGCGCGGGGAATACGTCCTCCACCCCAACCCGCTCCGCGCGCCCCTCACGGAAAGCCGCCCGATAGGGGTAGGGAGGCCCGATTGGGTTCGGGCCCCCCTCCCTCCGAACCGTGCTGGCGGATCTCCCGCACACGGCTCTCCGGTCGATGGTCTTACCTCGGTGAGGATTGAACGGCCGTGACGCGGGCTGTCACCAGA
>JAIOPD010000102.1 GCA_021414115.1 Planctomycetia bacterium
GGAAGTAGGACGGGCTTTAGCCTGTCGTCTTTCGGTGGTGGATCCCACAATTGACAGGCTGAAGCCTGTCCTACTTTCGATTCATAGCGATCGACGACGTCGGCCGATAGCGGCGTAGCCTGCTGCCACAGGTCGTTGAAGGCTGCGGCGATCTCGCGATCGAGTGTGCCCGAGCCCGATGTCTCGCCGACAAGATTCCACTCCACGCCTGTCTCAAGGGCCGCCCGCGACAGGTTGCTAGACCCAACCACCACGATCCCGCCGGACGCATCGGCGATCCGCCAGGCCTTCGGGTGAAACGAGTCGGGTGACCCGCGGAGGTTTTCCAGTTTCGCCAGCCGAGCCTCGAACGCCGGGCCGGCGAGGTCGATCCACCCCAGTAGCTGACGCAGGGCGTCGGGCGACGTGATGCCCAGGTAGTCGCCCACGAGGAGTCGTACCTTCGCCCCCGCCGCGATAGCGCTAAAAAGGCTTTCGCGGACGATAACAAGCCCCGAGAGCTGCACGAACGATGCGAGCAGATCGATCTCGCTCGCGCCCGGAAGCCGATCGGCGAGCCGATGCCAGAGCGGGCGATCCGGGCCGGTAGTGAGCGAAATCGTGGCGGGACGCGCGAGGTAATTTCCCTTCTCCGGGATCACATGCCGCACGCCGCCGCGGGGATCGGCCATGTCACCGGCATACCGCGGGATCACGTGCACGTGCACATGCGGCACGGTCTGGCCGGCGGCGGCCCCGGCGTTGAAGCCGACGTTGTATCCATCCGGCTTCGGATCAAGCCGCGCATCGAGCAGGGCCTTCACCTCGCCGACGAGCGCCATGAGCGCCTGCTGCTCCGCGGCCGTGCACTCGAAGAACGTCGGCACGACCCGCCGCGTGATCACGAGCACGTGCCCCGGCGAAACGGGAAACGAATCGAAGATCGCGAAGCAGAGGTCGTTCGCGCAGACCCACTCCGCCTCGGGGACTTCCAGAAACGGCGAGGGGGCGGCTGAGTCCATGGCCGGCAGTGTACGACCCGGAGGGACAACCTTGGGCCGGGGTAGAATCGAGTGGTCGAAGCACCACCCACCCGCTTGACGCGGTAAGTGCACAGGCGTATATTCTCTTCCGCTGGCGACACGGATTCAGAGGCACGGCCATGGCAATCGTTTCACTTCGTGACCTGGGGCTCGACCGTCTGAGCATCGAAGAGCGACTCCAGGTCGCTGATGCGATCTGGGACAGCGTGGTGCACGAAGTAGAGATGTCGCCGCTGCCGGAGTGGCAGCGTGCCGAGTTGGAGCGGCGTCTGGCCGACAGCATGGCCAACCCCGATGCCGTTCGGCCGTGGGGCGACGTCGAGGCAGAGGCTCTCGCACGGGCAAAGCGATGAGCCTGCCGGTCGTTCTTCGGCACAAAGCAGCCGAGGAACTGCTGGCCGCGTGCAACTATCTCGAGGCCCAGCGGGAAGGTCTAAGCATCCGTCTGATCGGTGAAATCAGGCACGTGATCGATCGCATCTCAACCCATCCCGAGTTGCACGGTATCGTGTTGAAGGATATCCGCCGGGCTGCGGTCAGACGGTTTCCGTACAGCATTTTCTATCGCGTGACGTCCACGAGGATCGACGTTCTCGCAGTCTTTCACGACTCACGCGATCCATCGGAGTGGCAACGTCGGGCATAGCATGGCGAGATCGCCCATGTGCAGGGAGTCGCGGACCCTGGCCCCAGCACCTCGAACTGGCTCATTTGGGCGGCTTTCTTCGCCGCCCTTCTCGTTTCCGTCTCTCCCGCCGCGATTCCTGGTCGTCGATCGCCGCCTGAGCGACGCGGTTCATGGCTGCCTGGGCCTCGTTTCTGGACGCCACACCCATCTTGATCAACAGGGTGAGCCACCCGGCTTCGTAGTCGTGAAGTCGATTCCTCGCTGGTCCGATCATCTCATCCTCCCTCTAGCGATTGGGCCGCTGCAGTTTCTCCGTCACCGCCCAGACGTCGTGCAACGCGTCGACGTACCTTTCATCGCCTGATCGGCTGTGGGCCCGGTCCTTGAAGTTGCCGTAGTCGATCTCCGTCGCGAGTTCCTGCGTCACTTCGATCCAGACTGGCTTGGGGACCACGATGCGGAAGCGGTAGTCGGTGTTTGGGGTGTCGTCGATCGCCGTCGAAGCGAGTTGCGGAAACCGCTTTTGGAGCGACTCGAGATGCCGGCGGCATCGTGCCCGCACCATGAGAGCGTTGGGATCCACACGTGACGGATTGCCCTGGAGATCGCGAGCACAGACGACGCTATAGAAGCCGTACTGGGTGAAAAGCCACATAGGAGTTCCTGAACGGGATGGCCGACTGCTGGCGTTATTATGGCGAGGGACAGGGACAACCTTGTATCTTGCCCGAGGCACCCTCAAGCGGCCACATTGAACCTTCCGTCCATGGTGCTGGGCGTAGCCCAGTCACCCCTGGCACGGAGACCGGCGGTAGGTCGAACAACCTTCGGCCCTCCAAGGCCGTGA
>JAIOPD010000042.1 GCA_021414115.1 Planctomycetia bacterium
CCGTCGATGAGATGGAGTCGGACGACTACTGGCTGGTGACGTCGAGCCCCGTCGAACCCTCCACACTCGCGCTGGGATCGGCCGCAGAGCCCGCAACCGCGGCCGAGAAACTCAAGCACACGCCCGCGTTCTTCGATGCGCAGGATGTCCGGGTGGAGCAGTTCGAGGCGGTGTCGAAAGACGGCACGCGCATCCCCTACTTCCAGATTTCGAAGCCCTTCCAACCCTGCGGCCAAAAGCCCACGCTGCTCTACGGATACGGCGGCTTCGAGATCCCGCTCGTGCCCGGCTACAACCCCGTGTCTGGCGTTGCCTGGCTCGAGCAGGGCCACGCCTACGTGATCGCGAACATTCGCGGCGGCGGTGAGTTTGGTCCGCGGTGGCACCAGGCGGCGCTCAAGGAGCACCGTCACCGGGCCTACGAGGATTTCATCGCGGTGGCCGAGGATCTCGTGGCCCGCAAGGTCACGTCACCGAAACACCTCGGCATCATGGGGGGCAGCAACGGCGGTCTGCTGATGGGCAACATGCTCACGATGCGTCCCGACCTTTTCGGGGCGGTCGTCTGCCAGGTGCCGCTGCTCGACATGCGGCGGTTCAACAAGCTCCTCGCCGGCGCCAGCTGGATGGGCGAGTACGGCGATCCCGACAAGCCGGAGGAGTGGGCCTTCATGCGTGGCTTCTCCCCGTATCACAACCTGAAGCGGGACGTCGACTATCCGCCGATCCTGATCACGACCTCGACCCGCGACGACCGCGTGCATCCCGGCCACGCCCGCAAGATGACGGCCCGGCTGCTGGAGTTTGGCAAGCCGGTGCTCTCCTACGAGAACATCGAAGGGGGCCATGGCGGGGCTGCCGACAACAAGCAGAAGGCGTTCATGGACGCCCTGGGGTGGACGTTCCTTGCCCGCGAACTCGTCGACTGACTCCTCTCAATCGCCCTCCTCACGATCGGGAATCGGGTGGGTTTTCCGTTGGCTGTGCTTCCGGTCAGGAAGCCCCAAGCGCGAGCGCGGGGTATACGGGTGGCATCGAGACGGTGCCGGAATGGTCCGCCGTGGGGTCACTCCCTTTCTTGTTCCCTCAGCTTTCCCCGATGACCCGCGTTGTCTTGCCCACGAACCCCGGTTCACAGGCAGCCTCTCCTTTGCTCCTATTCTTCCCGGCTTGCCACAAGAGCCGACTGTAGCGGCTGCGGAGCCTGCACGGTTCGTATCGGTTGTGCCGATAAAAGCACCGTGTTTCGACAGCGCCGACGTGAACGACACGAGGCAGCATCCCTCCATCATGGGCTCGGCATCGAGGCAAGGTTGCGCTTTTCAACGCCATCGCGTGGTCGCCTCACGGTTGTCGCGACACATTGCCTCTTCGTCGCGTGGCTGCTCGCCGGCGGTGTGGCACCCGGCCAACTCCCCACCGGCGCTGAAGCACCGGCCGAGGACGTGATCGCGGCCGAACCGCTCCCAGCGCCCATGGCCTCGGTGGAGAGCCTGCAGAACGACATTCGCCGGCTGGAGAAGGAGATCCAGTCGCTTCGCGCGGGTCCATCCCCGGCCGTGGCGAGTGGAGGCGTTTCGGCAGCCGGCGCCGGGGCGGAGGCGAAGAAGGCAGATCCCTCGATTGCCGACCGGCTGTCGACCTTCGAGAAGAGCCTCGGCAAGCTCGTCGATGCCTCCGACAAAAAGAAGAAGGACGAGGCCAAGAAGCCGTCGGTCGTCCTCTCCGGCCAGGTGCAGGCCGACACGGTCTATTTCGGCCAGGACGCGGAAAGTCGGGCCGACGTGGGCGACCTCCAAGACGGAGCGCAGTTTCGCCGCCTACGGATCGGCGCCCGCGGCACGAGTTTCGAGGTGCTCGAATACTCGCTCGGCGTCGACTTCGCCCTCGCCAACCAGCCCAGCTATCTCGACAACTACGTGGAGTGGAAACAGTTGCCGTGGCTGCAGAACATCCGCGCCGGCCACTACTTCGAGCCCTTCTCTCTCGAACGCGTCACGCAGAATCGCAACAACACCTTCATGGAGCGGTCACTGGTCGATACGTTCGCCCCCGCCCGCAACATGGGCGTGATGACCTACGGCAACACGGAGAACGAGCGGGCCACCTGGGCCATCGGCACATTCCGCACCAACAGCGACAACACCGGCAACGACTCCTTCGACAGCGGCCAAGCGCTCACGATGCGCGGCACGGTGCTCCCGTGGTGGGACGACGCCAGCGACGGCCGTTTCTACCTGCATCTGGGGGCCGCCTACAGCTACCGTGAGGCTTACGAAGGCCGGGTCCGCTTCCGCAACACCCCCGAAATCCGCAAGCAGCAGCCGTCGAACGTGTTCGGGCCGGTCGGCCCGCCAAGCCCGAGCAACTACATCAACGGATCGCCGGGGCCGTTCGCGCCGATTTTCGTCGACACGGGCTCCATCGCGGCCGACCACTTCCAGCTCTTCGATCCCGAGTTCGCCCTCGTCTTGGGGCCGCTGTCGCTGCAGTCCGAATATGCCTTCGCCGTGGTGGACCAGTCCGGCGGTCCACCCCTGTTCTTCAACGGCTACATGGCGCAGGTGAGCTACTTCCTCACCGGTGAACACCGGCCGTATGAACGCAGACTCGGCATCCACGATCGCCTGAAGCCCTTCGAAGATTTCTTCCGGGTACGCACGAAGTCGAGGGGCATTCAGACGGGCCTCGGGGCCTGGGAAATCGCCGCCCGGTTTTCGAACATCGTGCTCAACGACGAGAACATCAAGGGCAATAACCTGACCGACTTCACCGTGGGCCTCAACTGGTATCTCAATCCCTACACGCGATGGAAGTTCAACTACATCCGCGCCTTCCTGGAAGACTCCCGGGTGAACAAGGGCAACAGCATGACCGACGCCTACGGCATGCGGATCGATTTCGATTTCTGACACTCCTACCGACCGGAGCGCCTTCCGTCATGATGTTTCCGAGAACCGCGATGCTGCTGGCAGTCGCCGCCTCCCTGGTCACCGCGAATGGCATGCCCCCGACCCTGGCCGCCGACACTCCCGCGGCGAAAGACCAGAAAAAAGACGCGACCAAGGATTCGAAGAAGGAGTCGAAGAAGGACGCAAAGAAAGAGTCGAAGAAGAGCGACTCCGAAAAAAAGAAAGCCGACAAGCCGCCGCCCGCCTGCAACGGCGATCTGTGTCTGCGAGCCGGGCACCAAGAAGAAGCCGAAGACCGAGTACGAGGTGGAGTGCGAGCCCATCTGCATGGCTGGCTGCGGGAGCCTCCCGTGGCCGTTCGGTCGCCATGAGAGCCGGGTCGGATGCACCGACTGCGGTCTCAGGCCATGCGACTGCCCGGGAAGGGTCCGCTACCGAAAGACCCTCACCAAAACGACCGTCGACGAAGAGGTCTGCACGATCGAGCGCACGGTCGGCTATCTCTGTCAAGCCTGTGCGAAATAAGCTGCTTTTCCTTTTCGCTCACTGCATTCGCCGGTACCGCTCCACGGCGTGGTGTCGTGAATGAACGTGGAGTTTCTTGTAGATGCGGCGGATGTAGGTGATGACTGTGTTGCGGCTCACGCCGAGCTGCTTCGCCACTTCCTTGTACATCGCACCGCTGGCGAGCAGGTCGAGCACCTCACGCTCGCGGGGTGCGAGGTCCACGGTCACCTCGCCCTTCGGCAGCGGCGCCACGTTCGGCGGCGCGTGCCGCTCAAACGACCGCACGATGCGCCGGGCAACCATGCTCGACATCGGCGCACCTCCCTCGATCACGTCGTGGATGGCGGCGAGGAGTGTGTCGACGCTCACGGGCTTGATGAGGTAACCATGGGCGCCGGCCGCCAGCGCGTCGAAGAGCAGGTCGCCGTCGTGATACAGCGTGAGCATCACGAACTCCGTATCAGGCATGATCAACGCCAGCCGGCGGACGGCGTCGATGCCGGTGCCGTCGGGAAGATTGACGTCGACGAGCACACATCGCGGCGCGAGCGCCGGCAGGCCGGCGACGGCTTCCGCAACCGATCCGAATTCACCGACGCACCGGCAGTCCGGGTCGCTCTCGATGATCTCGCGGAGATTCCGCCGGGTGCCGACGTCGTCCTCGATGAGGGCAACGCGGATCGTGCTCGGGGCCTGCGCGACCTGGGTGTTCACGCTGCGTTCAGGGGGCATGGCGCGTTCTCTCCTGAAGGACCTGGGCGAGCATCGGTGCCGGCCGTGGAGGCACAGGAGGCGGCGTGTGCCGTCCTGGCCGGAGGATTGTCTTGGGGTCGATGGCGACGGTCAGGGTCACGCGCGTTCCGCTCCGGGGCGTCGACGAAAACTCCACCCGGCCCTCGACCTCGGCGACCCGGTTGCGGATATTTTCGAGGCCGTCCTGATCGGCGGCGAGCGCCTGGTCCCTGTGGAAACCGATGCCGTCGTCCTGGATGGTGACCGTCAACTCGTGGGTGGTGACTTGGATCGAGAAGTCGACGTGCGACGCCTGCGCATGCCGCAGCACGTTCTGCAGGATCTCGCGCACCGCGAGACAGACATGATGCCGCACCTGAGTGGCCAGGGGGCGGTCGTCCTCGTCTTCCGGCACGTCGACCCGTAGCGACAGTTCGCCGGCGCGCACGAAATCTTCGACGTCGTTGACCACGTAGGAGACGAACCGCGACACGGTGTCGTTCTTCGGATTGACCGCCCACACGATCTCGTCGACCGAGCGGGCGAGGCTCTTGGCGCTCGAATAGATCGCCTGCAGCCGGTCATGCATCGGACCTGACGGCTGCCCGCCGCGGCGGGCCAGATCGCTCATCAGTGCCACTCGGGTGAGTCCGGCGCCGAGGCTGTCGTGGATGTCACGGGCGATTCGCGCCCGCTCCCGGTCCATGTCCTGCTGCCGTTCGAGGTGGGCGATCCGCCTTCGCGCTCTCCGCCGCGTCGCCTCACGAGCGGCCAGGGCACCCCCAGCGGCGATGCCCAGACCCGCCGCCCCGAGCATCCACGGGCTCTGCCACCAGGGCGCTGGAACCGTGGCGGCGAGGGACGCGACGGGGAAGTCACGGTCGGTCTCACCCGACACCGTGCGAACCTCGAAGACATGTTCTCCGGGCGGCGGCGCGTCATAGGTCGAACGGGTTGCTGCGGACGGAGGCGACCAGGCGGCATCGACACCGCGAAGCAGCGTCTGCTGGAGCGGCGGGCCGGTCCAGTGAATGCCCGGCACGGCATGCCGAAATCCGACCGCGACGGCACGATCACGAGACACGACCGGTGCTGGTGCACGGGCCGCTCCGGCAGCGAACGCGGCCGCGTCGAGCCTGACGATGCCATGCGAGAGCGGCACGGTGATCGTGCGTCTTGCGACCGACCCGGCGCCGGCTCGAGTGAAGTGGCCGATGCACTCGTTGTCGCCGAGTCCATCGAGGTCGCCGAGCACGACGCCGCGAACCAGCATCGCCCGTCCGGCAGCTACGTCTGCAAGGCTCTCGAGCATCACGCCCTGCAGCCTCCCATCCCGCGTCGCAATCCAGAGCCGACCGGTGGAATCCTCGTCGATCTGCCGCACGGCGTCGTCGACAAGGCCGGTGGCGCTCGTCAGCCGCAGCGGCTTTCCGTCGGTCGCGAGTCGCACGAGCCCGCGATCTCCACCGATCCAGAGCGTGCCACGAGAATCACGATGGAAGACGATCCCACGGCGACCCGGCATGTCGCCGGCGCCAAGAACCGTCGACAGCCTGCCGTCAGCCGTCACTCGTTCCACCCCGCGGCTCAGCGTGGCGGCGAGCATGCTGCCATCGGAGTCGGCCGCCAAGCCGATAACGACGGACAACAGCGGCTGGTCCCGCTCCAGCACCGTGCGGAACGTGTCGCTGTCCGGATCATGCACGGCCACGCCGTTGCTGGTACCCGCCCAGATCCGGTCGTCAGCCCCCTGGGCGAGGGCCTGGATCGCACGAAGTTCCTTGTCGTGCACCGCCGGCTTCGTCACCTGCGTGACGACCCCGTCCTCGATCCGCAGGATGAAGTTTGCCTGCGTGCCGACCCAGATCCGCCTCGCTTTGTCCTCGACGATCGCGGTGGGGATCGCCCCTTTGGGCAGCGTGGCCACGAGCTGAGGCTGCAGCGGAGCGGCGCTCGCGGCGCCCGTGGTTTGCGAAGCCGGATGGAGTCGTATCGCGCCTGGCGTGCCCACGAGCAGCGCGCCGTCGTCCCGCTCGTACACCGCCCGACAGTCGTCAACCGATTCGACGTGCAGACTCGTGCGGCGCACGGCGAGCAGCCCTCCCGAGCATGCCGCCCACACGCCTCCCGAGGGGTCGGCGACGAGCTGGTTGGTGAAGTACGAGAACCCGGGCAGGTTTTCGATCGCAGCCTCGATCAGCCCATCCCGGCAGGCGAGCAGGCCGTTGTGGCTTGAGATCCAGAGCGTCCCGTCGACAGATTCGATGAGTTTGCCGCTGGTGCGGTAATCGGGATCGGGCAGTTGCGGTGGCAGTCGCTCCCAGCGGCCGTCCCGGAAGACCGCCACGCAATCGTTGAGCAAGGCGAAGGCACCGCTGGGACCGAAACCCATGGTGATCAAAGAGCTCGCGATGCCGGAGGTGTCTTCCTCGACCGTGGGTGGCCGCCGCGGATCGAGCGGACCGCGGCAGCGAAACAGCCGCCGCTTGGGACCCTCGCCCCAGAGCCACATCTCGTCGCGGGTCCGGTCCACACCACCGTACAGCCACGCGTGTGCCTTGCCTGAATCGCCGAACAGTCCGCCAACACGCCTACCGTCACACCCGCACAGCACGCCGGAGCCGAAAAAGACTGGCGATTCATTCCGTCCGAAGGACATCCCTGTCAGTCTTCCCTGCGGGAGCACATGGACCGTCCAGCGAGCGCGCCGCCCGGTGGCGTCGTCGCTCTCGATCAGTCGTGCGGCAGCGTTCCGTCCTTGCACCCAGATATGACCGTCGCCATCGACACCGATGCTCCAGAAGTCGCCGATCCTGTCGTGAATCTCGTCGGTGACTGCCGACGCGATCGGCGCGAAGGAGACGCCGTCGAACCGGACGATCCGGTCGCTCGTGGCGCAGACAATCGAACCGTCCACGGCGAGCGCCACGCCCGTAAGGGCCGCGGCAGGCAACCCGTCGTCCTCGGTCCACCACTGGATCGCGAACCGCCCCGTGCGGTCAAGCATCGACGCCGCGGGGGCCATTCCGCCCGAGCCCGCGCACGCAAGGATCGCGAAAATAAAAAGCCGGCACTGCACACCGTCGTACCGGTCAAACAGCATGGCCCGCACCATCCCCACTAGACCCTGCAAACGCCGGAAAACAACCGCAGTCGGCAGGAAAATTCCCTATTCTAACTGTTTGTGCCGACTGCATCCGTTCTCGGACGCACGAACGCATCCGTGGCCCCCAGATTCGTCGCACAAAGATGTGACACCGGGTGCTTTCGGGTGCCGGGAAACCGCTCTACCACGGAGAAAATGCCCTTCGCCGGAATAGAGCACCCCGCGGGCAAGGGATTTCAGCCCACGTTCGCAAGAAAATGCGACATGACCGGCCTCGATCTGCCTCTATGCTAAGCGTGCTCGGGGGTCATCCCAGGTTCGTCTCCGAAGGCCATTCGTGCGGCGATTGAACCTCCGGCATTCGACCTTGGAAGAGGCGGTAACGATGAAAAGCCCTGCCGATCCGTTCGCAGCCGTGAGCAGTTTGCGATTCCTCCACATGGCATTGCCACGCAACATATTTGCCCGCGTGACCTGCGCCTTGCTTGCCTCACTGTTGACCTCTCCAGCGTTGGCCCAATCGACGTGGTTGCCGACCAGCGGCACGACGGCTTGGACGACAGGCACCGCGTGGAGCGGAGGCGTCCCCAATGGCGTTGATTCAGTGGCCGTATTTCCAAGCGGCGGCCCCACCGTGAGTCTTGTCACGACATCGGTGACAACCGGGACGATTCGCGCATCGCTCGCCACGGGGCAGGTCACCCTTGGTTCGACCGCAACCACCGACGATGTCATCGTGCTATCCGTGACGTCGGGCTCACCGGCCGTCGAAGTCGCGGGCGGTGGGCGGCTCAACATGTACGCGAACATCGAGGGAACTCAAGGACTCAGTAAGACTGGGGGCGGAGAACTCTCGTTCCGATTCAATTCCCACAACATGGCCTACACAGGTACGGTCTCTCTCGGTGGCGGCACCCTCACCCTTAATCAGGATGGGAGTCTTGGAGCCGCGTCCAATCCGATCCTCGTCACGGCAAACACCACCCTTACATCGAATCCCGGTACAAACACCGGAACCGTTACTCTCGGGGTCGGTCGTACCACGACCATTAATCCGGGGGTCACACTCGCTGTTCAAAACGGCACAAACGCAGTATCAACGGTGCTGAACAATCCGATCGGTGGCTCTGGGAACCTTACTCTCGCGGCGTCGGGCACGATCACTGTCGGAGCCGCGAACACCTATTCGGGCAACACCACGCTGACAAACCTGACCCGGGCGAACCTGAGCAGCGGCGCCAATCTATCGACCGCTGGAACCCTGACCATCGCCACGGGCAGTAACGTCACCTACGGGACGACTCTTGACCTGGGCGGCAATACGCAGTCGGTGAGCGGGCTGACGATCTCCAGCGGCACGACTGCCGTGACGCACACGGTCACGAATGGATCGCTCAACGTGACAGCCGGCAATGTGTCGCTGGCGGGCAGCACCGGCTCCACAACGTCCGGCTCATCGACGGTCTCCCTCGCTGGCCTGTCGTCCTTCACCTTCAATAACTCCGCTGGTACTTTCACGGCCAACGTTCAAACGAATGGCTCCGGGACCAACGTCACCTCCGTGACTTTGGCAAACACAGGCTCGGGGGCAAACTCGATCACAGCCGGCACGGTCACCGTCGGAGGGGCGACGCAAAGCACCGGGTTGGCGAACTCCACCCTTCTGGGCCTTGGCAAGACGAACGCCTTTAACACCAACACGTTGAATGTCGGTGGGTTCAACGGCGCTGGAACCATTGCCTATCAACCCGGAGTCTCAAATGGATCCTTCTTGCTCCGTGGCGCTGCGGGCGGCGTTTCGCGAACCGGCACTGCCTTCGTCGGCTGGACGTCGTCGGGCGTGCGAGTGGGTGACGGAACGCTCGATCTGACGAATGGCTCCGCAGATATCCGCGCCGACACCGTTATCGTTGGTCGACATGGCGCCAGCGCCAACAACACCGTGGTCGGCTCTGTGACGATGGGAAGCGGCACATTCGACGCCTTGTCGATGGTCTTGGGCGAAAAGACGGAGACAACCGGAAGCCCCACGATTACGGGTTCCTTCGCTCAGTCTGGCGGTCAAGTGCTCGTCGGCACCCTTCGGTTCGGCAATATTCTTTCCAGTACGTCGACGACGCTCCCGACTTTTGCCACGTCGTATGCGCTCTCGAATGGCACGCTGCGTGCGGGCGTTATCACCTCGCAAGGTTCCACCATCACCTCGCAGACATCTGCGGTCGGCAGCCTTCGGCAGATCTCATGGACTAGCGGAACGATCGCCAACTACGACTCGGCGACGGACCTGGTCATTAGCGGCACGACCACGAACGCGGGGTACACCATGAAGCTGGTCTTGGGAGGCACTGCGACTCCGCAGGTATTTCTCGCCGATGCCGGCCGGACCATCGCAGTCGGATCATCGGCGGTCATTTCCGGCTCGGGGCAGTTGCAAAAAAAGGGTGATGGATCGCTGATACTCAACGGTTCGAACTCCTTTGTTGGTTCGCTGACCGTCACGGCTGGCACGCTCAAGGCAGGCAACGTCAATGCGTTTAGCTCGGGGGCCGTCTCGCTTGCCAGCGGGGCCACCCTCGACCTCAACTCGCTCGGCGTGACGAATGCCGTCACGAATAATGGTGGCACCGTCTCCAACGCGGCAAGCTATGCCGGCACGCAGACGCTCAACGGAGCATCGACGTTCGCTACCCTCGGTGGCACGCTCAACGTGGCCAGCGGCGGTGCCGCCACGCTCGGGGGAGCCCTCTCCGGAGTGATGACGATCGCCAGCGGCGGCACGGCGACGCTTACTGACGGCGGTTCGCTCGCGCAAGCGTTGCTCACCAACAACGGCCTGTTCGTGATCAATCGCTCGGGCACGTCGTCTGTGTCAACGCCCATCAGCGGTAGCGGCGGCGTGCAAAAGCTCGGCACCGGCCGTGTTACCCTCGCCGGCACGAGCGACTACGCAGGAGCGACGGCCATCGACGACGGCACGCTCATCGTCACCGGCCTGCTCTCCGGCAGTGGCGCCGTAACGGTCGGGGCGGGTGCCACGCTCGGCGGCAGCGGCACGCTTTCCGGTCCGGTGTCGGTCTTGGCGGGCGCCGTCATCGCCCCAGGAACCAGCCCCGGAACGCTCACGGCGACGAGCGACTTTACGCTCGTCAGTGCCTCGATCCTGAACTTTGAACTCAGCGGTACCGATGCCACCGTCGGCAACGGGATCAACGACCTGATCACGGTGGGCGGTGGCTTGACCCTCGCTGGCACGCTCAATGTGGCGGAACTCAGCACATTCTCGGCGGTGGCCAACGGCACGCAGTGGCGGCTCTTCGACTACGCCGGCACGCTCACCGGGTCGAGCCTCACGTTTGGCACGATGCCGACCTTGGCGGAAGGTCAATCCTTCCAGATCGACACGGCCACCCCCAACCAGGTCAACCTCGTCGTCGTGCCCGAACCGCACACGCTGGTGCTCGCAGGAATCGGCGCCGCAACCCTGGCCTGGCGGCTCACGCGGCGAAGAGTTCAGACATCCCGATGAGTCGGGCTTGCGAATTCAAACTCGCGCGGGGGGGTGCATCGATGAAGCGACTCGGGTTTACGTTGGTCGAGTTGTTGGTCGTGATCGCGATCATCGGGACGCTGATCGGACTACTTCTTCCGGCGGTGCAGACCGCGCGGGAAGCGGCACGGCGGTCCTCGTGTAGCAACAACTTGCGACAGCAGGCGCTGGCCATCCACGGCTACGAATCGGCACGAAAAAAGTTTCCCTTCGCCTCCACCTATTCCAGCGGCACCGCCACGGTGGGCGGCGTGCCGGCCCCGGCTCCGCGGCCGTGGAAAATCTGGATCGTGGAGGTGATGCCATACATGGAGATGCAGAGTCTCCATTCGAGCCTGCGGCTGAATCAGGACCTCGATAGCGCCGTGAACCGGCCGCTGCTCGAACGGCAGAGAATCCCGGTGCAGGAGTGCCCCAGCAATCCCTTTGCCGCGGAGTGCCAGCGAAAAAACAACGGCGGACAGTCTCACACAGGCTTCTTCCCCTGGACGGCCGCCTCCGGCACGCCCTATCCCAACTGGGCAGTCAGCTGCTACGGCCTGTCGATGGGGCCGCAGGGCGTGGGATCGGTGCCGCCCCCCGCCGATTGCCCGGCGGGGTACAAGAGCTACTGCATGGCCAACGACTACAACTACCGCTTTGGTTTCTACTGGTCGACACCGCTGGCGGCGCCCGGCATGTTCAGCGGTGCCAGCGGCTACCAGTGCCGCACGAAGGACGTCAGCGACGGTCTTTCGAAGACATTGATGATGTGCGAGCGACGTGGGGAGCTCTCGTACAACGGCGGCGTGTTCTCGGTGCTCTTTCCGGGTGTGCCGACCGGGATGCGAATCAACAGCCCCGCGCAGACGTTCGATACGTGGTCCGACTCATTCGCCAACATGGGTGCGGCCAGTCACCACTCGGGCGGGGCCTACTTCTGCATGGCCGACGGTGCCGTGCTGTTCCTCAACGAGACGATCGATTTCGCGACCTACAACTACATGGGGCACAAATCGGATGGGCAGGCGATGTCTGGCAGTCCTTGAGACGCGGCTTCCACGGCCGAACCGCTGGGGGCGTCGGGCGTCGATCCTGATGGCAGCAGCGGCCGCGTGCCTCGCCACGGCCGTGGGCTGCTCTCGCGGCCTGCCGCCCCCGCCCGGCACCGTGCGGGTCGATGGCGTGGTGCGGTATGAGTCAGCACCGCTCTCCAGGGGCACGGTGCAGTTCGCCGCCCCCACGGGCACGCGCTGTGGCAGTGCCCGACTCGACCCCGAGGGCCAGTTCACCGTTTGGCTCGAACCCGGCGAGTACCGTGTCGCCGTCATCGCCTATGACGGGATCGAACGGGTGGATGCCGTCGGGGCTCCGCTGCCACAAAACAGCCTGATCCCCGAGCGGTATTTCACTCCCGAGGGGTCGGGGCTTGCGGCGACGGTCGACGCGGAGCATCGCACGCTGGCCTACGACCTCCAGAAGTAGTCGCCCGAGGCTCACGAGACGGAGAGGAGTTGTTCATGGTTTCCACCGTCACGACGACCTGGACGCGACGGATTCCGCGGCGGCGGCCCCCGTCGCTGGTCGCGATCGCGTTCGCCTGCTTCGCGATGACTTGCCTTTCGGCCGCCGCCCAGACCCAGACCACGGTGATGCAGGTGATCTACGACCCTGCCACCGGTGACGTCACGATCGTCTCGCCGCTCGACGAGTCCCTGACCTCCTTCAATCTCGTGAGCGCGTCGGGTGTGTTTACCGGTGCCACCATGAACGTGGCCCCAGGGGCGATCGGTAACTTTCTCAATGTGGACTCGAACGACAACGTTGCCCAGTTCGATACCGGCTTCGGGACCACGGCGCTGTTTCCCACCCCGTCCTTCGACCTGGGCAACATCGCCTCTCCGGCCCTGAGTCTCGGGTTTCTGCAGTCGGACCTGACGACAATCGACTACACGATCATCGGTTCGGAGACCGTGTTCGCGGGAACCGTTGCCGTCGTCCCGGAACCGACGACGCCCCTCCTTGCGGCAGCCGCCTCACTCGCTTTCGTCCTCGCCCTCCGCAGCCGCGGACGGCCGGTCTGATCACCTCCGACGGCCGGTTGTCGCCATGCGGTTTCCGCTCCTCTTCCGCCGACGCGGCTTGACCCAGCGCGGCCTGCGTCGTTGCCGCGCGCGACCCGCCGGCCCTTCCCGCCGCGTGCTGGGTGGCCTGGAGGTGCTCGAAGACCGCCGATTCCTGGCCGGCGAAGGGCTCACCGGCCAGTACTTCGACAACGCCGACTTCACCACCCTCAAGGCGACCCGCGTCGACGCCAGCATCGACTTCAACTGGGGAACTTCGACGCCGGCCACGGGCGTGGCCAACACGACCTACTCCGTTCGCTGGAGCGGGGCGGTCGTGCCGCAGTTCTCCGAGCTCTACACGTTCACCGTGACTGCCGACGACGGGGTGCGGCTGTGGGTGGACGATCAGCTGATCATCACCAACTGGGTCAATCAGTCGGCCAAGGCCGTCTCCGGCCGGATCGCCCTTCGTGCCGGCGAGGCCACGCCGATCCGGCTCGAGTATTACCAGAACACCGGCAGCGCCAGCGCGAAGCTCGAATGGGCGAGCCCGAGCACTCCGATCGAAGGGATTCCACAGCAGCGGCTCAACGCCGTGGCCACGGCCGACAACCGCGGCACGGCGCTCCAGGAAACCTGGCTGGGTATCTCCGGCGGCAAGGTCGGTGACCTCACGGCGAGCGCCGCCTACGCCGGCCCGCCCGCCTACCGGCAAATGATCACGAGCCTCCAGTCACTCCAGCAAAACGTGGCCGACGCGTCCGGTTCGCGAATCCGCGGCTTCATCGTGCCGTCGTTCACCGGCGTCCATGTCTTTTCGGTGGCCGGCAACGACGATCTTCAGCTCTCGCTGAGTCCCGACGCCTCTTCCGCGGGAGTGGTGCGAATCGCTTTCACGTCCGCGATCACGGCCCCCTTCGACTGGACCAAGACCGCGTCGCAGACGTCCGCGCCGGTGAGCCTCGTGCAGGGCCAGCGATACTTCTTCGAGATCCTCCACAAGGAAGCCAGCGGCTACGACCACTGGGCGGTGGGCTGGACGACGCCGGCGTCGAGCCAGACCACCGTCATCGGCTCCGACAACATCGAGCCCTGGGGGGCCACGACGCCGCTGCCCGCGACCGGCATCCTGAATGGAATGTCGACGTCGCACGACCGGATCCTGGCGAGCCCCGAGATGTTCCAGCGGGCGAAGTCGCTCGTGGCGCAAGGAGGGCAGTTCCAGACTCTCTACGCCTCGATCAAGACTCGGGCCGACCTCTATCTCACCGACGACCTGCCGGCATCGACGGCGCCATCCTCGGCCGCCGGAGGCACCCAACCGGTCCTCTCCGGTCTCGAAGACAACCTGACCTATCTCGCCGGCGCCTACCGGCTCGTCAAGGAGGTCGAGGGCACCGAAACCAACGCCCTGAAATACTTCGACAAGGCCAAGGCGATCATCCAGCGGGTGATCCAGTGGAGCACGTGGGACACCGGCAGCCAGTTCCTCGGAGCGGCGATGGTCTCGCAGGGCATCTCGGTCTGTTACGACTGGATGTACGACACGTTCACGGCAGTCGAGCGGAAGCAGATCGCCGATGCCCTCTACACGCTGGCGATCAAGCCGACGATCGACACCTGCACCGCGCAGAACTACTGGACGCAGTGGTATGGCAACTGGGCCTTCGTCTGCATCGGCGGCGTGGGCAACGCGGCCCTGGCGATCGCCCCGGAATACTACAAAGCCGAGGCCGAAACGCTGATCGCGAAGGGCTGGCCGGTGCTGCGGTCGTCGATGCAGCACTTCGCCGGCGAGAATGGCGGCTGGCACGAGGGGCCGGGCTACATGGGCTATGGCGCCCTGTTCCTGATCCGCTTCATGAGCAACCTGCAGACGGCGGTGGGCACCGATTACGGACTGTCGCTCGAGAAGGGTTTTGCACAGCTCCCCAACTACCTGCTCGCCATCTCCACGAACGTGACGGGGAGCGGCAACAACGGCACGTATCCCTACAGCGACGGTGATTGGTCGCAGAACGGCGACCCCTGGTTCAACTGGCTCGCGGCCCGGTTCAACCGGGGCGACGTCGCGAAGATCGTTCAGGACCGCAGCGGCTCGCAGACGACCACGACGATCGTCACGGCGGGCGTGAGCAGCCCGAAGCCGGTCTTTTCCTTCCAGACGCCGTGGTCGCTGCTCTGGTACGACCCTCGGGGCGACCAGTCGACCGGTCTCGTACGATCGCCGGGGGCGGCGGCGACGGCGACGGATGCCAGCTTTTACGGTGATCCTTCGCTTCGCCAGTGGGGCACCACGGGCCAGACGAACTATAGCGAGCATGTGAACGTGTGGCGTGATTCCTGGAGCAACACGACGGCTGCTGTGATGTTCAAGGGGGGCTACAAAGGGACCGACGGCCATGACAACCTCGACGGCGGATCCTTCATCTTCGACGCCCTCGGCCAGCGGTGGGCCACCGACCTGGGCCGCGACTCCTATTCGATCGCGGCGGTCGGCGGCACGAACTACGGCGCCTACCGCAAGCGGGCCGAGGGACACAACACGCTGGTGATCAATCCGGCCGCCAACGACTACCTGTCGAGCACCGACGCCAACGAAAAGGCCCTCAATGCCGACCAGGTGTTCAAAGACGTGGCCGGCAAGCCGGCCTATTCACCGGTGATCAAAAGCCTCTCCACCGACCTGCAGTCGGTTGGCGTCGTCGAGCTCACGAACCTCTACTCGAAAATGCGGGTCTCGTCGGTGCAGCGCGGCTTCCTGTTCGACCGTACCGATGACAGTCTGCTGGTCCAGGACGAGATCAAGGCCGGGACGGCTCCCGAGATCAACTGGTTCATGCACGTGCCGGTGGCCTGGGCAAACCGCGGCTCTCAGATCGCGATCAGCGGCGAAGGCAAAACCGTCACGGTCACGCTCGGCACCAACCGGCTACAGTTGAAAATCCTGGCGGGCACCGGCGCCACCTTCACGCTGATGGAGGCAAAACCGCTCACGACGTCCCCCAATCCGACCGGGCAGTCGTCCAATGCCGGCGTCACGAAGCTCGCCATCCGCTACACCGGCACCACCAACGAAAGGCTGGCCGTGTGGATGGTGCCGCTCACAGCGAGCCAGTCCGCACCCACGATCACCCCGGTCGTCACATCACTCGCCTCGTGGACACCGCGGGCGAACCGGCAGGCGTGGGCGGGCGACATCGACGATTCGGCAAGCGCATCGGCCGCCGACGCCTCGGCCGCCTCGGCCGCCTGGTCGGCTCAGATCGTCGCAGCGACAGGCAAGGCGGCCAAGGGACTCGACGACCCAACCGCCGGCCGCATCACACCGGTCACGCTCACCGTCCCACTCGCTCCGGGCGAGCAGGTGACCTGGGCAAAACTGGTCGCCGGCCTCAAGGCCACCAGCGGCGCGACTACGGCGTCGGACCAGCTCTCGCTGGATGCCACGACCGGACAGTCATACGCGAGCATCGGCTGGAGCACGCTCGACACCAGCGGCACCTCGCGGGAACTGACGCTGTCGGCGGCCCAGTTGGCACAACTCCAGGATGGCATACTGAACGTCGCGTTTTCTCCCAACACGACGGTCGACTGGGTGCAGCTGCAATACACCACGCTCGATGCCACGGCTCCCACGGCGACCCTCACCGCCACGCCCGCCGGCACGTCCGCCACGGCCGTCGATACCGTCGCGATCACCTTTTCGGAGCCCGTCGCGGGATTTGGGCTCGAGGACCTCGCGCTCTCCCGCGGGGGCACCCCGCTCTCGCTCGCAGGCGCGACGCTCACGACTGCGAACAGCCGCACTTTCACGCTCGGATCGCTCTCGGGCATCACATCGACCTCGGGCGGTTACTCCCTCGTCCTCGTCGCCTCCGGTTCGGGGATCGTCGACTCCTCCGGCAATGCGATGACCGTGTCGGCGAGCACGGCGTGGACGCTCGCCACCCCTGGGCCGACGGCCGCGATCGTGCCGTCGCCGACAGGAACCTCGGCCCTGCCGGTGGGAAGCGCGACCATCACGTTTTCGAAGCCGGTGACGGGGATGGACAGGGCCGACCTCACGCTCGTGCGGGACGGCACGCCCGTGTCGCTGGCCGCCGCGACGCTCACGACGCTCGACAACACCACCTTCACGCTCGGCAGCCTCGGCTCATCGACGTCCGTGTCGGGCACATACGTCCTCGCGCTGTCCGCCAGCGGAACAGGAATCAGCGACTCGTTCGGCAACCCGCTCGGCGGCGCCGCGTCGGCCACCTGGACCCTCGACGCCACTCCCCCTACGGCCACCCTGGCGGCCATTCCACCGGGTACGTCGGCGTCGCCCGTGGAAAGCGTGACCGTCACGTTCTCGGAGCCGGTGACGGGCTTCGGGATCGAGGATCTCCTCCTGACACTCGGCGGCGCTCCGGTGTCGCTGGCTGGATCGTCGCTGGCGACGATAGACAACCGCACCTACCGGCTCGAGGGGCTGCTCCCGCTCACCTCGACGGACGGTTCCTACGTGCTCACGCTGACGGCAGCGGGCTCCGGCGTCGTCGATTCACTCGGCAACGCCCTCGGTGCCAATGCCAGCGTCGCCTGGACACTCGACACGTCGCTGACTGTCGCCGTCGGCCAGACGACGTTCGACGCGACACCTCGCTCGGGGGCGTTCCGGCTCGTAAAGCGTGGGCCGGGCACGCTCGTACTCACTGTTTCGGGCACGTTCTCGGGAGGGACGGTTGTCGAGGAGGGAGTGCTCCTCGTGCAGGACCTCAGCGGCCTGGGAACAGGGCCGCTCGAAGTGCGGGCGGGCGCGACCGCGCGGCTGGACGTCCGCTATGGCACGGTGCCGATCTCCGCTCTCGTACTCGCCTCCGGGGGACGCATCGACGTCGCTACCGGCAAGTTGAACGTGGCCGCCGGTGGCTTCGATGACGCGATGCTCCGCCAATGGCTCGTCGCCGGACGCAACGGCGGGGCCTGGGACGGTGGCACGGGCATCGTCTCGTCGAACGCCTCGGTCGCGGGCCGGCGGGCGGTCGGCTATCGGATTTCGGGAGGTGTCGCGACCTTCGGCTGGGCGGCGATCGGCGACACGAATCTGGACGGGCAGGTGAATCCGAGCGACATGCAGCTGGTCATCGCCTCCGGCCGCTACGCCAAGCCGCTCGACGCCCGCTGGGACCAGGGAGATTTCGACTATTCCGGCCGTGCCACCGCGAGCGACATGCAACTGCTGCTCACGGCCAACGTCTACGGCAAGGGCTCGTATCTCACGGCCCCGGTCACCGTGACCTACGTGCAATCCAATGCCTGGTCCAGCGGGTTCACGGGCGATGTCAGGATCGTGAACAACGGCAGTTCGGCGATCAACGGCTGGACGCTGGAGTTCGAGCTGGCTGCGACGATCACCAACATTTGGAACGCCGAGATCGTGAGCCGCGTAGGCAACCGGTACGTGATCCGCAGCGCCGCCTGGAATGCCACGCTCGCCGCCGGCGGTGAGGTGTCGTTCGGATTCCAAGCCGACGGGATCGCCGGCACGTCACCGTTGAAGATCAAGTTCAACGGCGTGACGGTATGATCACCCTGGCCGCCGCAGGCTCCGGCAGCGGTCACTGCAGTAGCGAACCTGCTCCCAGCACCGCTCCCATTTTTTCCGCCAGGTGAACGCTCGGCCGCAGGCGACGCAGACCTTCACCGCCTTGGGCTTTTTCGACGGACGCGCGGCCTTTCTGTGATCCACTCCCGCCTCCTTCCACACGGGTTCGATGCGACTCCGGTGCATGGTATCATGTAGTCATGAAACACAGTATCACCACCGGCGATGCGGGCGTTCACCGCAAGCGTCGGCCGACGGGCCGCTCCCGAGCCTCCGGACGGTTCGTGCTCCGGCTCGATTCCGGACTGCACGGCCTTCTGAGGGATGAAGCCCTGGCGGCGGGTCTGTCGCTGAATGACTGGTGCGGCCGCACACTGGCGGCACCGGGGGCGGGCGGTCTTCTTGATGCAGCCCCGGGCGTCGTGCTCACGATCCGGTCCAGGCTGGGGAGCGATCTGCTGGGGGTGATCGTCTACGGATCGTTCGCGCGGGGCGAACTGACCGGCGGATCGGACGTCGATCTGCTCGTGGTGCTCGAGGCGGGCGTGCCGATCACCCGGTCGCTCTACCGGGAGTGGGAAGGGGCGGTGCCGGCCTGGAACGGTCGCGAGATCGATCTCCATTTCGTGCATCTGCCGGCGCCGGACGATCAGGTTTCGGGGAGTTGGGCGGAGGCCGCCGTGTGTGGCATCGTGCTCTCCGACAGGGATCTCGCCATCTCTCGGCGGCTCATCGCCATCAGGGAACGCATCGCCGCGGGCGCGCTGGCGCGGCGGATGTCCCAGGGCCAGCCCTACTGGATTCACGAGGCTCCCGATGCGCAGTCCTGAACTGGGTGCCGATTATGTTCGCCGAGCGAAGGCACGCCTGACGGCGGTCGACGCGCTCTTCGCCGCCCGCAGCTGGGCCGATGTCGTGCGGGAATCGCAGGAAGTGGTCGAACTGGCGCTCAAGGGTCTCTTGCGCCTCGCGGGCATCGAGCCACCGCGGATCCACGATGTTTCGGAAGTCCTCACGACGGAGAAGTCGCGACTTCCGCAGGCGGTCCAGGAGCATGTCGAAGCACTCGCCGCAGGCTCGCGAACGCTGCGCCGCGACCGCGAGTTGGCGTTCTACGGGGCCGAGGACCTCACGCCATCCGGTTTCTACACGCGAGACGACGCCGTCGCTGCCCGTGACATCGCCCGCAGGACCGTTGCCGCCGTGGAGCCGCATGCGCCCTCCGCGGAGTAAACGGGTTCATTCGGCGCAAGAGCACTTGCCCGGGAGATGACGATCATCCGTATTTCTGCCAACGTTCAATGGCAAAAAGGCCGTAGATTCGGCGCTCACTCCAGTGTGACGACCACGCGGCCGTCGGCGTCGAGGTCCGCGGTCGCGGCCCCGCGGCGTTCGCCCTCCTCCGCCGTCACCGCGAGCCGGCCCCGGAACGCGCGGACGGTGCAGCGACCGGCGGCGTCAGTGGCGGCCCGCGCATCGGTCGTCCACTCCTTCTCGAAGAGGTCCAGCCAGACTCGCCCGTTGGGCCGAAGGTTCCAGTGCCGGTCCCAGAACGCCGCCCGTGGCTTCCAGTGAGAGCCCTCCCAGAAGCCCCAGCAGATCACGCCCGTCACCGCTTGATGGCTGAAGACGGCCGTGAGGAAGTCGCGGGTCCACGCCGCCTGCAGATCTCCGTCGGCGGTGTCGATGTCGAACTCCGTGATCTGAATGGGCAGGCCGAGCGTCGCAAACCGATCGAGCTTCGCGAGCACGGCCTCGGGCCCCGGCGGGTTGCCGCCAAAGTGGGCCTGCTCACCGATCCCGACGACCGGAGCCCCGGACCGTTTCAGGTCGGAGAGGATCGCGAACAGCGTCTCGCTCGGGCTGCCCGGGCCGTCGCCCTGGAACATCACATAGTCGTTGTAGAACAGCCGCGTGCCCGGCGTCTCGCGGGCGGCAATCCGAAACCAGTCGGCCATCGCCGACCGCCCGAGCAGGTCGGTGGCGTCTTTGTGGGCGTAGTTCTCGTTGACCACGTCCCACTCGTCGAGCAACCCTGAGAGGGCCCGGGCCTGACCCGCGACGCGCTGCTCGATCGCGCGGCGGAGCGCCGGCGGATCATGCTCCAGGGCCCGAATCCGTGGCGGCATGTTGTGCCACGACGGCCATACCATCACGTGGCCACGGGGCGAGATCCCGTGGTCCCGAAGCCAGCGGATCGTGGCCTTCACCCGCTCCTGCTGCGGTTCACCCCCCCGCTCCCATGGATCCCACTTCATGTCGTTCTCGAACACCGCCTTCGTGAAATGCCTGGCCAGCGTCTCGCGGTAGCGCTCGTCGTCGGGCGCCGTGCCGAGGATGCGGGCCGCGGTCACGCAGGTGCCCAGCGCGAATGCGTGTCGCTCGAGCCTCACGCGGACCTGGGCGTCGGGCACGGGCCGCCCATCGGCGTCGCGGACCTCGACGACGAGGTTCGCCTGACGAATCTTCTCGATGCGGTCGGCTGCAGCTCGGCGCCACGGCGCATCGGCCGCAAACCCCGGATAGCGGCGGACGGTTCGCGGCAGCGTGGCGGGATCGACGCCGCGGCCGTGGTTCACGAGGGCAAGGTTCGCGACCTCCACGCATTGCGGCGCGAACCCAAACCGCAGTGCGACCTGTGCCTGTCCCGCGGCCTGGTCACGATCAGCCCGGAAGGGCAGGGAGACGTCGGCCCACTCCCCCGTGAACGAGTGCGACGACTCGGCGAGTTTGCGGTGGTCGCCCCCGGCCTCCTCGACGACCACGTCCACCTGCGCCTCGCCCGTCTCGTGCGAACTCGCGACGCGGCGGGCGGCAAACGTGACTTGCAGCGTGTCGCCGACCACGATTGGACCGGTCGTGCGAATGGGCAGCGACACGTTCCACGGGTAGGCCGGCTTCCGCGAGGTGGTCACACGCAGCGTGGGGCGACCGCCGGGGCCGGTGATCAGCTCGAGTCGGCCCGCCGACGCGTCGGCACCCTGCAGCCGGGCGTCTGGCTCGGCGGGCAGCAGTGGCACGGGATCGGCACCGCAGGCCACGGCGGCCACGACGAGGATCGCGACGAGGGCCATACCCATCCGCTCGTGAGCTCTCATGCTCTTTCCCTCTCGCCGCATCCCGTGCCGGCGGGCGAGTTGATTGTCCGCCGGCATGGCACACACTCATCCAAACGGAGAGGGCGAGGTTCTCTCGGGCCTCTTCGCCCCGATCGCGGAGTTTCTGCGATTCCTGACGCAATGTCCATGCCCGTTGGTACAAGGCGAACACGGTCATCGACGGCCGACGCGTATTCAAGGAGCCATTCCGCGGCGAGGGCCACCCGCTTCGCGTCATCGACCAGGATGCTGCCGGACTCCAGGCCAGCGGCGGCCAAGAGCACCTGAAACCGCACGGCCACCGTGCCAGCCGGGGCCTTGCGGCGAGCCGGCCTTCGATGAACTGGCACAGCGGGCCGAAGGGTCGACACGCCACCGGAGAAACCGCGAGTGGCCTTTCTATTCTTCCCGGAAGTATCATGGGGACATGCAAAATAAACCGTCTTTTCCGCGGCTGCGGCCCAGTGTCAGCCATCAAGCGTCGCGGCAGGCCGAGATCGATCGTGTCCGTCGCATGACGGTCGAGGAAAGAGTCAAGGCGGCCTTGGGAATGGCGTCGCGATTCGCAGCGATGCAACCGGCACCCCGCAAGGAGTGACCAGTGACCGATCCCGATGAGGTGATTCGCTCAGGCAGCCGCCTGCGGATCGTGCCGCTCCCGCACCTCGTCGCACTCAAACTCTATGCGGGTGGAACGAAGTCGCATGCCGACATCGTGGAACTCCTGTCCCGCAACCCCGATGCCGATTTGGCCGCACTCCGCGACCTCTGCCGGAGTTGGCGACTGCGCGGCCTCGACCCGCTTATCGAAGAGGCGACGGGAAAACCGTAGCACGTTGGCGTGAACTGGTATTCGCTCATGCCCGATTTCCGATTCCTCGCCAGGTGTAGCCACCTCGCCCTTAGCCAAGCGAGTATGGGCTTGCGCATTTTGTGCTGAGCGCATAAAAAACTCGAAATCCCCCGACGAATCGCGTGACTACGGTTGGAGCCAGGTCACGCGGCTCGTCTCTGACGGAGGAGTTTCGAGTGAACGTGAAGGTACGAAAGCAACTGAAAACC
>JAIOPD010000087.1 GCA_021414115.1 Planctomycetia bacterium
CACCGCCCGTGGCGAGCAGTTCGGGAGCGAAGTCGGTGGCCGGACAGATCGCCACCCCGGCGGCGTCGAACGCGGCGGTGATCGCCCCGAGGAGCGAATCGTCGCGGTTGTCGCGGCGCCGGCTCACGAAGTGGGGCCAGAAGGTCGTGAGCCCGGTCCAGTCGGGGAGGTGACGGATCCAGGCCCGTTTTCCGAAGATCTTCGTCTTGTGGATCTTGCCGGCCATCGTCGCCCGCCTGACCCCGTGGCGGCGGAAAAACTCGACAGCTCGGCCGATTTCGGCGACGCCGACATGCCCAAGAGCGTCGGCGAGCGGCTCGAGCGCGCAGTCGGCGTGATCACGAATGGCGAGGATCGCGGTCCGGCCACCGCGGCGACGGACGGCCTCGGCGACCGCCAGGGGAAAGCGGCCCCAGCCGGCGAGGATGCCGATCGTCTCGCCGTCGAGGGCGGCGGGATCGAACTGGAGATCACATGACTTCATCATGGCGGCTGGGGTCCGTCGTCAGGCGGCATCGGCCGCCGGGCGGGCCGTGCCCCCTTCGAGCCCGGCCACGCGGGCAGTGAGCTGCTTGAGATCGCGGCGCATCTCAGGGAGTTTGCTGAGCGCCGCGAGTTGGAGCTTGCGGTCCCGCAAGTCGATGGCAGGCTCGCCGAGCACGATTTTTCCCGCCTCGATGTCGTTCGAAACGCCCGACCGTGCCCCGAGCACCGCCTTGTCGCCGATGTGCACGTGGTCGCGGACGCCGACCTGACCCGCCATCACCACCCAGTCGCCGGTCGAGGTGCTGCCCGCCACGCCGACCTGCGAGCAGATCATGTTGTGCCGACCCAGCCGGCAGTTGTGGGCGATCATTACGAGGTTGTCGATCTTGGTGCCTGTGCCGATGACCGTGGGGCCATACGTGCCGCGGTCGATCGTGGTGGCCGCGCCGATCTCGACGTCGTCGGCCAGTTCCACCCAGCCGAGTTGGGCGGAGAGCGCATAGCCGCCGGCGCCCGCCTTGTAGCCGAAGCCGTAACCGCCGAGGACGGCGTTGGCATGGATGACGCAGCGCTCGCCCACGACCGTATTTTCGTAGAGCACCGCATTGGGAAAGATGAGCGTGTTGGCGCCGATCCGACAGCCCGCCATGACGCGAACACCAGAGTGGATCGTCGTGCCGGGGCCGATCTCGACGTCGGCGCCGATCGTCGCGAAGGGATGGATATCGACATTGCCGCTCAAGCGGGCCGATGGATCGACCGCGGCCTGCGGGCTGATGCCCGCGCGGGCGGGCAGCCGTGCCGGACGGAAGAGCAGGATCGCCGCCGTGAATGCGGCGTGCACGTCGGCGACTTCGATGGAGGGCCGGTCGAGCGGTCCCGAGCCGGTGGGGACGATCGCTGCGGCGGCGCGGCTCCTGGTGAGGAGGTGCAGCTTCTCGGGCGAATCGACGAGCGTGATGTCGTGCGGCGTCGCCGTTTCAAGGGTCGCGGCTGCGGCGATCGTGAGCGACGGGTCGCCGCCTGAGAGCGTGCCGCCGATGCGGGTGGCGAGATCTCCGAGTGTGATGGACATCGACGGTCCTCCCTGGTGGCTGCCGCCGCAGACCGGGCGGGGGCGGGAGGGTAGGGATCAGGCAGGCAGGCCGCAAGCCGGGGTTCGACGGCAAGAACAGAGCGAAACAAGGAGGATCGCCTCATCAACTCCCGTCCGCTTGCCAGTGCCTCTCCCCGCGCGACGGCTACCGGGCCTTCAGGTCGGCCAGGCCGCCATCGACGCCGAGCACCTGGCCGGTGATCCAGCTTTGGGCGGGATCGAGCAGGAAGGCAATCGCCCGGGCCACGTCTCCAGGTTCGCCGAGACGACCGAGCGGATGCATGCCGAGCGATGCCTTTTCGGCCTGCTCGCTGGCGACGAGGCCTTTTGTCAGCGACGTTCGCACGAGCCCCGGCGCGACCGCGTTGAAGCGGACGCCCTGCCGGGCGTACGTCGCGGCCGCCGACAGCACGAGCCCGATGACGCCGGCCTTGGCGGCGGCGATCGCCTCGTGATTCGCGATCCCCACCCGCGCCGCGGCGCTCGACACGAGCACCACCGCTCCTCCCTCGGCCTTGAGGAGCCGTCCTGCCGCGCGGACGCATCCGAAGGCGGACGAGAGATTGGCCGCGAGCGTCGCCTGCCACTCGGCCGTCGTCGTGAGATGGGCGGGCTTCAGCAGCAGCGAGCCGGCGCAGTTGACGACGCCGTCGAGTCCGCCGAGCGCCGCGGCCGCTTGATCGGCGCAGGCGTCGATCGCATCCGGATCGGAGGCGTCGACCGTGGCGAAGGGCATGTCGAGCGCCGTGGCGAGCGGTGCCAGCCGATCGGCCGAGCGGGCGGCGAGAAACACGCGATCGCCGGCCGAGACGAGCAGCGTGGCCAACGCCGTGCCGATGCCACCGGATCCGCCGATGAGCAGAACGCGTTGCGGCATGGCTACAACCAGTCGCCGACGGTTTGTTCGAGCCGGGCCTCCGCGGCCATCGCCCGGAGTTTGTCCATGGCACGGCCTTGGATCTGCCGGATTCGTTCCTTGCACACCCCCATCTGGCTTCCGAGTTCACGGAAAGTCCGCGGCGGTTTGCCGTCAAAGCCGAACCGGGCCACCATGATCTGCCGCTCCCGCGGCTCGAGTTCACCGAGAAACTGCGTGAACAGTCCCTTGAGCAGGGCGATCTGCTCGGTGGAACAGTATTCCGAGGCGGGCTCGACTTCGGCGCGATCGCGGAGCGACTCGTCGTCGTTGACGAACCGCTTGCGAAACTGCCGGCCACGGTGCGAGAGCCGGAAGAAATGCCGCTGGATGGCATAGGTCGCGTAGGTGCTGAATCGGTTGCCGAGGAAGAAGTTGAACTTCTCCACCGACCGCATCAGCGCCACGTTGCCCTCGCTCACCAGTTCTTCAAAGCTCCAGGAGGCATCGACGAACTTCTTGGCGATCGACACGACGAGCCGGAGGTTTGACGTGATCAGGATCGCCTTCACGGTCTCGGCCTCGGTGAGCCAGCCTTCGACCTGATCGATCTGCCGGATCGTGGCCCGTCTGCGGTCGAGCCGGGCCCGGGTGGTGGCGGCGCGGAACTTCAGCCAGTTCATCCGCCGGAAGTAAAACTGCTCCTCGTCCTTGGAGAGCAGCCGGGTCTGGTAGAGGCTCGCAAGGTAGGGCGTCAGGCCCTTGGAATCGGAGGAGGGGCCGCCCCGCTTTTCGAGCGGCACATCCGCATCGGCCGGAGCCCGGGAGGCGAGCGCCTCGGCATCGGCCTTGAGAAATCCCCGGCAGGGGATGTATTCGATCTCCCGGGCAAAGAGGGCCTCGCGGCGGGCGACCCGTTCCGCTCGCTCGCGGGCCGCGGCGGCATCGGCGGCGGTCATCCGGCCGGGGCTGGCCGATTTTCTGTGGCGAGCAAGAAGTTTCGAGGCCTTTTTGGCGGGAGCGATCACGGCACATCTCCTTCGCGACATCCCACGTCAACGGGGATATGGCAAGGAGAAAACCGCACCGGCCAAACGCCCTTAACCGGCAGGCCAAAACGGTTGCCCTCGGTCGGTCGAGGGTCTCACCGCCACGACGCGGTCACCTCGCCTCCGGCCCGGGTTCCGAGGGCCCGGAACACTTCGGGATCGATATCGTCGCCGATGAACTGCACGGCTGCGTCGCCGAACACGAAATTGGCTCCCGTCGGGTGGCCGCTCGAGAAATCATCGAAATGGGCCCCCTTGTTTGGCGGATGATCGCCTGCCCCGACCACGCGGGCACGGAGCGCTTCGGCGCCGACGATCACGCCCGGCCATGCGCTGCAGCCCATGCGCGATCCGCGTTCGCCGATCAGGATCGTCTTGCTCAGCCCGTCCATGATGTGCTTCATCGAAATCCGGCTGTTGCGAAAGAAGACGCCGTTGCCTGCCGCCGGCTCGTCGTCGATCTCGGACCCTGACCCAAAGGAGCCGACGTAGTTCGTCTTTGCGACCTCGCAGAGCGTGCCGAGTTCGCCTCCATCGACCGGATGGGAGCCGTGCTCGTCCGCGGCCTCTTCCTCTTCCTCATGCTCGTCGTGTGCGTGTTCTTCGAGCCCGTCGTCACGGCCGATGCCAAACACGCCGCCGCCCGATTCGGTCGGGCCCTGGGCATCGGAAGGGCAGAGAAATGTCGCGACTGCGTGATTGCGAACCGACGCATGAAGCGCGAGATCTGCCGGGTCGAAAACGGGCCGGCGGAAATCGATCGCGTCGTGCAGCGACTGCTGTTCGATCTGGGGGAGCAGGTGGGCGGACCAGCCCCATCCCGGCAGCTCGTCGTCTGGCTCCGTGGGCACGTGCGGCCGCGATGTCCCGGCCCAGCCGGCAGGAAAACGACCAAGGTGATCGTGGGCGTGCAGCAGCGCCAGGCCGATCTGGCGGATGTTGTTGGAGCACGCGGTGCGGCGAGCTGACTCGCGAGCACTCTGCACGGCCGGGAGGAGCAGGCCGATGAGCGTCGCGATGATCGCGATCACCACCAGCAGTTCAACGAGGGTGAAGCCTCGCCGCACGGCCGGTCGGGGCGACCGTACCAACCGCTCGGGTGATGGAAGTTTCTGCAACACAGTTGCATCTATATCCCGAAGCGGGGGTGGCGTCAAGCGGTGAGAACGGGTGCGGCCGGCAGGGTGGGCGATTGTTTCGCAGCCATTCCCGGCGTAGTCTGTCGATTCGCGGATTTGAGGGCCGGTGGCGCCTCCCGCAGCCCTTCAATCAGCGGGTTTTATGTCAACGTCCCGTAAGGCCGCCCGGTCCCGAGAATCCATGGTCCGGACCGACCGCGATCCCGGCGCTGTCGCCGTGCCGGCGGTGGCCGCGCCGTCGGCGGCGGACCGCTGGCAGGACTTCCTGATGCAGGTCGCCGTGATCGTGCTGGCGGCACTCTGGATCTATTCGCCCGTCTACCACCCCTTCTTTCCCGCCGACTGGCTCTGGGACGACGACCAGTTGCTGACGGCCAATGCCACCATTCAGTCCACGACGCCCGCGGCGCTCGCCAAACTCTGGTTCAACCCCGATGGCGCCGACTACTTCCCGCTGAGCTATACCGCCCTGTGGCTGCAGTGGCCCTTCTTTCAGATGTGGCCGACGGGATATCACCTGACGACCATCGTTCTCCATATCATCGGAGCGCTCTTGCTCTGGCGGCTCTTTGCCGTGATGAAAATCCCGGGGGCCTGGCTGGGCGGGGTGCTCTTCGCGGTGCATCCGGTGTGCGTGGAGTCCGTGGCCTGGGTGTCGGAACTCAAGAACACGGTTTCCCTGCCGCTGTTTCTTCTGTCGGCGATCCAGTTCGTGCAGTTCGACGAGCGCGGCGATGATTCGCCCGCCGCCCGCCGCCATTATCTCCTCTCGATCGTCTTCTTCCTGCTCTCGATGCTGGCGAAGACGTCGGTCGTGGCGATGCCCGTGGTGCTGCTGCTCTACGCGTGGTGGAAGCGAAACACCATCACCGTCCGCGACGTCGTCCGAGCAACGCCGTTTTTCCTGATCTCGATCGTGCTCGGCATCATCACGATCTATTACCAGCACGGCCGGGCCATCGGCCAGGAGACGATCATCGTCGGCGGGATCGATTCCCGGATCGCCACCGCCGGAATGGCGATCCTCTACTACCTGAAACTGATTCTCTGGCCGGCGACGCTGCTGCCGATCTATCCGAAATGGGAGGTCGATCCGCCCAAGGCCTGGCAGTTTCTGGCGTGGCCCGTGATCGCCGCCACCGCCTGGTGGTGCTGGACGAATCGCGCGAGCTGGGGCCGGCATGCGATTTTTGGCCTCGGGTTCTTCCTGCTGATGGTGGCCCCGGTGCTCGGGTTCATCACGATCTCCTACATGCGGATCACCTGGGTGGCGGACCACTTCATCTACCTGCCCATGATCGGCGTGATCGCCCTGATCGCCGCCGGGGTCGCTACCTGGTACGACCGCGTGGCAGCGGCGGAGCGGCCGCTGTTCGTGACGGGCACCGCCATGGTGCTGGCGGTGCTGACGTGGATGTCGTTCCGCTATGCGGGCGCGTGGGTCAACGAAGACGCCCTCTGGACCCACACCCTCACCTACAACGAAAACGCCTGGCAGGCCCACAACCGGCTGGGAGCGAAGAAGTTCGCCCGGGGGCATGTCGACGACATGAATCCCCCGACACGCATCCAAAACCGTGGCGCGCTGCACCACTTCACCCGCTCGACCGCCCTGCGGCCCGACCTCGGCGAGACCCACAACAACCTCGGCACGGCCCTGTCTGCCAAGGGGCGGATCAACGAAGCGATCGACGAGTTCAAGGAGGCCTGTCGCGTCACGCCGCATGTGCCGGCCATCCACGTGAATCTGGCCAACGCGCTGGCCGCGGCGGGCCGCTTTCCGGAGGCGGAGCGGAAATACCTCGAGCTGATCGAGGGCATGGAGAAGCAGCATGCCGCGATGGCCGAGCGGTTCGGCAATCCCAATCTGCCGATCGACCCGAGCGTCGCCGCGCTGATCAACAACTACGGCGTCACGCTCTTCAAGCAGGACAAGAAGGATGAGGCGATCACCGCCTTCCGGCGGGCACTCGCCATCAACCCCAATCTCAAGGATGCCCGCGAGAGCCTCGCGGTCGCCACTGGGGAGAAGCCGATGCCGGAGCAGCCGCCCACGCCGGGCCAGCCGGTGCCTCCGACGTCGACCCAGGCTCCGCTCCAGATGTCGTTGCCGCCGTCGCCGACGCTCGGTCCGCTGCCGTGAGCGGGCGGGCGGGGCTGATCAGATCCGCTTGAGCTCGTGGAGCTTTGCGAGCAGCTGCTCCCGGAAGTCGGGATGGGCGATCGAGACGAGCAGTCGGCCCCGTTCCGCGAGTGTCTTGCCGTGCAAGTCCACCGCACCATGTTCGGTGACCACCCAGTGAACGTGGCCACGGGTCGTCACCACGCCGGCGCCCGGTGCGAGTTCGGCCACGATCCGTGACACGGCCCCGCCCGCGGCCGTCGAGGGAAGCGCGATGATCGGTTTGCCGCCGCGGCTCATCGCGGCGCCGCGGATGAAGTCCATCTGGCCGCCGATGCCGGAATAGAGCCGATGGCCGAAGGAGTCGGCGCAGACCTGGCCAGTGAGGTCGATTTCGATCGCCGAGTTGATGGCCACCATCCGATCGATCTTGCGGATCAGGTTCGTGTCGTTGGTGCGGTCGCAGGGATGAAACTCGACCAGCGGGTTGTCATCGATGAAGTCGTAGAGTCGCCGGCTGCCGAGCACGAAGCTCACGACCGTCCGCCCGGGGTGGATCGCCTTGTGCTGGTTCGTGACCACGCCTGACTCGAGCAGGGAAACGACCCCGTCCGAAACCATCTCGGAGTGGATGCCGAGATCGCGGTGGTTCGTCAGGCGGGCCAGCACGGCCGCCGGAATCCCGCCGATCCCCACCTGCAGGCAGCTGCCGTCCTCGATCAGCGCGGCAACATGGTCGCCGATCCGCGATTCGACGTCGGTCACGGGCCGCGGGGCATGCTCCGGCAGCTCGCGGTCGGTCTCGCACCAGGCCGTGACGCGGTCGAGCGACACCGCCGAATGACCATGTGTCCGCGGCATCCGCGAGTTCACCTCCGCGAGCACGATGCCGGCCGCATCGACGGCCGCGCGGGCCGTGTCGACCGACGTGCCGAGCGTGCAGGTGCCGTGGCGATCCGGGGGAGACAGCTGCACGATCGCCGCGTCGAGCTGCACACGGCCGCTGCTGAAGAGCGCCGGGATGTCGGAGAGGAAGATCGGCACGAAATCGGCCCGCCCCTCGGCCACGGCGTCCCGCAGGCCAGCGCCGATGAAGAGCGACGCCGAACGGAACCGGGCCGCCTGCCCCGGGGCCGTGAAGGCCAGCGGGCCTTCGAGGTGCATGTGCCAGAGTCGCACGTTCGTGAGATCGGTCCGTCGGGCGAGCGCGTCGAGCAGCGGTGTGGGAGTGGCCGCGGCCCCGTGCACGAACACGTTCATGCCGCTTGTGATCCGCGACACGACCGCGTCGGCCGATTCAGCCCGCGTCTGCCAGGATTGCATGAAGACGCCTCCACAGTGGCTCTACTACAGCGCATCCGATTTTGGTGGATCGCCGGCTCTGGGGCGGCAAAAGTCTCCTCGCGGCGGCAGGATAGCCGACGCTCGTCGAGCGTTCGCCGACCCCCTTCGCCTACCCGTTCTGGTTTGCCAAAACGACGCTCCACATCGACCGGATGCGCTCTAGGATACCGCGGTACCGTTCACGAGGAGGAGTGTATGACGAGGCACCTGGTGCTCGTGCTCGGCGATCAGCTCGACCGCCGGGCCGCGGTGTTCGACGGATTCGACCGTGGCCGCGACCGCGTCTGGATGGCGGAGGTGGCCGAGGAATCGACGCATGTCTGGACGCACAAGGCGCGGATCGCGGTTTTTCTCTCGGCCATGCGACACTTCCGCCGGGCGCTCGAGCAGGAAGGGATCGCCGTCGATGCCACCGAACTGGCCGCGGAACCCCTGCCGAACGAGCCGGGCTCGCTCGCCGCAGCGCTGCTGGCGAGCCTCGAGCGCGACCGTGTTGTCGGCCGCATGCCGGAGCGGCTGGTCATCGTCGAGCCCGGGGAATGGCGGGTGCAGGAGGCCCTCCGCGGGGCGGCGAAGCAGGCCGGGGTGACGCTCGAGATCCGGCCCGACCGGCATTTCTATTCGTCGCGGGACGAGTTCGCGGCCCATGCCGCGGGCCGTACGCAACTGCGGCTCGAATACTTCTACCGCCCGCTGCGGCGAAAGTTCGAGGTGCTCATGGACGACGGCGAACCGGCGGGTGGCCAGTGGAACTACGACGCCGAGAACCGCGGTGCGTTTCCCAAGACAGGGCCGGGGCGGTTGCCGGCGCCGGTCCGCTTCGGGCCCGACGCGATCACGAGGCAGGTGATCGACCTCGTCACGAAGCGGTTTGCGACACACCCGGGGAGCCTCGCCGACTTCGATTGGCCGGTGACGCCCGCCGACGCCCGGGCCGCGCTCGACGATTTTCTCGCCCACCGGCTGCCCCACTTCGGCACCTACCAGGATGCGATCTGGACCGGCGAACCGTGGCTCTACCACTCCCGGCTCGCCCAGGCGATGAACATGAAGCTCCTCGATCCGCGCGACGTCGTCGCCGGTGCGGAGCGGGCGTGGCGGGAGGGGAGGGCGGCGCTCGAGTCGACGGAGGGGTTCATCCGGCAGGTACTCGGCTGGCGGGAGTATGTCCGCGGCGTCTACTGGCACTTCATGCCCGACTACGAGCGGCGCAACACGCTGGCCGCCGACCGGCCGCTGCCGGGGTTCTACTGGACGGCCGACACCGAGATGAACTGTCTGCGCGACGCGCTCGGCCAGACGCTCCGCCACGGCTACGCCCATCACATCCAGCGGCTGATGGTGACGGGACTCTTCGCGCTGCTCCTCGGCGTCACGCCGCAGGAGGTGCACCGCTGGTATCTCGCCGTCTACGTCGATGCCGTCGAGTGGGTGGAGCTTCCCAACACGCTGGGCATGAGCCAGTTTGCCGACGGCGGCGTGATGGCCTCGAAACCCTACTGTGCCACCGGGGCCTACATCGACCGCATGAGCAATGCCTGCAAGGGCTGCCGCTACGACCCGAAGGTGGCGACCGGCCCCGACGCCTGCCCGTTCACGACGCTCTACTGGGACTTTCTCGCGCGGCACGAGAAACTGCTGGCGAAGAACCAGCGGATGACGATGCAACTGAAAAACCTGCAGCGAAAACCGGCCGCCGACCTCCGCGCGATCCGCCGCCATGCCGCCGACCTCCGCGACCTGTTTGGCTAAAGACGGGGCCGCCCGGCCCGGCTGCGATTGCCGTATTTTCGCGGTTTGTTTTAGAGTGCAGGTCTGATTCTCCCCGCCACCCTTCCGGTCCGCGATGACGTCCTACAGCCTCACCCACCTGCGGCAACTCGAAGCCGAGAGCATCCACATCATCCGCGAGGTGGCCGCCGAGTTTGAAAATCCGGTGATGCTCTATTCCATCGGCAAGGATTCGGCGGTGATGGTCCGCCTGGCCGAGAAGGCTTTTTATCCGGCCAAGCCCCCCTTCCCGCTGATGCACATCGACACGACGTGGAAGTTCAGGGAGATGTACGAACTCCGCGACAACTACGTCGCCAAGGAGCTCGGCTTCAAGCTGATCGTGCATGTCAACGAGGAGGGGCGGCGCCAGGGGATCAACCCGATCACGCACGGCAGCAAGGTCCACACCGACATCATGAAGACGCAGGCCCTGCGGCAGGCGCTCGACAAGCACAAGTTCGACGCCGCCTTCGGAGGCGCCCGTCGCGACGAGGAGAAGAGCCGCTCCAAGGAGCGGGTGTTTTCCTTCCGCGACGAGCATCACCGCTGGGACCCGAAAAACCAGCGACCGGAACTCTGGAGCCTCTACAACACGAAGGTCAGGAAGGGGGAGAGCATCCGCGTCTTCCCGCTCTCCAACTGGACCGAACTCGACGTCTGGCAGTACATCCACCTCGAGAAGATTCCGCTGGTGCCGCTCTATTTTGCCAAGGAGCGGCCGATCGTCTGGCGGGATGGGGTGATGATCATGGTGGACGACGACCGCCTCCCGCTGAATCCCGGCGAGACCCCCGAGATGCGCCGTGTGCGGTTTCGCACACTCGGCTGCTACCCGCTTTCGGGCGCCGTCGATTCGTCCGCCACGACGCTCCCCGAGATCATCCAGGAGATGCTCCTGACCACGTTCTCGGAGCGGCAAGGCCGGCTGATCGACTCCGACGAGGCGGGCTCGATGGAGAAGAAGAAAAAAGAAGGCTACTTCTAAGGCGGCCTCCACTCCCGCCGTTGCAGCGGCCCTGCGGCCGCTGAGCGGCACCTGCACCTGAGTCACGCGACAACATGTCACATCAATCCAGCCTCATCGCCACCGATATCGACGAGTACCTCGCCCAGCACGAGCGGAAGGAACTCCTGCGGTTCATCACCTGCGGGAGTGTCGACGACGGCAAGAGCACGCTGATCGGCCGGCTCTTCTACGAGTCGAAGATGATCTACGAGGACCAGCTCGCCGCCATCAAGAAAGACACCTCCCGCTACGGGACGACCGGCGACGAGGTCGATCTCGCGCTCTTTACCGACGGCCTCGAGGACGAGCGGCAGCAGGGGATCACGATCGACGTCGCCTACCGCTATTTCTCGACCGACAAGCGGAAGTTCATCATCGCCGACACCCCCGGCCATGAGCAGTACACGCGGAACATGGCGACGGGGGCCTCGACGGCCGACCTGGCGATCATCCTGATCGACGCCCGCCACGGAGTGCTCACGCAGACCAAGCGGCATTCATTCATCGTCTCGCTGCTGGGCATCAAGCACATCGTCGTGGCCGTCAACAAGATGGACATCGTCGGCTACGACCAGGCGGTGTTCGAGCGGATCAGGAACGACTACGTGGCCTTCGCCTCGCGGCTCGAGCTCCCCGACGTGCACTTCATGCCGATCTCCGCGCTCAAGGGTGACAACGTCGTCGTCCCGAGTCCCCGCATGCCCTGGTACACGGGCTCCCCGCTGATGCCGCTCCTGGAGACGGTCTACATCGGCTCCGACCGGAACCTCGAGGACTTCCGGTTTCCGGTGCAGCTGGTGCTCCGGCCCAACCTCGACTTCCGCGGCTTCGCCGGCACGATCGCGTCGGGCATCGTCCGCCGGGGCGACGAGGTGGTCTCGCTGCCGTCACGGCGGAAGAGCCGCGTCAAATCGATCGTGACCTTCGACGGCGAGCTCGAGGAGGCCTTCGCCCCGCAGTCGGTCACGCTCACGCTCGAGGACGAGATCGACTCCAGCCGCGGCGACATGCTCGTGCGGCCGGGCAACGTTCCGAAGATCGATCATCGGTTCGACGCCATGCTCGTGTGGATGAGCGAAGAGCCGCTCGTGCCCGGCAAGCAGTATCTCTTCAAGCAGACGAGCAAGGTCGTGCCCGGCGGCGTGAGCACGCTGCGGTACAAGGTCGACGTCAACACGCTCCATCGCGAGCCCGCGCCGACGCTCGCCCTCAACGAGATCGGCCGCTGTGGCATCACCCTCACGACCCCCATCGCCTACGACGCCTACCGCCGCAATCGGACGACCGGCGGGTTTATCATGATCGACCGGCTCACCAACGCCACGGTCGGTGCCGGGATGATCCTCGACCGCGAAGCCGACGAGGAGCCGCAGGAGGAGTGGGGCGGCGCCGAAACGGCGGCCGACCGGCGGAGCACGGTTTCGGCCGCGGAGCGGGAGGCCCGGTTCGGGCAGAAGCCGGCCACCGTGCTGCTCACGGGACTCACCGGCGCCGGCAAGACCACGATCGCGCAGGCCGTCGAGCGGCGGCTCTTCGACCTGGGCCGGGCGGTCGTCGTGCTCGACGGCACGAACATGCGGCGGGGCATCAGTCGGGATCTCGGCTTTACGGCCCGGGAGCGGAGCGAGAATCTCCGTCGCAGCGTCGAGATCGCCCACCTCTTCAACGACGCCGGCATCATCTGCCTGGCCGCCTTCGTCGCCCCCGACGAGGACGTACGACAGAAGGCTGCCGAGCGGATCGGCCGCGACCGCTTCCTGGTGGTGCAGCTCGCCGCGCCGGTGGAGGTCTGCCGCACCCGTGATACCGACGGCCACTACGCGCTCGCCGACTCCGGGGAGATCAGCAACTTCCCCGGCGTCTCAGCGGCCTATGATCCGCCCCTCAACCCCGATCTCGTGCTGCCCACGCACGAGTGGCCGGTGGGCCGGTGCGTCGATGCGGTGATCGCCCTGCTCGAGTCGCGGGGCGTGATCTGAGCCTTCGGCATCGACCGCGAACAGGATCGTGGCCACGGCCATGGCGAGGCCGAAGAGGAGAATCAGCACCAGCGCCACGCCCATCGCGCAGCCGGCACGGGCGTCGTCGCCCGTGAGCGCCGCTCGGCCGGCGGCCGTGGAGGCGTCGCCGCTGCGGTCGTCGCCGGTCGCCTGCCGCCGGTTCACCGAGCCGTCGAGCGCCAAGAGCAGGCTCCGGGCGTAGCGGAAGAACCAGATCGGAAACAGCACCGCCGTGACGAGGCAGACCGCCAGCGCCGCCTCGTTCGTCCAGCCGAGGCCGAGCACGAGCAGGGCGTAGATCGCCCCGGTGCCGATCACGGTGGCGCCGTAGTTGATGTAGATCGAACCGAGGTAGAAGCCATGCTCGCGCGTGAACGTCGACCCGCACGCGGTGCAGGCGTCGTGCATGCGAAACCAGCCACGGAAGAGTTTTCCCTCTCCGCACCGCGGGCAGCGGAGTCGGAGGGCACGCACGAGCGACGGGTTCATGACGGATCCAGGGAACGGCCTTTCACAGCCCGCGCGAGCCTGCGGACGCGGCGGCGGTCACGCAGCCATGATCGTAGCCGCACGGCGGCGTCATACCGCATCGACCAGTCCCTGATGCGGGTGGAGAACCGGTGGGAGGGGGTGGCCACGGGAGCCGCCGGCTGGGCGCGGGGCGACCTGAGCGACGCGACATCCTGGGCGACGACCCACTCGGCGACCCACTCGGTCGCGAGCGATCCGCGGGCCCATTCCTCGGCCTGCCCGATCCGCCAGAAGGTACGGCAGAGGTTGTCGAAGAGCGTGCGGCAAAGCGGCTCGAGATTTCGCTGAACACCTTCGTCCGCGACCAGTCTCTCCAGCGCGGCGATGATCGGCTCGAGCGTCATCTCGGCGGAGGAGACACCGTCGTCACTGCCGGCATGGGCACGCCGCCGCCGCTCCCGCTCGAGTTCGTCGAACAGCCGCAGGTGCTCCTCGGGCATGGCGCCGGGCGAGGTTCCCGCAAACACGGTGCACATGCCGCCGACGTTCCGCATGCGGGCGAGGAACGAACGGACCGTCATGGCGTGAAGATGATGGCCGACCGCATCCGCGAGATACCGCAACCGCATGCCGCGGCGTGCGAGGCGATGGCCCAGTTCGATGTCCTCGAACGCCGCGAGGCGGAACGTCTCGGCGAAGATCTGCTCCAGGTCGGCGGTGAAGCCCCGCTTCCAGGACACGTTCGAGGTGAAGAAGCGATCGTGCGGCACGATCTGCCCATGCGCCATGTCGCGGAAGTTGAACTGCTGGCCACCGTCCCCGACGATGTGCCGTGCGAGCCAGTCGATCTTCAGGCTCGGATGCCAGTCAACGAAGCCGACGAACGCGGTTTCCCGTTCCGGATGGCGGGCATGGGCCTGGCGGTGGCGGGCCACGAGGCTCGACGACGGCACGATGTCGTCGCCCGTCACGAGGAGCACGTCGCCGTCGGCGAGTTCGAGACCGAGGTTGCGGGCGGCGCCGGGGCCGGGATTGCCCCGGTTGTCGATGACCCTGAGCCGCAGTCGCCGGGCGAATGGGGCCGCCGCCGCCCGGACGGCCTCCAGGTCTCCATGGTCGTTGACGAGCACGATCTCGAAGTCGTCTTCGGTCTGTCGGGCGTAGCCGCGGAGGGTCGCGGTGAGTTCCTCGGGGCGATCCTTGGTGGGAATGACGACGGAGGTCGGCAGGCTCGCAGGCCGCCGCCGACGGGACACGCGGCGTTCCTTCTCCGCGAACCAGCCGTCGAGCGCGACGGCCATGGCGAGTGCCGCGTTCTTCCAGGTGAAGCGGCCGAACACATGCCCCCGCGCGACCGCTCCGGCGGCCTCCGCGGCAGCTGGGTCGCGGGCATAGCGCACGAGTGCCTCGACGAGCGAAGCCTGCCGCGGCTCGCACCAATAGGCTCCCGGGCCGACAAGATGGTGCTCGGTGTCGTAGCACCTGCCCAGCGGCACCTCGTCATACTCGAGCGGGAGAAAGCCCCCGGCCGGCGCATACTCCAGCGGTCCGCCGAACGCGGGCATCATCACGGGCAGACCGATCGCCATGGCGTCGAGAATCTTCATGGCATAGCCCTCGCCGCGGAACGGGCAGACGAGGAGGTCCATCTCGCCATAGAGGCGAATGAGGTCGTGTTTCGAGAGGAAGGTCGTGTGCCACACGACCGGTGGCAGGCCGGGATGGGCCGCCACCAGATCGCGGAGTGCCGTCGTTCCCGAGGCCGTGCCGTAGTCCTTGATGTGGATCTCGACGGGGTCGTGTCGGTGGAAGGCCCGGGCCAGCGCTGGCACCAGGAGATCGGTGCCGTAGCGGTTGAGGTCGTGCGAGTTGGTCACGACGAGAAGCCTGCGGACCGCCCGGTCCGACCGTGACCGCGGGGTGGCGAAGAGCTCCTCGATCTCGGGGGAGTAGCCCGGCGGGACGACGGCCGAGCGGCTGTCGGGCACGCCGAGATCGGCGAGACTCTGCCGGCTGAAGGTGCTCAGCGCGAGCTTCCGCGCGGCATTCGAGACGAGGTTCCGGCTCCACGGGTCGAGGGGCGCCGTCGCGCCGCGAAAGCGGTAGTTGGTGACGAACAGCTCCGCATCGACCTCGCCGTGGGTCTCCTGGCGGAAGAGATGCGGCCAGTAGTGGCTGAACCGGACGTGGAACGAACGGTGGGGCGTGTCGTGCATCAGCGACGCGAGCCGGGTCGCGAGCCGTGGCTCGAGCAGGGGCGAGAGCTGCGCGGTGCAGGGAATGCTCACGGGTCGGCCCGCGTCAGCGAGCGCGACGGCCAACTCGGCGGCGACCCAGGTGAGCGCGTTGCCTTGCGAGAAGTCGATCGCCAGATGGATCCCCTGTGCGCCGCGCGGGGCCGACCGCGGCACGGCTGCCATCGCGGCGTCATGCCGCCGGTCGGCCTCCGCGATGCGTTCGAGCGTGCGGGGCATCGTGGCCCCCCAGGTCGCCGTGAAGCGGGCGGCGTTGACGCCATCGGTGTCGGTGCGGCCGGGGGTCTGCTGTCCGTGATGCAGGATCACACTCGCCGGCGTGTAGACGACCCGCCTGCCTGCGGCCTTGGTCCGCAGGCAGAAGTCGCAGTCCTCGTAGCCGTTGCGATACGACTCGTCGAGCCCGCCGAGTTCGAGGTACCAGTCCCGCGGGATCAGGCAGCAGGCGAACGACACCATGTCGAGATCGCGCTCGTAGTTGACCGCCGGGAGCGCGGGGTCACTGTGGGGGTGCAGGTGCAGCGGTCGCCCGTCGGTCGTGACGGCCATGCCGCAGTGGTGCAGGAGGCCGGTGCCCGGAAAGAGGTGCTTGTTACCGACAACCCCGATGTCGGCCTCACGGGCCGCGACCTCGAGCATGCCCTCCAGCCAGCCGGGGGTCACGACCGTGTCGTTGTTGAGAAGGCAGAGGTGCGTGCCTCGGGCGACGCGGGCCGCCTGGTTGTTGTTAAAGCTGTAGGCCCGCCGCTCGTCGTTGCGGAGGACGCGGACCGGATGCCGCGCGAGTTCCAGAGGCGTCTGGTCGGTGCTGGCGTCGTCCACGACGATCACCTCGAACGCCCCGCTGGTGTGCGCGAAGACCGACCGGAGGCACTCGTCGGTGAGATCCCAGCGGTTGTGAACGGGGATGATGATCGACGTGGTCATGGGTATGCTGACATGGGAGGCGGGGTCATACCGCGCGAGGCGGTGGAGACCCAGCCCAGGTTGCCAAAAACACGTCGCGCCGGTGATTTCGTGGATTTGGAATTGCCCGGGCCTCTCGGTAAGGAAGCCCCAAGCGCGATCGCGGGATAGACGTTCTCGACTCCGACTTGCTCCGCGCCACCACCGCGAATCGCCACCCGTCTACCCGTCGCTCGCGCTCCGGGCTTCCCGAGCCGGCTCGCGGTGCGTTCCGCCCCGGTGCCTAGCGCACGACCGCAGGCTGTCCCGCCAGGGGCATCGCCGAGGGCGAGCGGGTTTCGGCGGGGTAGAACGCCGCCCACACCGGGTTGTGGTCCGACACCTCGAGCGCCGAGTCGAGCGGGATACCGAACGTGTTCTGCAGGTCGAGCACACCCCATTGGCCCAGGTATTCGGCGGTCGCGGGCTGGGCGAACACGAGGTTGTCGTAGGTCTTCGACCGCCGCGTGTTCGTGGTCGTGCCCGACACGGCCCACCCGATCCCGGGGATCCGCTTGAACGACGAAAACTCGGGCGGCCCGGCGTTGAGGTCGCCGAGCAGGATCACGTCGTCCTCGTCGGGCCGCAGTGTCTGCATCGACTGGAACGCGCCCGTCAGGGCCTCGAGTTCCTGCGGCACCTCGTCGGGATCGGTATGGATGTCCACGAGCCAGAACGAGAAGGCCTGATCGGCGGGCGTGACACGGGTGCGAAATCGCACGTGCATCGGCGGGCGGTGGAGTTTGCCCTGCGGGTCGGGAACGACGCCGAGCGACGAGGCATCGACCTCGATGCGATCGGTGTCGTAGACGAAGGCATACTGCTCCTTGCTGACCGTGCGGCCCTGGCGCGGCCCGATCACGTAGTGGTAGCGGCTGCCGTCGGCGTTCACGGCGCGGACGAACGACGGGATGATGTCGTCGGATTTGGCCCGTACTTCCTGGATCGCGACGATGTCGAACTTGCGGACCACCCGGGTGAGCACCTCGACGACCTGCCGCTTGGCCATCTTCGACTCGCCGAAGACCTGGATGTTGAAACTCGCGACGAGCACCGCATCCCACGGTTTGGCGATGGGGCCCGTGGTCGGTGGCGACTGGGCCGAGGCGACTCCCGAGAGCATCAGGGCGGCAGCGCAGGCCGCCACGAGCAGGCGGGGCCCGAGTGCCGGTGATCGCGATCGCGACGAGTGGGGGGATGCAGGCAACACCCCCTTGGTATCGGCCGGGATCTCCGTCCGGCATGCTCCCGACCTGCCTCCATGGAGCGGCTTTACGAACCTACCGAGTCGAGGGCTTCCTGGGCGAGCCGTGCCAGGCGGGGTTCGGACGAGGCGGCGGCTTCTTGCAGGGCGTCTCGAGCTGGAGCTGCCGCAGGACCGATGCGGCCAAGCGCCCACGCAGCCCGTTGGGCGACCGCCAGATCGGCCGCTTTCAGACAGCCCGCCAGCACCGTCGCCGCCGCCGCCGCATCCTGCCCAGACCGCCCGAGGAGCGTGATCGCCCAGTAGGCCACCAGAGGATGACCACTCGCGGCGAGGTCGAGAAGGGATGGCGTGGAGCCGGCGGGGGGTGGCCCGAGGTCCTCGAGCGCCGCCACGGCCCACTCGCGAACCTGCTCGTCGTCGTCACCGCAGGCGCGGACGAGCGCGACCGCCGCCTCACCGGCCGCGGCCCCGGCGCGGCAGAGCAGTTCGGCCGCCTCGGCGCGCTGGCCTGCGTCACCGCTCCCCAACGTTTCCATGAGTCTCTGAATGTCGGCGGCACGTGAATCGGCCATGGCGAAGGTCTCTGATGCGGATGTGTCGGAGGCTGGGGATGGCGTCTTCACGCTCCCGAAGATGTCGCCTGTTGTCCATTCTTTTCCGACGATCGACAAGCGGCTCTCTGCAGCCCCCGTCAGACCTCGACCCGCTCGACCTTGCCGACGACGAGCCCGTAGCAGACGGCACCGGCGGAGCCCAGCCTTGATGAAGTCGAGCCCGCGAAAGTCGACGAGATAGGTCGGGAACCAGGTCAGAAAGAACCAGAGCGTCGACGTGAGGCAAAACTGCCCGAGGTAGAGTCCCCAGAGTTTGCGGTGCGAAAGCACGACGGCGAGGTCAGCCCAGCAGAAGCCCGCGTCGCGATGCTGCTTCCCCGCCAGTTGCCCGCTCTCGCTCGGGAAACCACGTCGTCACGACCCGGCTGTTGATCGGATACGAAGGTGCTTCGAGTGCCCCCACGAGGAGACGCAGGCCGATCAGGCCCGCCACGCTTCCCACGAACCCGAGGCCGATCGTGGCCAGCGACCAGAGCGCGATCGCGACGGGATAGAGGATCCGTGGCGGAATCCTGTCCACGAGCCAACCCCCCGGCACCTGGAGCGCCGCGTAGGTCCAGCCGAAGGCGGCGAGGATCCAGCCCTTCTGGGTGTCGTCGAAGCCGAGATCATGAGCGAGTGCGGGCGCCGCCACCGCCAGATTGGCCCGGTCAAGATAGTTGATTACCACCGAGCCGAAGAGCAGCACCGCGATCAGATACCGCGCCCGTGTCGGCCGAGCCGCCGTCCCGTCGTTTACCATTCGGCGAAGCTTCCGTCGGCATGCCGCCAGATCGGGTTTCGCCAGCGGTGGCCCACCGCCGCGCGTTCCTTCACATACTCCTCGTTCACCTCGATCCCGAGGCCGGGACCGCTCGGGATTTTCACGTAGCCGTCGGAGTAGTCGAAGACCTCCGGGTTCATGACGTAGTCCAGCAGGTCGTTGCCCTGGTTGTAGTGGATCCCGAGGCTCTGCTCCTGAATGAACGCGTTGTAGCAGCCTGCGTCGAGTTGCAGGTTCACGGCCAACGCGATCGGCCCGAGTGGGCAGTGGAGGGCGAGGGCCACGTCGTAGGCCTCGGCCATGTGGGCGATCTTCCGCGTCTCGGTGATGCCGCCGGCGTGCGACGGGTCGGGCTGAATGATGTCGACGTAGCCTTCTGCGAGGATTTTCTTGAAGTCCCACCGCGAGCAGAGTCGTTCACCGAGCGCGATCGGAATGTTCGCGAGCCCGGCGAACTCCTTGAGTGAATCCGCATGTTCGCTCAAGACCGGTTCCTCGACGAACATCGGACGATAAGGCTCCAGCTCATTGAAAAGCACCTTCGCCATCGGCTTGTGGACGCGACCGTGGAAATCGACGCCGACGCCGAAATGCGGGCCGACCACCTCACGGATCGCGGCCACATTGGCCAGCACCCTGTCCACCTTGTCGAACGTGTCGACAAACTGCAGTTCTTCGCTGGCATTCATCTTGATCGCGGTGAACCCGAGGGCGGCCCGTTCCTTGGCCTGCGCGGCCGTCTCGCCGGGGCGGTCGCCGCCGATCCAGGAATAGACGCGGATCCGGTCGCGGACTTTTCCACCGAGCAGTTCGTAGACCGGCACGCCGAGGGCCTTGCCTTTGATGTCCCAGAGGGCCTGGTCGATTCCGGCCAGGGCGCTCATGTGGAGTGCGCCGCCGCGATATGAAGCCGCCGCGGTAGAGCACGGTCCAGTGATCCTCGATCTGCCGCGGGTCCTTGCCGATCAGGTAGTCAGCCAGTTCATCGACCGCAGCCGCCACCGTGTGTGCCCGTCCTTCAACCACCGGTTCGCCCCAGCCGACGATTCCCTCGTCGGTCTCCACCTTGAGGAAGCACCAACGCGGGGGCACGATGAACGTCGTGAGCTTCGTGATTTTCAACCCTTCACCTCGCTGAATCCGCTGATCGTCGTGCCGGGCGGCATCGTTCCCACGCCGCGACGAACGCCGCGGCGGTCTGTCGGACATCGGCTGCCGTCATGCCGGACGTGTAGAGAGCCGAGCCGAGACCGAAGCCGCTGGCGCCGGCGGCCACGAACGTCGCCATGTCGTCGTGCAATATGCCTCCCACGGGAACGAGCGGGACGGCCCGGGGAAACACTGCCCGCCAGGCCTTCACGATGCGCGGGCCGAGTTGCTCGGCCGGGAAGAGCTTGAGCATGTCAGCGCCCGCCTCGAGTGCCGCGAAGCCCTCCGTAGGTGTGGCCACGCCGGGCGCACTCCAGAGGCCCGCAGCCTTGGTGGCACGGATCACTTCGGGATTCGCGTTGGGCGAGACGATGAGCGTGCCCCCGGCGGCGGCGACGTCGCGAACCTGCTCGGTCGTGAGCACCGTGCCGGCGCCGACCCGGGCGCGGTCGCCACAGGCGGTGGCGAGCCGGCGGATGCTCTCCAGCGGATCGGGAGAGTTCAGGGGAATCTCGATCACGCGGAATCCGGCATCGACGAGCGTATGTCCGATGGCGACGGACTCGTCCGGTGTGACGCCGCGGAGGATCGCGATCAGCGGCAAGGCGGAGAAGTGGGGATCAGCGGCGCGGTGGTCAGCCATGCGGGAACTCCCTGACGAATCCCGAGAGCAGACAGAAATCCTCCGGCCTTGGCAAATGGCCCGAGGCCCGACAGCCATTCGAGGATCGTGGTCGAGTCGCAGCGTGACCTGATCACCTGATGGAGCTCATGGCGTTCGCCCGGGCCGCGGCCGCCGGGCGTTGCCGGGGAGCTCGAGGAGCTCGTTCAGTTCGCCCCAGTGCTTCTCGTAAACGCCCCGCGGCGTGGTGCCGTGTGCGATGGCCACGCTGGCTGCCTTGCCGACGACTTCGCCCATCATGCCGCAGGTCTTCATCACCCGCACGGTGCCGAGCGCCTCGTGCGTGACGGAGATGCAGCGGCCCGCCATGAAG
>JAIOPD010000105.1 GCA_021414115.1 Planctomycetia bacterium
CGAGCAGACCATCGGCTGGCTCAAAGAGTGTCGCCGCATCGGCACACGCTTCGAGAAGCTGGCCATCAACTTCCTGGCGATGATGAAACTGGCGATGATTCAACGCACCCTCAAGATCGTGTTTTCAGACAGAGCCTAGTCTCAACATGCATTTGCCGATATCGGGGCGGACTTGTCGCCAGCAGGCACGGCCTTGGTCGTGAACGAAGGCAGCGCCTCCACCGCCCCGGCCACGCGCGGGGATGACTACGGCGGACTTGCATCCGTGCGGGTTTTCGTACCAGTTGTCAGCTGGGACATGCAAGGACTCGTACAAGCGCTCAAACTGTATGCAGTGGTCGAGGGGGTGACCTTCCGGCTCCCGTTATCGCTGCGGAGATGTTCGGGTTCATACCGCACCGCCATCCATGCCGTTCCACAAACGAATGCCATGGCCTAATCTAGGGGGTGCCTGCCCGCCCTTGGAGGCCCACCCTTGAAGCAACGAAGACGCCGCCGTCCGACACCTGCTTCCGGCTCAGTTCCGGGGAAGCTCTGGCTCCACCCCAGGCTGACCCTCCTGCCCATCACGTCGCACGGGCCCTTCGTGCACGGCCGGCGCGGCGAGATCATCATCATCGCCGGTGATCAAAAACAGGTCCTCGCCAGTGTCGACCACGGCCAGACATGGTCCACAAGGCCGCTCTTCGACTACAAGCCTCACGACAAGGAATACAAGCTCAGCAACGAGCGTGTGCTCCTCCGTACGCGCAAGGGCACCATCGTCCTCTCGTTCATGAACCTCAACGAGGCCGTCTGGCGCTGGGACAGCGCAACACACGACGCCGCGCCGGACACCCGCCTTCCTCACTACGTGACGCGCAGCACCGACGGCGGTGTGACGTGGGGCGACGTCACCCGCCTGCACGACGACTGGACGGGAGAGGTCCGCAACGCCATCCAGCTCCGCTCCGGCCGCATCCTCATCTCCTCCATGAAGCTCCGACGGAACCCAGGGCGGCACACGGTGCTGACCTACGCCTCGGACGACGACGGGAAGACATGGCAGGCCGGCACCGTCATCGACCTGGGCGGCCGGGGACACCACGGCGGCGTCACCGAGGCCACCATCGCCCAGCTCAACGACGGCAAGGTTCTCATGCTCCTGCGGACCAACTGGGGCGAGTTCTGGCGCGCCATCTCCGACGACGGGCTCCACTGGCGCGACATCCGCCCCAGCGGTATCGACGCCAGCAGCGCGCCGGGCCTGCTCACACGGCTCGCCTCCGGCCGGCTCATGCTCCTCTGGAACAGACGCTACCCCGCCGGTAAAAAATCTTTCCCGCTCACCGGCGGCGACAACGAGTGGTCCGAGGTTCCCGTCAGCAACCACCGCGGGGAGCTCTCGCTCGCCTGGTACAACGAGAAAACACACGG
>JAIOPD010000106.1 GCA_021414115.1 Planctomycetia bacterium
CCTGCCGGGGCCACCGCCCACAGTCTAGAGCGCATCCGACTTTGGTCTATCGCCAGATGGGGGCCCGAGTGGCGGGTCGGGGCACGGGCAGCCCCTCGCGGGTACTCGAAGGCCGGGGAAGCCCGGAGCGCGAGCGACGGGTAGACGCTTTCCACCCCAACCCGCTCCGCGTCACGTCCACGAAGCGCCACCCGCTGTCCCCTCGCTGCTCAGCGGTAGAGCGCATTCGACTTTGGTGTTTTGCCGGCTCTGGGGGGCCAAAAGTCGCCGCTTCGCGGTCCTTCGGATTCTCGCGGCGGCAGGATCGCCGACGCTCGTCGAGCGTGTGCCGACCCTCCCGTCGCCTACCCGTCCTGGCTTGCCAACACGACGCTACACTTCAACTGGATGCGGTCTAGGCAGCCGCCTCCCGCCAGGAAGCCCATGCCATCGCCGAGCCTTCCGTCACTCGCCGGGGAATGCTCTCCAGAACGCGGAATCGTCGTCATGGAGACGCGGAATGACGCGTGTGCTCGTCGCGGTGGAGGCACAGTGACTGCAGTGTTCGCTGATCTCCTCGAGGCCGCTGCTCCATGTGGACGGGGAGCGGATGCGTGCGGTGGTCCGGCTGTTCGTCGCGCGACGGCATACCGGGCATCTGGCGGCGGACGTGACAAACGCACCGTAGCGGATCATGGCGACGTGCGAACACGTCGGGCAGGTCCAGACGTCATGCCCGAAGTGCTGGAGCCGGTCCGTGACGTTCGGGCCGCCTGTCGGCCGCGGATCGTCGGCTGCCACGCCGAGCCGCACCATCTCGATGCGGCAGGAGGGGCAGGAACGCGGACGGTTTCTGAGGCGTCGCCGGACGAGATACCAGGTGAACCCCACGCTCACCGCGGCCACGAGCAGGGAGACGGTCGCCACCAACCAGGCGGGTTGACCGGAAAGCCCTGAGAGGAAGCCGCTGTTCTTCATCGGTTGACGCCTGAGTCATCACGTCACGCCGCCCGACGCAGCGGTGTCTTGACCGGAACGGCGGTCTCGCGAGGCCGAACCGGGAGATAGTCGCGCTGACTCGCCCGGAGCGTGGACAACCAGTACGAGGACGTGAATCCCGGCCAGATGGCCGTGTTGCGGCCGCTGGAGTGCGTGTACCAGCTCGTGCAGCCGCCGGCCTGACCCTCGTCCTTCCAGACCGTCCGCTGCTGGGCCGCTTCCAGACGCTGGTTGAAGTCGTCCTGCACCTCGGGACGCACCTCGACACAGTCGGTCCGTCCCGAGTCGAGCCACGAAAGGCAGGTGCGGATGTACCGTACCTGGCATTCGATCATGAACAGAATGGAACTGTGGCCGACCCCGGAGTTGGGGCCCATGATCAGGAAGTAGTTCGGAAAGCCGGTCACGGCGACGCCGCGAAATGCCTGTGGTCCGTCCCGCCATTCGTCGGCGAGCAGCCGGCCGCCACGGCCCCTGACCGTGATTTCGGCCGACTGGTCAAAGGGGCGGAAGCCGGTCGCCTGCACGATCACATCGATCTGCCGCGTCGCGCCATCGGCGGTCACGATGCCATCGGGCGTCACGCGGACGATGCGATCGGTCACCAGCTCGACGTGTGGCTGGGAGAGCGCGGGGTAGTAGGTATCGGACACGAGCACCCGCTTGCAGCCCATGCGGTAGCGGGGTCGGAGTTTGTTTCGGAGCACCGGATCGGCGATGCTCCGCGCGAGGAACCGCCGCGCGCGGCTCTCGCCCGCCCGCATCAACTTCGGCCTGACCACGAAACCGAGCGCGGCCGCCTCGGCCTTCCAGTAGTGAAAAGCCCGTGAGCCGCGGAGGAGGCCGGGCACGAATCGGTAGGCCAGCCGCTCGAGGGCCGAATAGGGGCGATCGTGGCGGGGCATGATCCACTGGGGCGTGCGCTGGAAGACGTGCAGCCGGGACACCCGCGGAGCGATCTCGGGCACGACCTGCACGGCACTGGCCCCCGCTCCGATCACGGCGACCCGCTTTTCCGTGAGGTCGACGTCGTGCCGCCAGCGTGCCGTGTGGAAGGTCGGGCCCCGAAAGCGGTCAAGCCCGGGGATTCGCGGCAAGGCCGGCAGGTGGAGACCTCCCACGGCGGACACCACGGCCCGCGCCGTGAACCGCCGACCGTCTCTGGTCGAGAGCCTCCAGAATCGCTCGCGATCGTCCCATTCCGCGGACGTGATCGGGGTGTCGTAGACGATGCGGTCATCGAGTTCGTACCGCCGGGCGACCTCGCGGATGTAGGCGAGGATTTCCGCCTGGGAGGCATACCGACGCGACCAACGGGAGTGCTGCGCGAACGAGTAGGAGTAGAGATGCGAAGGAACGTCGCACGCACAGCCGGGGTAGGTGTTGTCGCGCCATGTGCCCCCCGACGACGCGGACTTCTCGAAGATCATGAAGTCGTCGTGGCCACTCTCGAGCAGTTTGATGGCCATGCAGAGGCCGCCGAATCCGGCGCCGAGAATGGCCACCGAGGTGTCGCATGCCGAGAGGGTGCCAGGCCCCGGGATTCGTGTCGGGGAGCGGAACGTCGATCGCTTCAAGAGTGCCGCTCCCGGCCGCGCAGAGGTCAAGGGTCCGATGACCCACTGCAAGGAAGGGCGGAAGGGGCGCGGGAACCGGACGCACAAAGCGCCGACGATCCGCGCGACGCCCCCCACGGAGAGTGGTTTTTCCAAAACCTGCGAAGACTCGGGAGGCTGGCGGGCGGCGGCGCCGTCCGCCGTCGGCGGGATCAATCCGCCTGGCCGTCGTTCCGCGACGACAGCGCACGATGAACCGCGGGGGCGATCAGGTACTCGACGCTCCGCACGGATCCGTCGGCCAGCGCGATGCCACAGGTGTCGGAGTGAGCGCTGCCGTAGGCGAGCGGCACCGGATAGCCACCATGCACGTCTTTCGGATCGAAGCCGGCTCGGTCACGATACGGCGGCACGCAGCCGACCCGCACCAAGTCGCGGTCGAATCCGGAGAAGAGGCTCTGGTCGTCGTCGTCGGACGTGCCGCTCTCCATGCGCACGGGATCCACGAACTTCTCGCCCACGAGATAGGTCTTCGATGCGCCGTCGGTGATGTCTTTCAGGCGGATCTGACTGCGGCGGAACACGACGCCGTCCGTCGGCGGCCCAAAGTTCCCCTGCCATTCCTTGTCCGTCATCGTGTCGCCAAGTGACGCCGGCGCATACGAGCCGCCACCGCGGTAGTGATTGGGCGGCACGCCGCTGCCCATGTTGGCGGCATAATCGCCCCGGGCCACGGAGGCTGGCTTGCGCTGGACCGATGCGGGCACCGCCACCACCCAGAAGGCGACGGTGCTCTTCACCGGAAAGAGCCTGGGTGCTCGCCGCGACGGGCAGGTGAAAAGCGGGATCGGCGTGGTCAGCCGTATCACTGCCGCATCGGCCTTGGACTCGGCATCGGCGATGCCCGCCCCGAGGTCGTGCATCCCCCCCTGCTCCATCCATGGCAGCACGTTGAACACCCAGCCGCCCGTCTGCCGCTCGTCGAAACCACGGTCGGGATCGCCCGTCCACTCGCCGCCCCAGCCGCCCGAGGGAAGCGTCCCGCGGGAGTGCTCGTGATTCAGGCACGCCAGCGCGATCTGCTTGAGGTGCGACAGGCATTGCGTGCGACGGGCCGCCTCGCGGGTCGACTGGACGGCCGGCAGGAGAAGGCCGATCAGGAGCGAGATGATCGCCACCACGACAAGGAGTTCGACGAGCGTCAGGCCGGCCGGGTGACGTGGTGCGCCTGCGGAGCAGATCCCACGCGACGTGGAAGGCACGCAGCGGGTCATTTCGGATCGAGCTCGAAGATCGCGAGTTTCGCACGCTCGTCCGGTGGTCGGTCGAGGCTTCCCATGCCGCCGATCACCACACGCTGGCCGTCGGCCGAAGCGAACACCGACGCGATTCTCCACCCCGGCGCCACGTCGTCGAACGTCTGGAAGGTGGCCGTGTCGGAGATGCGGAGATGATCGAAGTCGGCCGTGAGCAGAATGCGGCCATCGGGTGTGAAGGCGAGTGCCTCGATCCGCCGCTCGTGCGGCGCGAGCGAGCCGACGAGCGCGCCGGAGATTCCATCGAAGAGATGCACGCCGCCGTCATGCATCCCGCAGGCGACGAGTCTGCCGTCGGGAGACCACCGGACCTCGGTAACCTTCGGATCGGGAAGCGGCAGCGTCAGCGGAGCCCCTGCGAGCCGGCCATCCGGGGCGAGCGTGAAGATCTGGCCTCCGGTGCCGCAGACCGCGAACCGTGGCGGCATCGTGGCCGCGGTCGCCACGGCAATCCAGGGGGGCGTCATGCGGCCCACCTCGACGACGGCGTCGAGCGCCGGCGTCCAGACCAAGACACTTCCCTCCCACGAGCACGTCACCAGGCGGCCGTCGGGCGTCCAGGCCACGCACGGGCCGACGGCCCGCGACCCTGCGGCTGGTGTTGCGAGTGGCAGTTCTGTTCCGTCACGGAGGAGTCGCACCAGCGGCATGGTGCGGTCGCTCTGCTCGAGAAAGCCGAAGGCCAGCCGCTGCCGCGGCGGATCCTGGACGAACGACGAGCAGTCACGGACGGCCAGGCACGCAGGCTCGACCTGCGGCGACCCATCGAGCTTCACGATCACCCCCGGCCCCCCGTCGCTCATGAGGAGCAGCCGGGGCGGGCCGCCGCCAGTGACCTCGTCGATCACCGTGATCGCATAACCGCTCACGGGCACGTCCCGCAGGCCGGCGGTCGCTGGGCTGCCGATCCGGTTCCAGCGGCGCACCGTCCCATCGGCGCCGGCCGTGAGTGGAGCGCCCTGCCCATCGAAGGCGACGTCCCAGATGCGGCCTGCATGGCCGATGAGTTTGGCCTTGAGTTCACCGGTCGTGGCATCGTGGACCCGGCCCACGCCGTCGCGGCATGCGGTGACGACACTGCGTCCGTCGGGTGAGAACCGACAGGCGTAGACCCAGTTGGGATGGGGCGGAAACATCACCACGATCTTGCCCGAGGCGATGTCCCAGATCCGCGGAATGCGGTCGCTGCCGGCCGCCACGAGCCGGGTGCCGTCGGGCGACGCTGCAAGGCCGTGGATGACCGGCGGCTGAAAGTCGAGGTTGGCGTGATCACATTCCCGAATCACGCGACCTGTGGTGGTGTCGATGATTGCAATCGTCGCACCGCAGGCGACCGCGGCCGAAGAGTCGGTCACTGGCGTGATCGCCTCGATTTCGGGACGGACGTCCCGCACTGGCGGAAACGTGTGAATCTCATGCGGCGGCTCGTCGCCCACGAGCGACACGGACCGCAGCACGCGATCCTCGCCACCATAGAGAATCCGTCCTCCATCCGCCGTGAAGCAGACTGCATACAGCGGCGTGGGCAGTCGCGGCGACTCTCCCGCGGGCTCGATCAGATGCGCGGACTCGTCGATCCTCCACCACCGCATCCGGCCGTCCTGGCCCACGCTGGCGACGAGCCGGCCGTCGGGCGAGAAGCAGACGTCGTTGATCTCGTCGTGGGCCTCGACCGACGCCAGGGAAGGCTTCGTCTGGAGGCCGCGCAGGAGCCACAGGCGGCCGTCGGCGCCGCCGCCGACGGCCGTGTCGCTCGACGGCGAAACAGCGATGCAATGCAGATCGGCCGGTTTTCCCGGGGCCGGCACCGTGGTCAGGAGCACGTCGCGTTCGCCATGCGTCCGACGCTCGAGCCAGCGGCCGGCGAACGACGAGGCCAGGCCGGGGTCGAGGGCGTGTGTCCGCGCGAGTTTTTCGAGGGCACCGGCGATGTTGCCCGCGCGGACAGCCTCGAAGCCCTGCTGCAGTTCCGAGGCCGCTCGCTGCTTCGCCAGCGTGTCTTCGCGGGCCACGGCCCGCGCCCGCTCCGCGGCCTGCTCGCGGACGGCCCACGCGGCGGCGACCGTGGCCATGACCGCCGCGACCGCCAGCAACGCCACTCGCGGATGCCGCACGATGCTCCGGCCCAGGCGAGCCACAGTGGATACGGGCCGGACCTGCGTGGGCACACCGGCCAGCCAACGGTCGAGGTCGTCGACGAGGGCTGCCGCGGTTGCATACCGCTGTTCCGGCCGCTTCGCGAGGCAGTGGCCACAGACGGCCGCGAGGTCGGCGGGAACCCCGCGCACCACCCGATTGGCAGGCGGAGGTTCGTCGAGGAGCACCTGACGGTAGGTCTCCACTTCGGTCTTGCCGCCCCGCAACGGCCGTCCGGTAAGCATGCGGTGGAGCAGAAGGCCGATCCCATGGACATCGGTCGCGGGCCCGACATCGCCAAATGAATGATCGATCTGCTCCGGCGCCATCCAGGCCGGTGTGCCGAGCCTTGTGCCCGACACCGTGAGTTGGGTGAGCGGGTCTTCACCGTCGGCAGAACTCTCCTGGCGGCCAAGGCCGAAGTCGCCGAGCTTGATCGTCATGCCCGGCGTGGCGGAGTCGGGGTTGGGAGGAACCAGCATCGCGGCCAGATCGCCGGCGGCGACCGGCACGAGCATGACGTTGGCCGGTTTGATGTCGCGATGAATGATGCCCGCGTCGTGAGCATGGCTCGCCGCGCGGGCGAGCGCGAGGGTGATGCGGGCGGCCACTCCGGCCGCCACGGGCCCCGGATGCCAGGCGAGCCAGTCGGCCAGCGAGCCACCCTCGCAGTACTCGGTCACGATATACGGCTGGCCGCGATCCTCGCCCACCTCGTGAATCGTGACGATGTGGGGATGCACGAGACGGGATGCGAGTTCGGCCTCGCGTCGGAAGCGGCGACATGCCGAGGGGGAGAGAACCGCGTCGGGGCCGCAGACCTTCACGGCCACGCGACGGCGGAGAAGCGGGTCAAAGCCCTTCCAGACGACTGAAAAACCACCTCGGCCAGCGAGCTCCAGGATGCGGTGGCGGCCGATCGATGCGGGGATCGCGGGTGCGGCATCGAGCGGGGCTCCTCCCGCAGCCGCCTGCCGCAAGAGGAGCATCAGGTCGAGCACGCCCGAGAACGCACCTTCGTTGCGCAGGTCGCCAAGCGCTTCGGCAGGGACCTCGTCGGCGAATCCACCGACATAGTCATCCAGCGCGGCCGCCTTGTCGATCGCCTCGGCGTGCGAGGCGTCGTCGGAAGCGCGCGGGTCGGATGGCTCCGGTGGCATGGCGATGCCTCTGCGGGTCTCCTACACGACCACCTGCTCGCCACGCCCGCAGTCGGATGAACCCGACGCCGCTTCAAGCCCGGACGACTCGTGAGTCATCTCCTCCTGCAGTCGTCCAATGGCGCGATACCAAAGTTTCCGCACGGCATCGGCCGAGCGTCCGATCCGCTCGGCGATCTGCACGAAGGAGAGCCCGTCCCAGTAGCGGAGGTGCAGCACGTCGCGGTAGTCGGGGGGCAGTCGTGCCATCAACCGGGTGAGCGTCGCGGCATCTTCGTGGCGGATTGCCGAGCCGTCGGGCTCGCCGCGGTGAATCGGCACCAGGCGACCAAGACGCAGGCCCGATTCCGAGGCGAGACTGATCTCCCTGGTCGTCTGCCGCTTTTGCGCCGTCTCATAGCGACGCACCGCGTCGACCACGTTGTTCCGCAGGATCGACCGCAACCATGCATAGCATTCCTCGGCGGTGGCCCCGCGGAAGCCCGGGAAGTTGCGGCGGGCATCGATGGCGGTTTCCTGCACGACGTCGGAGGGGCCGAGTTTGCCGCGGAGCCCCTGCGGAAGTTCCCGCTGGGCGAGAAGGAGGAGATGACGCCGGAAGAGTTCGAACAGGCGACCGAAGGCATCGTCGTCGCCCTGCCGCGCGGCAGCGAGCGTTCGCTGGAGAGCGTCGCCGGACGGCTCGGCTTCGTGCGGGGCTTCGGCGTCTGTCATCGGTGGCCTCGGTGTGGCAGCCGGTTGGGAACGCGACGAATAAGGGAGCCGACGCCGGCGGGACGGCATTGGCCAGCGAAGCACCGCAACCGACGGAGTCCGGACGTTGACGATTGGAAGCAAAGAATATAATATTGTCCGAAATCGAGCGTTATGAGATTTTGATGGCGGATTGTTTTTGACTTCCGGTTGGATCGTGCCTGGATCGTCGGTTCGCTCCTGAACACGTCGCCTGAACTTTCTGGAACTGCTTGTGAGCGCGTTGGTCATGCCGGGTGACGTCCCGGGTGGCCGTTGAAAACGCCGCGGTGGTGCCTCTCGCGGGGCGTGTCACCGCGCTCTCGTCTCCCCGTTTTCTTCGCGCGCCCTTGGCCGGTGTCCTGCCGGCTTCCCTGCACGGCCGACGCGTCACATCCCTTTGTAAAAGGTGTGATCGCATGGTTGCGTCTGCATGTCGCAGTGGTGTCTATCGTTGGGTCGTGGCCAGCGCCGTCGTGGCGGTCGGCATGCTCGGGCTGGTTCTGACCGAGTCTCGCGCAACGGCGAGTGTCATCGGTAACTGGGATTTCTCCACGGGATCGTTCGCGCCGGTGTCGGGCATGCCCGGGATGCAACTCGCGTGGCTGCCGGACACGTCCCTCTACGCCGCCTTCGGGGGCACGCCCAATCCTCCGCCTCTCGTCTACGCCACGACCGGCTCGTTCGGCGTGGCCGCGCTCGGCTCCGGCAATGCCACCGTGCTCAGGGTGCCCGACATGCGCGGGCGAGGGCCTGCGGTAGGAATGATGGCGTCGTTTCCGCTGCTCGCCAACGGCACGACGAGCGGCGGCGCACCGCTGACGAAGCTCAACCGCTACACCTTCGTGACCGACGTGCTCGTTCCCGAGTCGACCTTCACGAATCCGACCGCCTATCTCGACCTCTTCCAGCCCCGCGGCAACGCCGACGGCTCGCTCTTCGTGCGGAAACCGAGCCAAGAGCTCGGGGCTGCGGTGGCGTATGGCGGTCAGATTGCTGCCAACGCCTGGTATCGGATCGTGATGGTGATGCAGCTCGATGCCGCTACGTCGGCCCCGCGGTATGACACCTACATCAATGGCCAGCCGACAGGCCAGATCATCTGGGACCAGATCGTGGTCGACTCCAACCGCAACGCCGATCTCAAAGGCTACGATCTCTTGCCCGACGGCGGGTGGTCGATCGCGGCCCTGTCGGAGACCCAGAGCTCACTGCCCGCGAACGCCTCGGGCTTCTTCGCGTTCAACGACGACAGCGGCGAGGTGGGGGAACTCTACGTGGCCAACATGCAGTTTCGCGACGACGCTCTCTCGGCGGCCGACGTGGCGGCGCTCGGCGGCGCGGCCCCGGGCCCGATCGCGGTCCCTGAGCCGACGACGCTCGGAATCCTGGCCGCGGCGGCTGTGGCGGTGTGGAGCATGCGTGTGTGTCCTGGGCATCGTGTCGACCGACTACACTGACGGGTCACGACCACAAGGAGTCTCTGCCATGCACGGTTGGCCTGCAGACGAGATGTGTTTCTCGCGGCGCCTGTTCGTGGCGGGGTGTGCGGGGGCCGCGGCCGCGGCGGGGAACGGGCCGGCGGGCGAGGCTGCCGACGTAGCGACGATCGCACCGGCCGACACGCTCGCCGACTACGTGGCGACCCGCGATGCCTCCACGGCCACCGTGCCACTCGGCGGCGGCGCGGCCCTCGGCGGCCGCTGGCAGACGTGCCGGCTCACGAGCCAGACGTGGAAGGGCTGCCTGTGGACGCACGAACTCTCGATCTTTCTGCCGGCCGAAGCCAGGGACACCCGTCGGATGCTGCTCTGGATCGACGGCGGCAACGACAAGAAGGTGCCGCGGGATCAAATCACGGAGCCCACCGACGCGGTGAAAACTCTCGCCGCCGTGGCCACTGCGGCGGGACTGCCGGCGGCGGTGGTGCGGCAGGTGCCGTTTCAGCCGATGTTCGGCGACCTCCATGAGGACGGCCTCATCGCCCATTCCTTCGTGGAGTATGCGAAAACGGGCGATCCGACGTGGCCGCTGCTGTTGCCAATGGTGAAGTCGGCGGTCGAAGGGATGAACGCCGCATCGTCCCAGGCCAGGGAACACTGGGGCGTGGAAATCGCCGAGTTCGTGGTGACCGGCGCGAGCAAGCGGGGCTGGACGACCTGGCTGTCGGCGGCGGTGGACGACCGCGTGAAGGGCATCGTGCCGATGGTGATCGACATGCTCTCGCTCGCTGACCATGTGAAGTTGCAGCACGCGAGTTTCGGCAAGATGTCGGAACTGCTCGTCGATTACACGTCGCGCGGCATCGAACGACTGCTGGTCACGGAACGAGGCCGTGATCTCCTGCAGATCGTCGATCCTTACTCCTATCGCGATCGCTACACGATGCCGAAGGTGATCGCCTTGGGCACGAACGATCCCTACTGGCCCCTGGAGGCATGCAGCCTCTACTACGACGGCCTGCCCGGGCCGCGGTGGTTGTCATACTGCCCGAATGCAGGCCACGGCCTGCCGGTGTCGCGGGTGGCGGGGCTGGTGGCGGCGGTCGGCCGGCACGTGGCGGGCCTCGAGGCCTTGCCGCAAATCGACTGGACCTTCGAGAACGCCGCCGCGGACACGCAGGCGTTCGCCGCTGAGTGTGTGGTGAGGTGCGCGGCGACGCCCGCACGGGTGACGCTCTGGACGGCGGCTTCGCCGGGCCGGGATTTCCGCAAGGCCCGATGGTCGTCGCAAGCGGTCCAGGCGGCGGGTCCGGAATGGCGGGTGCCGATCCCGGCACCGCAGGAGGGCTCAACCGCCGGCCTCGTGGAGCTGGAGTTTGCCCGCGAGCCCGTGCCGCTGGTGCTCACCAGCGGCGTGAACGTGCTCCGGGCCTCATGACTCTGACCGGGTGGATCCAACATAGCCCATCGAAGCGGAAGTACACACGCCGGTCGCACTGCGAAAACCTGTAGCTACTTCGCCGGCACGAGCATCACGGCGTCAGCGTGAGCGTTGCCCTTAGCGCCGTCGGTGGCGATCACGACGACGCAGGCATCAGCCTGAGTCGCCCCGCGTGCGAGTGAAGTGCTTGGCTGGGTTCGTGCCGCTGGGGGTCTACCTCGTCTATGCCATGCGGCGGGTGGAGTGCCCGGAGTGCGGCGTGGTGGTGGAGCAGGTGCCCTGGGCGACAGGCAAGTGCCATCTCACGACGAGCTATCGCTGGGGTCTGGCTCACCGTGATCTCTCGGGTATCGGGGCTATCGGCGTCGATGAGGTGCAGTGGCGCAACGGCCACACCTACCTCACACTGGTCTACCAGATAGACACCGTGAAGCAGCTGCTGTGGGTTGCAGAGGATCGAACGGAGAAGAGTCTTCGGTGCTTCTTTGAGTCGCTCACGGGGAACGTCAGGGCAGGCATCCAGTTCGTGGCCAGCGACATGTGCAAGCCCTACCGGAAGGTGATCGCCGAGCAGATTCTCGCCGCCGTTCACGTGCTCGACCGCTTGCACATCATGCGGAACATGAACGTGGCGATCGATGAGGTGCGGCGGGCAGAGACTGGCAGGATAAAGAAGGACGGCTACGAGCCGATGAAGAAGGTTGCCAAGAGCCTGCGGTGTCGTCGGCCGGCGATGCCGGGCACCAGCAAGGGTGACCAGCAAAGCCCCTGCTCGGAGTCACACGGATGATCGGAGTGTCATGGCCACCACTCCATATGGCGGTGGCCGGAACGACCACTGCGAGAACCCGCGGAATTCTTCGCCCATGCGCATGATGGACGCCACGCGGGCCGCCATCGTTGTAAGGTCAAGGCCATGATGGCTTGAGGAGAGAATCACGGCATGTCGAGATGGCTGATCGTCACCGGTGTGGTGCTGGCGAGCGTCCTGCCGGCCGGAGCCACCGAATCGCTCTGGCCACACATCGCCAATGCCACGGGGCTCGAGGAGTGCAGGGCTGTCACGGTGACGTTCGATGCGTCCACGACCGCCAGACGGTTGACCATGGTCGCGGCCGGCGGGCACCTATCCGGTGATCGTCGAATACCCTGGAAACATCTTCTTCACGCCGGTGTGCCATTCGACGGGCCGGCCCGAGCAGTGTGTGATCGGCTATGGCATGACGCGGGGCGCGGGGGCGATCTGGATCAGCCTGCCGTTCATCGATGCGGCCGATCAGGTCGCCGAGAACGGGTAGGGCGACACCGAGCGGACGGCCGAGTTCTGTGTGGATGTGGTCGATGACCTCTGCGGCCGATTCGGTGGCGATCGGAACCGTGTCGTCCTCACCGTCTTCTCCCGGGGTGCGATCGCGTGCGGCTTCATCGGCCTGCGAAACGACCGGATCGCCGGCCTGTGGCGCGGGTTCCATTGCTGCCAGCATTACGACGGCGACGGCTGGAATGGCGCGACGATGGAGGGTGCGGTCGAGCGGGCGCGGCGGTTCCGGGGGGTGGCGGTGTTCCACACCGACAATCCGGCAGGCGAGGTGCAGCTGGTCACCGACGCCCTGGGCGTGCCCACCACATTCGCGTCGTCGGGCCTCGGTGCCCACTCCTGCGCTATGTTCCTCGACGACCGGGCGAACCCGATCGCCCGACCCGCCGCGTTGTGCTTGCGTCATTCCCGCCGGCCGTGGCCGACGATTCCGCCCGGTGTCGTCCATGCCTATCGCAACGTGAGCGACATCCCCGGCTGGGTCTTCAACGCCCCGAATCGTCTCTATGCGGGCCAGGGCAAGCAGGAGCCTGTGGACGAGATTCGCCACGAATTGGCGGCCGATTCCCCTTACAAAGTCGACGACGCGCGGAAATAAACACCAGTGGCATCCAGCATGAAAGGCATTGTCTTGGCGGGCGGCTCCGACGCGCGGCTGCATCCGATGACACTGGCCGTTTCCAAGCGGCTGCTGGGCGATGGATCGGCCTTTGGCATTTCGCTCTCCTATGCCGAGCAGCCGCAGCCCGAGGGGCTCGCGCAGGCCTTCGTGATCGGCCGGGATTTTATCGGGTCGGACCGTGTCGCCCTCGTGCTCGGCGACAACATTTTTTACGGCCATGGTTTTCAGGCAGCGCTCGAGGCCGCTGCCAACCGGGCGGCGAGATCTGCCGGCAGTTGGGCAGCGACGCGCTGATGCGGCCTAGGACAGCGCTCGACATCACCGATCGGGCCGCCGTTCGCGACTTCATGCGTCGCAAGCAGCGGCGATTCAGCGTTTGTGGCGACGGAAAAGCTCGTTAAAAACGTCCAGTACTCGGCTTTCCGATTGGTAGGGGGGTGTGGCAAACTAACAGTGTTCTCGTAAGAACTCGTGGAAAAGATGCCATGCAGCCCATTCTCGTGACCGGCGGCGCCGGGTTTATCGGCAGCGAGTTCGTACGGCAGTGGGTCGCTCTCGAGCGGTCGGCCGTCATCAATCTCGACGCTCTTACCTATGCCGGCAACCTTGATTCCCTGGCCTTGGTTACGCACGACCCGCGTTATTTTTTTGTGCAAGGAAGCATAGGGGAAGACTCCCTCGTGCGAGCGTTGCCAGGAGAGCATCGCCCGAGGGCGATCGTCAATTTTGCAGCTGAAAGCCATGTGGATCGCTCGATCGACGGGCCCGCCATATTCGTAGAAACGAACGTTGTCGGCACCTTCCGTCTGTTGGAAGAGACCAGGCACTACTGGAGCGATCTTCCCGAGCAGGAGCGTCGCGACTTTCGCTTTCTGCACGTCTCGACCGATAAGTTCTCCGGCTCGCTCGGCCCAACCGGCAAATTTACCGAGACCACACCGCTGCCGGTCTACGGCGACGGCGGACAAATCAGGGACGGGCTGTATGTCGCCGACCACTGCCGGGCGATCCGGCTCGTGCTCGAGAGGGGTCGGGTGGGTGAGGTCTCCAACATCGGTGGCGACTGCGAACGCACCAATCCGGAAGTGGTCGAGACAATCTGTCGTGCGGTCGACGAAATTGCCCTGGGTGAGGAAAGGGAGGGCCATGCGCGGCTCATCACTCATGTCACCGATCACCCCGGCCATGATCGCCGGTATGCGATCGACTTCGACAAGCTCAAGCAGGAATTCGGCTGGCAGCCGAGCAAAACATTTGTATCCGGGGTCGCGAAGACTGTGGACTGGTTCCTTGGCAACAATGCCGCAGGAAAAACCAAGGTAGTGGACGCTGCGCGCTCGCGACGCGGGGTTGTGACTGCCAATCTTGGGTTCTGAGAACGTGGGTGCGGCCATGAACGCGAAAATCCACCAGATTTACTACCGCGACGATCAGAAGCCACTGCTTGATCAGGCCTTCATTCCCTACGACAACACCGCCAATTCACGGCCCGAATGGCGTGAATACCATGTGTTCCGCACCGAATTCTTACGTGGCGATTGGCAGAACGACACCATCACGGGATACGTGTCGTGGAAATTCGGTTCAAAAACCGAGACGTCGGGTGCAGTTTTCAAGCAATTCATCCAGCGCAATCCCGGCTACGACGTTTACTTTATCAATCCCGCTGCCCTGGTTCCCCGCCGGTTCGCAAATATTTGGCTGCAAGGTGACTTTCATCACCCAGGCTTGATCGAGATCACCGAGGCCGTTTTGCAACAGGCCGGCATGCGCATCGACCTCGCGCAACTGCAGCACGATGTGGCCACGACGCTGTGCTGTAACTATTGGGCCGGCACGGCAGCTTTCTGGCGGAAGTACATGGCTTTCTGCGAGCCGGTGTTCCAAACCATCGAGCACCACATCGACCCCGAACTCAAGGCGCGGATAGATCGCCGCGCGGACAAACTGATCGATGCCTGCTACAGGCCATTCATCATGGAACGTCTCTTTACGACGCTTCTGTCGATCGATCGGTCGATCCGTTGGCTCGGCTACCGCAAACACACATCTGCCTGGAAACGCTGGCTTGCTGGACAGGCTTCGTAGGCCCGTCGAGGTGCGATTCGCTTCTCCTCACCACGCTGCCACTCGATCTGCATCCTGCGATGCATACGCGTAGGGGGTATAGCGGTCATGGCGGCAAGGGTGTGCTCGATGAGCAGGGCCTTGCGGTTGTTGATCGCTGGCCAAACATCTTGGTGGCCAAACGCAAGTCCAAGCAAACCTTGATGGCCCACCTCTTCAACTCGAGCCAGCGTTTGTCAGGAACAATGGTGCACTACCAACCCTGGTAGTTGTGGTCTCGAACGCGGCCCCAAACACTCGTCGCTTTGCAGGCATTACCCCGTTATCGGAGAGGGTGTCTCCTGCCTACGCATAGGCCAGGATGATCGCGTTGGTGTTACCCAAATAGCCAAACCGGCGCGACCAGTAGAACACCACTTCAGCCCGCGAGAACCCGGCACCTTTTAGCCTGTCGAGCACATCCCAACCGAAATAACGAAAACAAAGCGCCCCGCCCTGCAGATCGACCGGGTTGCCGTGATACTCCGGTGGCATGAAGTGTTCGATCTCCCCCTTCTCTGTCAGTCGCGCTCGGATCTCATCGTGCGCGTCGGTGTTTTTAAAGGGAGCGGTGATCAGCGCGGCGCCGTCGTCGCGCAAACAACGGCGTAACTCGCGGAAGGCCGAGTCGGGAAAGGGTACATGTTCCAACACCTCAAGCGAGATGATCAGATCGAAGCTCTTATCGGGAAAGCTCAGATTCTGGATGTCTTCGTGGCGAAAGCCTTTGACCGTCGCCCCACCAGTCTGGTCGGGCCCGAAGTATTCGCTGCCCGACACGTTCTCATAACGCTGAGCGAACCAGGTGAATAGCGGCGTCGCTTGCTCGGTCAAATAGATTCGATCCGACCGCCCCGGCGGCATGTGCTGCTGCATCACGTGCAAAGTCGCCCGTAGCCGGTTCGTTAGCCCACAGGAACAGTTCAGATGCTCGCGCCAGTTTGGTATCGGCCGCCCGTCGGGGAAGTTTCCGGGTGAATACATGGACGAGACGACCAAGTTGTCCTGCCGCCCGCACACCACGCAATACCCCGAAATTCGGAACGGGTCGTCCTTCGGCACCAGAGCATCCTCGACCCCTCGGCGAGCACTTTCTACGTCTGAGAGGATTGATGTCTTCCGAATGTACTCCGCCTGCGATTCCGCTTTCAGCAGTGGTAGATGAGGAAAGTTCGTTACCGAGAATATCGAAGCCGCCAGCGTACCGGGGCCAAGCTTTTTGGCAGATGCGCCTTCGGGCGTATGCTGGTTCTCCCCCGACGGACCGCTCCAACTGTACGAGTACGGAAACTCGGCTTGGTAGAAGTGAAAGCCGTTTGCCCGCACTGTTTCGCAATAAGTGTCGAAAAGGTCATCCAGCGCGCGCAGCCCGCCCCTTACATAGAACGTGCTGTGGCGGGAAAAGACTGTTGGCTCCGACATCACCGACCCACTGAAATGAAAGAACCGTAGCGGTAGGCCGTTAACGCACCAAGCCCCGTTTTCAATCGTGATCCGGCGGTGCGACAGGTTCCAGTAGGCGACGTTGTAACCTGGGTGACGCAGGATGTAAGTGTTTTCGATGAAGGCTGGAAAAAGATCCGCCCATTTTTGATCGACGAACAGCCCTCGGCTCACGTCGATGACGCAATCAGTCTGCAGTCGACGTCCCCACCAGTGGCAGATGCGTTGCACTTCGGGGGTGCCACGCAGAGCCACGAAGCCAAGGTTGTAGATGCCGAACTGCAGGATTCGACCCTCGTGCATCTCGGCCCATTCGCTGGGCTCGAGCATGTGTGGCGTCAGCACACAGTCGGCGCCGGCGTCGAGCGCCCCAACCAACTCCTCAAGTGGGCTAGTGACGAGAATGTCTGGGTCAAAATAAATCACCGGGGCACCGGCCGCCTCTTCATGCAGATAGTTGAAGACGAATGGCTTAATCGCGGTGTTCAACTCGGTGATATTGTAGCGCGCGATCATGCTGTCGAGGTCATCGATCCCCAGATCTCGCAGTGGAATAATCCGAAATGGAAAACTGTTGAGGTCAAAATCGCCGACCTCGTCGCACAGTGCTACGGCAAAAACCGCGTCTGGGTGGTGCGCGATGAGGCTTTCGTATAGCGTGTAGGCCTGCGCCATAAAGTTTCTGCAGCAAATTGTAAAGAATCGCATTTTTGTCGTTCACTCAGGTGCGAGACCGGTAATGTGAGCCTGGCGAAGCGCTGGGCAGCGCAGACAGCTGAGCGGCGAAATGCGACTGCCCCGCTTCGGGCGACAGGTTCGCGGTGGCAAAACTCTGCGCACCCCGCGATAGGGCATCCCATGCAGTTCTGTCGGAATGTAATCGCAAGATCTCGCGCGCCATGTCGGCGGGATGATCGGCAGCAACGGTTGCATCGGGGCCAAGGCCCATGCCCTCAAAAGCGATACGCGTGCCGACGACTGGCACACCGTTCACGATGCTGGATGCCACCTTGCCTTTTGCCCCCGCCCCATAACGCAAAGGCGCTACGGTCAATCGCAACCTGCCTAGCCAGCCTTCAAGGTCTGCAACCTGACCTCGGTAGATTACCCCGGAAGGCAGCGCCCGCGCGATCTCGTCCGGCAAGCCCAGCCCGGCGATCTCGAACTGGATTTCGGGGTCGACCAGATGCACGTGCGGCCATACCGCTTCAAGGAAGTACCGCACGGCATCAACATTGGGCGAATGCGCATAACCGCCGACAAAACCGATGCCGCGGCGGTTGGTAAAATCCGGGACTATGGCAGGAAGTTTGCGGAAAAGAGGCATCTCGCCGATTGCCGCGCCCGGAACTGCCTTCGTGAGAATCTCCTTTTCCACACTGGAAACAACGATGGTCAGGTCAGACTGGCTCGCGAGGTAAAGCTCGCGTTCCAGCACTGTCTTCGCCCGGAACATCGCCTCCCGGTCCTGCCGCAGCCGTGCCTCGCGGTCCTCCCGGACATGGTGCAGATCGACCGTGTCGAAGATGATATCAGCCTGCGGATTGCCCCGACGGCATGCCTCGAGAAATCTGCCACCACAATGCACCCGTGACAAAAAGAAAAGTCCAAAGGCATGCGCTTCGTCGCGTAAATAATCAGTAACTGCCTGTTCCCCCGAAAGGTGCAGGATACCCGCGCCAGCGGCGACGACGGGGCGTTCAGCCTTCTTGTCGGCGTTGAAGCGCGTGCTCAGAAAAACGACCTCGTAGCCAAGAGCCCGAAACCAGGTTATGTAATTAATGGTGTTGACGGAACCCGCATCGCGGATGGGGTCAGGGTAATCCGAATCGATGTAGAGAACCCGTTTTGAGCCGGCGTTATGCCGCGCGGCTACCGGTACGTCGCATGATGCAGGCAACGCCTCGCGGGCGAGAAAGCGCCTCTGCCCCGCGCCGACGACATCGGGCATGGCCAGATATTCTGTGGAAGTCATCCAGCGGTAGAAGGCATCGCGAGGGCGGCCGTCGGAATGAACGACATAAGTTCTGAACGCACCGCGCGGGCGGCCGGCCGAATGGAAGAACAGTTTGCGTACTATTTTTCTTGGCTTCCCGGAGGCATGGAAGAACAACTGCTGCCAAAGGCTGTGGTGTCGTTTGGATGATCGATTAAGTGCGGTAGGAAATGTCTTCTGAAGAGATTTTGCTTCTTCAACGCGGGCTAGAGCGTCGCGCAGGTCCGCCGCATGCTGAAGCACGCGTCCTTCGGCCTCGGTCGCGCGAGCGTCGGCATGACGCATGGCCGCGGTAGCGATGGCTAGCGTGTCCTCGCAACGGTCGGCCCGGTGTTTCTGTGCGAACATAGCAGACCATTGCATGCCTATGGCGCCGGCTGGTTGTGCGGCCATTCCTGCGCCGTCTCCCGCCGCGCGGGGGCCTGAGATGAGCAGGAAGTTGACGATGCCGAGGTGATACTCGAACGCAGCCGTCACTTCATAGCCGTTGTCACGTATCCAACCGGTGAACGAGGGCAGATCGGGCACGTCGATTTCCACGAAGATCGACGGTCGCGACCGCGCAAGAAGTGCCCGCGCGCCTTCTAATACGGCAAGGGCACTGCCCTCCACGTCGATCTTGAGGAAATCGATCCTTCCTAGATCAAGGTCATCAAGACGCCGGATCGCGACGTCCTGTCCCGCCACGCGGGCGTCTTGTGTGACTGAGATGCCGCCACGGTTGCGGATCGCATCGTCGCTGGGACTGATCACTAACTTGCCCACGCCTGTCTCTGCGCCGGCCGCGAAACCAGTCGTCGTAAGGTCGATGGCCTCGCAGGCATTGGCCGCCGCGTTGGCCTTCAAGTCGACGAGGACATCGGCATTGGGTTCGATCACGAACACCTTATCCGCGCCGCAGACCCGGTCAAAGTAGATGGCATGGTTGCCAATATTGGCCCCAACATCGACTATGCGTGCCTTGGCCGGAAGGGTGACACGGATTAGTTGCAGCGCTTCCACTTCGTAGAAGTTGCCCGTCCGCATGATGATGTCTTGGAGCGAATCCGGACGCTCATCAATCCACAGGACGAAAGGCTGACCCTCGTGGTCAAACTCGAACCAATTGCCGCTTCGACCTATAAGTGCTGGCGGATGATCCACAATTGAGACTCCCTTTCCCATTCTCCAACCGGTTCCGACAGTCATTTTCGCGGGAGTTGTAGATAAATATGGGTAATAGTTTCAATCGCACTCGGCTCACGTGTATCCGTTCAGCTAATTCACCGCGGTCTGTGCCGGCGCCCCGCCATCACGCTCACGTCCACTGCGCCTTTCGTCTGCGATAAGGCCCAATGAGGGCTCGGATCGCAGATGCCACCCCGTAAAATTAAAAACGTACCCAAACGCCGGAGCACCATCAAAATCTCGTTGACACCGAAGGCGTGATTTGCTATCGCTCTCGAGCCTGGGGCCGGCCCCAGGGCTTGCCAACGGTGGGCCTTGGATTGTCGGAGGCCATGCATTCATCGTGGCGCAGCTTCATCGATAGCGGTGGTTTCGGTTTCAGTATGATTGCTCGAAAAGGACTGTAAGATGGACATGGAAGCGGCAGAGAAGTTGGTTCAGGCCGCCCGCTGGTATCACAGTTTCGAGGTGTTGCCCGGACTGTGGACGCCTGGCGTGCATCGCACCGAATCGCGCGAGTTGCTGAACAGCCGCTTCGGACTGGCCGAAGACCTAACCGGAATCAACGCGTTGGATATCGGCGCGTTGGACGGTCCGCATTCGTTCGAACTGGAACGCCGAGGCGCCCAGGTGACCTCGGTAGATATCCAATGCCCTGATGTGACCGGGTACAGTACGGCGGTCAAGATCCGAGGCTCAAAGAACGAATACTTTCAAGGCAGTGTCTATGGGCTGAATGAATTCTTGAATGGCCGGACCTTTGACGTCGTCTTATTCTTTGGCGTCTGGTACCACCTGAAGCATCCAGTGCTGGCTTTTGAACAGATCGCCAGCGTACTGAGCCCGATCGGCGTCGTTTACTTTGAGGGTGAGGCCTTGAAAAACTATGCCGCACTTCCAGATGGCAGTACGTACCCGGATAGCCAGTTTGTAGCACAGTTAGCTGAAAGCGACATTCCGATGACGCTTTACTACTCTGGCCCCTACAAACAAGACCAATGGAGTTGGTTTGTCCCTAATCGCGCCTGCGTGAACGAGTGGCTGGAGACCGCCAGCCTGCGGATGGTCAGCCACGGCTTTTGGGACAGTCACCCGCACCAGCGGATGTTCGGCAGCGCCGTTCGGCGCCCTGGCGCCACGATCCACGTGGATAACCCGGTCTGGACGCGCGAGTGACTGCGATGCAGAGCATTGTAGGCGGCCTGCACGCACGAAAAGGTTTTCAGGCGCGCAGAATGTTCGTTCATCTTGGACTGGCCAAGACGGGCACGACATTCCTACAGCACAGCCTATTCGAGAGTCGAGCACACCTGTTGGCCAACCACGGCGTTCTATATCCAGCAGGCGGTCCGAACCACTGGCACTTTCAAAGCACCGTCAGCATTGCTCCCGAAAATCTGATCCAAATCCGGCGTGCCGCCATTTCCAGCCCGGAGAAAGCGAGAGCCCTGGTCGAAGCCTTTCTCGCCGATTTCAACGAGGAAGTGTCGGCGACAATGCCCGACACGATCGTCGTCTCAAGCGAATATTTCGCGGGCATGACGCCGGACGAACTTGCCCGCCTTGCAGTACTTTTTTCGGACTACGCCGAAGAGATCATCGGCGTCGTATATGTGCGCGATCCGTGGAGCCTTTCGATCAGCATGATGCAGCAACTCATTCGCGACGGCGCGATTGCTGCGCCCTTCTCATTTGGCTATGACAACGGCCACGTACAGGTCTTGAAACGCTTTGAGCGGATCTTTGGTGACAAGTTAATCGTTCGGCCGTATCTGGGCGGTAGTTTGCAGCGTACAGACATCCTTGCAGATTTCTGCCGGGCCACCGGCATTCCATTGCTGCGCGAGGGCACCACGAGACCCGCAAACGCGAATCTCTCGATCGGACGTGTCAGGTCGATCCTCATTGCCGAATTCAATAGGCACTGGCCGCAATACGATGAACAGGGCCTCTATCGGCATTCCGTCGATCGGGACCACGCGCTGCAGGCACTTCTAGACCTGCCATTGACCGATACGCCGATTGTTCACGCGCGCCAGCAGGCCGAGATCATTCGCACGTGCGCTAGGAACGACATGGATTATGTCGAACAGCGATACTTTGGTGGGGCCCCAATCTTTACCGACTACGTGAACGAAGAAACTTATCCAGTTTTCGACTACGCTACCCGCTTGGAGTCCTTGACTGACACCGAGTTGCGCGAAGTAATTCGTGCGACTCTCGTAGCTGCGGGTAAAGATAAAGCAATACCCCTTCTGTAAATCCGGGTTTCAGAGGTGGTTCATCTGGCTTCCATGGTCAGGTAGGCGCGTTCTGTTGCCCAGTCGTCGCTGATCTCGCTGAGGACTGGCGACACAAGCCGGAGCAGTGATGCCTCGTTTGGGAACAGGGTGGCGACACGGGTACGGCGTTTGATTTCCTTGTTGAGTCGTTCGAGCCCGTTTTCGGTTCGGAGTCGCTTGCGGTGAGCGGATGGGAAGGCGAAGACGGTCGAGGCTTCCGGAATGTTCTCCTCGAGCCAGCTGGCAAGTGCGGGCGCGGTCTTGTGGTAACGGCCAACTATGTCCTTGAGTCGCCGATCGGCCTCGGCACGGTCGTCGGCGTTGTAGATGCGCCTGATGTCATCAGCGACTTCGACCCGCATCGGGACCTTGGGGGCATGAGCCATGGCGTTCTGGCTCGTGTGGAACTGGCACCGCTGCGAGGGCACTCCGGGCATGGTGGCGTGACGAGCCGCCTTGAGCCCTGAGTGGTCGTCGCTGACGACGAGCTTCACGCCGTACATGCCTCGTTCCTGGAGGCTCTGAAGGAACTGCCGCCAGTGAATCTCGGCCGACGCTACAGCCGAGGACAGACCGCTTGCCGTCGGCGGTGATCCCGATGGCGGTGAGCACTGCACAGGGCACGACAGCCCCGCCGTGGCGGACCTTTTCGTAACGGGCGCTCACAACCGGCGGCCGGCATGGGCTTGCCCTTGTCTCGCTACGCTCGACTCGGACGGGCACGCACCGGCGATTTACAGAACGTATGTTGCAATAACACCTTTTCATGCCCCATCAAGCACGTGCGGCGGGCCGGGCGACCCTGATCGCCCGACCCGCCGCGTTGTGCTCGCGTCATTCCTGCCGACCGTGGCCGACGGGACGATGACTAGCAGCCCTTCTTGCAGCCGAGGAGGCCACCCTTACGGGCACCGCCGTTGCCGCTGCCGTTCGAGCAGCCGCAGGCGTCGTCAGCCGAAACCTCTTCCTCGATGCACTTCTTGACCTTCACGCAGACCTGCTTCGTGACCTTCTTCGGCACGCGGACGACGTACGACTCGGACTTCGTCTCCGAGACCACGTCGCTGGCGCACACGCTGTAGGTCTGGGTCTTCTGCACGGGCACCATGACCGTGTAGTTGACCTCACGGGTCCGCGTCTCGGGCACGCACTTGTTCACCGTGATCTCGCGGCTGCGAGTCTCGGTGCGGCACTTGTTGACGCACACCGTCTTGGTCCGGCTCTCCGGAACCATCTTGGTGACGCAGTAGGTGCCCGAACGCTCCTCACAACGCGACTTCTTCACGCACACGGTCCGGGTCCGGGCCTCGGGGACCATCTTCGTGACACAGTAGTTGCGCGTCCGCTCCTCGCAACGGGAGAGCTTCACGCAGTAGGTCCGCGTCCGCTCCTCGCAACGGGACTTGTGAACGCACACCGTCCGCGACCGCTCCTCGCAGCGAACCTTCTTCACGCAGTAGGTGAAGGGCACCTGCTCGCACTCGGTCTTCCACGTCGTGACGTCGATCTCCTTGGTCTCGCAGGTGGGAACCCACTTGCGGCAGCAGACGACCTTCGGGCAGCAGGGATTGCCGGCGGCGTCATACTTGCCGTTCGCCGAAATCTCCTTCGCCTCGGTCACCCAGTGGCCGCCACGGCAGGTCACCGTCTTCGACCCCTTGACCGCCACGCGACGCGACACCGTGCGGTGGCCCGTCATCTCCTCGGTGTAGGGAACCCGCACCGTGTAGGTCTGCTGGACCTCTTCGGTGTAGGGCACGTTCACCTTGTAGGTGGCCGTCCGCTCCTCGGTGTAGGGCACGTTCACCTTGTAGGTCGCGGTCTTCTGCTCCTTGACCGGGACCATCACCGTGTAGGACTGCTGGACCTCTTCGGTGTAGGGCACGTTGACCTTCCACGTCCGGGTCTTCTCCTCCTTGACGGGCACCATCACCGTGTAGCTCTTCTCGAGCTGTTCGGTGTAGGGCACGTTGACCTTGTACTCGACCGTCCTGGTCTCCGGCACGTTCACGTTGACGGTGTAGTTCACCGACTTCGTGCGCTGCTCCGGCACCATCACCGTGTAGTTCCGCGTCTTCTCCTCGATCCGCGGAACCCTCTTCGACACCTGAATCGACCGTTCGCGGACCTCGGTGGCCCACTCAGTCGTCTCCACGTCCCGGATCTCCGGGACCATCACCCAACGCTTCACCGTCTTGGTGCACGCACCGCCGTCGGCGATGGCGGCATCGTCGGCGCTGGCGGCGGCCTCGGCGGCCGGGGCCGCGGCGTCGGCGGCGCCGACGAGCACGGAACCGTCAGCCGGGGTCGGAGCGGCCGGAACCGCATCGGCACCGTGGGCGAATCCGCCCACGCACACGCCGGCGGCAGCCGCCCACGGCAGGAAACTGAATGTCAGACGCTTCTTCACGGAAACCTCCAGAGGGAAAGGAAAATCGACCGACGTTTCGCGAAACACTCTTCCGGGCGGCACGCGGAGAGACTCCACCCCCAGTGGTGGCGCTCTCGTGCGGGAAACCCGGAACGGGTCGGCCGGCATTCCCTCCCGTCACCGCCGCCCAATACGCAGGGACAACGGGATCGATCGGGCTTGCGCTGCCGGCAAACTTCCCTCAACAGATCGATCTTTCCCGACCCAAAAACTCACTCGTCGCGAAGATCGTCGGATTGTTCCGATCGCAATGGTGGCGCGGCCGCGTCGTCGGCAGGCATGCCCATCGGGCCGCCTTCGCAGCAGGTTTCGAGGATCGCCCCGCACTGGCGGCAGATGAGTTTGGCCCGGATCTCGTGGGTGTCACCGGCGCAGATCGGACAGCGGCAGAAACTCATAGCCGCGAGCATAGAGCGCATCCGACTTTGGTGGAACGCCTGACGGGTGCCCGCGTGGTGGGTCGGGGCTGCCCGTGCCCTGAGAGCCGGACGCTCGCTTCGGGCATCCTTGCCCTCCGCTCTCTGCACGCCGGCTGCGCTGCGCCATCCTGGCTTCGCGGGCCGCCGAGCCCGGCTCTCAGGGCACGGGCAGCCCCTCGCGGGTGTTCGTTGCTGGGGAAGCCCGAAGCCGGAGGGACCCGCGAGCCATCGCCGAACATCACCCGACGAGGATCACGAAGAGTTCCTTCGGGCCGTGGGCGCCAAGCACGAGAATCCGCTCGATATCGCCGGTGCGGCTCGGACCGGTGATGAACGAGAGCATGCTCGGCATTCTCCCGGCGTGCTTCGTCCGAATCGCGTCGAGGGCGTCGCCGAGCGTGGCCACGATCTGGTCGAGCGTGACGATCACGATATGGACATGCGGCAGGATCGAGAGCGCCCGACCGCCGCAGCTCGCACTCGACACCAGGATCGAGCCGGTCTGGGCGATCGCCGCATCACAGGCCGTGATCCCGGCGTCGCAGGCCTCGAGGGCATCCTTGTCGAAGCTGGTGGAATCAAGGCGGTAGGAGTCGCAGCCAAGGGTCGCGGCCACGGGCTCGACGGCGGGGTGGGTATGCCAGGCCACCCGCTTCCAGCCCCGCTCACGGACGAGCGCCGCCACCTGCGCGGCGGCGGCGGTCAGATCCGCCGCCCGTTGAACTTCTGCCCGGAGTTTTCCGAGATTCTCGGTGAGGATCGCCAGTCGCTCCTCCGCGGTCTCGCCCCCGTCCGGGAGCCACGGCCGCGCCACCTCCACCGGAAGAATCGTGAGGCTGTCCGGCCCGGCGGGTGCCGCCGCCACGGCCGCATGCGACTTCATGTGCGGCAGCGGCGCCGGAACACGGAGCGCCTCGCGAACCCGCGCGAGGATCGTGTCACGAGCCGTGGTGTCACCGCCTGCCGTCATGACCGCGCTCTCCACTGGCTGCGAAAACTTCGCGCCGGAGCGGCGGGCAGATCCCGCGTGGCCAGCCAGTCGCGGAGGAGCGGCGGGCGGAGTTTCTTCAGGAGCCAGAGCGACTTGCGAAACATCGCGCCGCCGGCCGCGAAGAGCCAGGGCCGGCTCGCCACCATCACGAACATCCGGTGCCCCAGCCGCTCGAGGCGGCTCGGCGACGTGGCAGCGGCGTTGCGGCGGTTGTGCAGGAGGTGGTGGTGGATGTCGATCCGCACCGGGCAGGCGTCGGTGCAGGCGCCGCAGAGGGAACTCGCTCCCGAGAGATGATTCCAGTCGGCCAGACCCCGCAGGTGCGGCGTGATTACCGAGCCGATCGGGCCCTGGTAGGTGGTGCCGTAGGTGAAGCCGCCCACGTTCTTGAAGATCGGACAGACGTTCAAGCACGCGCCGCAACGGATGCAGTGGAGGCTGTCCCGCTGCTCGGGATCGGCGAGGATCGCCGTCCGCGAGTTGTCGAGCAGCACGAGGTGCATCTCCTCGGGCCCGTCACACTCGCCCGGTCGTCGCGGGCCGGCGTAGAGCGTGTTGTAGCAGGTCATCGGCTGGCCGGCCCCGGCGGTGGCGAGCATCGGCAGAAGTACGGCGAGATCGTCGAGATGCTCGACCACCTTCTCTATTCCCGAGATCGCAATGTGCACCCGCGGCAACGCCGCGGTCAGCCGGGCATTGCCCTCGTTCTCGGTGATCGAGATCTGGCCCGTCTCGGCGACCAAGAAGTTGGCCCCCGTGATCCCGACGTCGGCATCGACGTAGAGCCGGCGCATGTGCCGCCGGGCGATCATCGTGAGCTCTTCGGGGCTGTCGGTCGGCGGCGTGCCGAGATGCTTGCCGAAGAGGTCGCTGATCTCCTCGCGACGGACGTGCATGCAGGGGAAGACAAAGTGATACGGCGGCTCGCCCCGGAGCTGCTGGATGAACTCGCCGAGGTCGCTCTCGACGACGCCGTAGCCGTCCTGCTCCAGGGCGGCGTTCAAGTGAATCTCCTCGCTCGTCATGCACTTGCTCTTGATGACGGCCTTCGCCTTCGCGTCACGCAACAGCTCGAGGATGATCGTGCGGGCCTCGTCGGCGGTGCGGGCCCAGTGCACCCTGCCGCCGTTGGCCTCGAAGTTGGCCACGAACGTCGGGAGCAGCTCGTCGAGCCGGTTCACGGCCGACCACTTGGCGAGGCTGGCGGCATCCCGGGCCTGCTCCCAGTCGCGAAAGCGGGCCTTCTGCGCGTCGCGACTGGTGTAGTAGCCGCCGAGGGCCTTGCGGACGAACGCCCGATGGCCCGTGTCGCGGACATGCTCCGCGGCATCGTGCAGGAACTTTTTCTTGGCGAGCCTGGGAGTCTCGGCCTCGAACGCGTGGGGTGTGGTGTCGGCGCCGGGCGTCATGCGTCGGCTCCCACAAGCACCTCGGCCAGATGGATCGTCCGGGGCTTCTTGCCGTGGCGCGAGAGCCAGCCGTCGAGCTGCAGCTGGCACGACGGATCGCTCGAGACGATGTAGTCGCACTCGGTGCGGGCGAGCGAGCCGCCCTTCACCTCGGCCATGGCGGTCGAGATCATCGGGTATTTGACACTGAAGAGCCCGCCGAAGCCGCAGCAGCTCTCCGGCTCGTCGCACTCCACGAGCTCGAGATCGCGGACGGCCCGGAGCAACTGCCGCGGCGCGTCCTTGATGCGGAGCTCACGCAGACCGTGGCAGCCGTCGTGATAGGTGACCTTGTGGGGGAAGCGGGCCCCGACGTCGGTCACGCCGAGCTTGTCGACCAGGAACTCGCCGAACTCGAACGTCCGGGCGGCGAGATCGAGGGCGGCCGTTTCATGGGGCGTGCCGGTGAGAAGCTGCGGATAGAAGACCCGCATCATCGCCACGCAAGAGCCGCTGGGGCCCACGACCGCCTCGGCGCCCGCGAACACCTCGACCGCCCGGATCGCCACGGCGCGGGCCTCGTCCCAATAGCCCGCGTTGAAACTGGGCTGGCCGCAGCAGGTCTGGGCCGGGCGAAACTCGCAGGAATGGCCGAGCCGTTCGAGCACGCGGGCCACGGCGAGACCGACCCGGGGGGTCATCTGATCGACGAAGCACGGAATGAAGAGGCTGACGTTCATACCGAACGTTAGTGTAGCCGCCCAGCAACCCCCGGGCAGCGGCCACATTCCGTCGCGCTGCCGCTCGCTTTCAGCCAGCGGTGGCCCGTGAGCCAGATGACCGCGGGATCAGCTGCGGATGCCGACAACGCGCGACCAGGCGAGTTCGGACGGCCAGGTGCCGAACTGCGTGTTGGTGAAGGTGGATCCGGTGCTGCCGAGCACCCGCCAGATGCCGCTGGTGCCGTTGCGGACGGCGATGTCGCTCTTGCCGTCGCCGTTGAAGTCACCGACGGTGGCGAACTGCCAAGGGACGGTGGTTCGCAGCACACCCCAGGTCGAGGTGATGAAGGAGGTGCCGGTGCTCAGCGAGACCCACCAGGCCCCGTCACTCGTCCGCTGGCCGGCGAGATCGGCGCGGCCGTCGGCGTTGAAGTCGCCGCTGACCACGTTCTGCCACGGCATGTCGCTCGGCCAAGTGCCGAACGAGGATTTGGTGAAGGTGGATCCCGTGCTGGCGAGGATCCACCAGATGCCGCTGGTGCCGTTGCGGACGGCGACGTCGCTCTTGCCGTCACCGTTGAAGTCGCCGGCCGTGGCGAACTGCCAGGCGACGTTGGTGCGGAGAACTGCCCAGCTGGAGGTCGTGAAGGCGGAGCCGGTGCTCAGCGAGACCCACCATGCCCCGTCACTTGTCCGCTGGCCGACCAGGTCGGTCCGGCCATCGGCGTTGAAGTCGCCGCCGACCACGTTCTGCCAGGGTGTGCTCGACGACCAGGTGCCGAACTGGGAGGCGGTGAATGCGGAGCCGGTGCTGGTGAGAACACGCCAGATCCCGCTCGTGGCATTGCGGATGGCGATATCAGCCCGGCCATCAGCATTGAAGTCGCCGACGGTCGGGAACTGCCAGGTGACGTCGGTCCGCTGGGTCGCCCAGAGCGTGGGCGCCGCTGCCGGGCCGGATGCCGGCGTCAGCGTCACCCACCAGCCACCGTTGGCGGCCCGCGTCGCCACATCGCCCCGGCCATCGCCATTGAAGTCGCCGGCCAGAGTGTCGACCCACGTGGTGCCTGCCGGGAGTGTGGCGAGCGGGGCGGTCGCGAAGGCGGTGCCCGTCGAGCGGCCGATGACCAGCGAGTCGCCGGCAAGCCCGACGATCGCATTGGGGACGACGGCGGGCGACGCCACCGTCACCGTGAAGGCATCCTCGACGAATCGGGCGGCATCGAACACGCTCGTCGCACGAACCGTGACGGTTCCAGTGCCCACCGCCCCCGGGGCATAGACCAGCTGGAGACTGCCATCGGCTTGAATCGTGGGCGTGACGAGCGCCGGCGAGTTGGTCGCCACGGAGTAGAGAAGTTCGCCCACGCGGGCGATCGTCGGAAACTTCACGAACTGATTGGAAGTGAGCGCGGCGATTTCGACCGGGGCGTTCACGAACGACGGATCCTGGCTCGGATTCGCCCCCGGCACGTCACGCAGCGGGATGCTGTCGTAGGGCGACGCATAGCCGAACCGCGGCACGGCGGCGATGGCATCGACCGCGGCCATGCCGCCGCCCAGCACCCGGCCGAACGCCGTGAAGCCGCCGTTTTGAGTATCGAGCTGGGGCCCCAGAGACTGCGTGGCGTTGGTGTCGGAGAGGTTGAAGAACCACTGGTTGGTGGCGCTGTTGGGATTGGTCCCGAGTTTCGCCATCGCGATCGTGCCGCGGACGTTGGTGTTGCCCGGCTCGTTCACCACCGCTGCAAACTGCGTGACGTTATCGATCGAGATTGGGCTGCCGCCGGTGACCGTGAAGCCGCCCCCCTGCACCACGAAGCCGGGAATGGAGCGGTGGATGAACGTGTTGGTGTAGTGGCCGCCGTCCACGTAGGAGAGGAAGTTGGCGACGGTGGCAGGCGTGGTCCGCGTGCGGTCGGCGCCCGGGGCGTCGAAGAGTTCGACGAACACCTTTTGATACGGCGACGGCGAGTTGACGTCGAACCGCACGACCGTGCCGGTGACGTCGGTGTCGTCGTAGCGGTTGGCCAGCGAGATGATCGCCGGGCCGGCGTTCGGCGCGGCCGTGACGTCGGGCAGGGCGGCGACCACGTCGACGGCCAGCGCGCGGCGGTTCTCGAGCCGTTCGATCCGCCCGAAAAGCGTCCGCTTCCGCTTCATCATCGCCCCGCGCTTCCTGACCTGGCCCGCTCGCGAATTATCGCATCTGGTCGCGACGGAACAAAGGTCGTACGCACGCCGGGGTGGGCGGGTTCGATTTCGGGGTCAGGAGCGGCTTTTTTCCACGGCTCGGACGAGCGCCGCCCCCATGTCGGCGGGGCTCTCGGCGACCTCGATGCCGGCATCCCGGAGGGCCTCGAGCTTCGCCTCGGCCGTCCCCTTGCCGCCGGAGATGATCGCCCCGGCATGGCCCATCCGCTTGCCCGGCGGCGCGGTCTGGCCGGCGATGAACGCGGCCACGGGCTTGGTCACATGGTGCTTCACGTAGTCGGCCGCCTCCTCCTCGGCCGAGCCACCGATTTCGCCCATCATCAGGATCGCGTGGGTGTCGGGGTCGGCCTGGAAGAGGGCGAGAATGTCGATGAAGCTCGAGCCCACGAGCGGATCGCCGCCGAGGCCCACGCAGGTGCTCTGGCCGTGACCGAGTTGCGTGAGCTGCCAGACGGCCTCGTAGGTGAGCGTGCCCGAGCGGCTCATCACGCCCACGTGGCCGGGAGTATGGATGTAGCCGGGCATGATCCCGATCTTGCACTGGCCCGGCGTGATCACGCCCGGGCAGTTGGGCCCGATCAGGCGGCTCTTCGAGGCATGCACGACCGGCATCACCCGGGCCATGTCCATCACCGGAATGCCCTCGGTGATCGCGATCACCAGTTCGATGCCGGCAGCGACCGCCTCGAGGATCGCGTCGGCGGCGAAGGCCGGGGGCACGAAGATCATCGTGGCATTCGCGCCGGTGGCGTCGCGGGCCTCGGCGACGGTGTTGAACACGGGCAGGTCGGCGATCGTCTCGCCCCCCTTGCCCGGCGTGACGCCGCCCACCATCCGGGTGCCGTAGGCGAGGCAGCCGCGGGTGTGAAACTCACCGACCTTGCCGGTGATGCCCTGACAGATGACCCGCGTGTCGCGGTTGACGAGGATGCTCATGAGTGGGTGTCCGTATTCAGGCCTTGCTCGCGGCGACGACCTTCTGGGCGGCGTCGGTGAGCCCGTCGGCGGTGATGATTTTTGCCCCGCTCGCAGCGAGGATCTTCTTGCCTTCCTCGACCTCGGTTCCTTCGAGCCGCACGACCAGCGGCACCGTGAAGCCGACCGTCTTCGACGCCTCGACGAGCGCCGTGGCGATCGTCGTGCATCGCATGATGCCGCCGAAGATGTTGACCAGGATCGCCTTGACGTGCGGGTCGGAGAGGATAATCCGGAAGGCTTCGGTGACGGCCTTCACGTCGGCACCGCCGCCCACGTCGAGGAAGTTGGCCGGCTCGCCGCCGTGATACTTCACGAGGTCCATCGTGCTCATGGCGAGGCCGGCGCCATTCACGAGGCAGCCGATCGTGCCGCTGAGCTTCACGTAGGAGAGGCCCGCCGCCGCGGCCCGCGTCTCGGACGGATCCTCCTCGGCCTCGTCGCGGAGGGCCGCGAGGGCGGGGTGGCGAAAGAGCGCGTTGTCGTCGAACGTCATCTTGGCGTCGAGCGCGACGAGCGAGCCGTCCTTCGTGAGCACGAGCGGGTTGATCTCGAGGAGCGAGGCGTCGAGATCGACGAACGCCCGGCAGAGCCGGCGGAAAAACGTCTCGGCATGCCGCCAGCTTGCCGTGGGCAGGCCGAGCTTCGAGGCGAGCACGCGGGCCTGGTAGGCCCCGAGCCCGCGGTCGGGATCGAAGGGCTCGCTGAGGATGAGCTCCGGTGTCTTGGCGGCCACCTCCTCGATGTCCATGCCGCCGGCGGTGCTCGCGATCAGCACGGGCGAACCCACGCGGCGGTCGACGAGCACGGCGCAGTAGAGCTCCCGCTCGATCGCACAGCCGCTCTCCACGAACACCTGCCGCACGACCTGCCCCTCGGGGCCGGTCTGGATCGTGACGAGCGTGTTGCCGAGCAGGCCCTTGGCAATGCGCTCAGCGTCGGGGGCACTCTTCGCCAGTTCGACGCCCCGCTGGTCGCCGCCCTGTACCTTGCCCTTGCCGCGGCCGCCCGCGTGAATCTGCGCCTTCACGGCACAGACCGGCGTGCCGAGCGCGGTGAATGCGGCAGCGGCCTCGGCGGGGCTGCGGGCGACGCGTCCGGCGAGCACGGGCACGCCGGCGGCCCGGAGGAGGTCCTTGGCCTGGAACTCGTGGATCTTCATCGCGGGGTGGCCTCGCGGGGCGGGCGGAAAGGCAATGGGGTTGGGCGAATATCCCACGAAAGCCGCGACCCGCAACCCGGAGCGTCGCCGAGGCCCGGTGGAGGGCAAAAGCGTCAGCGGGCCGGCACTGCGGCGGCGGCCAGGGCGGCCCGCCATTGCTCCGGGCTGGTCGCCGCGAGCCGGTCGCGATGCCCGCGGGCGGCGGTGAGCGGGCAGGCCGCGAGGTAGCCGGCAACGGCCCGGCGGACGAGTGGGTCGTCGGCCCCCAGGGAATCCCAGAGCATCGCGACCCGATCGCAATCCTCCCAGCGGCCGTAGCGGGCAAGGTCGATCGCGCAGTCGGCGGCCACGGCCGGATTCACGAGCAGATCGGCCGTCGCGGTCGCGACCAGCTGGCGAGGCACACGCTCCGCAAGACTTTCCCAGGCAAACCGCAGCGCCGCCAGCGCATGCCGCGCGTCGCCGGGCCGTGTGTCGGCGGCGAACAGGCCCCTGCTCCGGAGGCGTTCGAGTCCTGCTCCGCCCTCGGCGACGAGCACTCCCGCGAGGATCCCGTCGAAGCCGGCCCGCAGATCGTTTGCCGGCGCCACGACTGCCGCGTGGAGGGCGTCGAGGCATCGCCGCCGCACAGCGGCGTCGGCAGTGCGGTCGGCCACGATGCCCAGAGCCAGTCCAAAGAAGCCGCGGCGGCTTTGGTCGAGGTTCGGCTCCCGCACCCAGGCCGCCAGTCGCACGGGATCGAGCGCATCGGCGGCCTCTCGCACCGCGGCGAATGGCGCGAGGCCAAACTCCGTGAAGGCGTCGGCGGCGATCGCGGGATTCGGATGCTCGAGGCGGGATGCGAACCAGCGGAGCCTGCTGGCCGCCGGCTCTTCGACGGCGGGCGCCGCGGCGACGTGACCGATCAGCGCCTCGTCGGCGGCGATGGCTTCCCATGAGACCGTGGCATCGTGCCGCGTGCCGAAGAGCAGGGCCGTGCCCTCGATGGCCGAGGGCACCCGGGCCGGGAGCATGCCCGCGGCGGGGTCGCCCGCGCCGCGCAGGACCACCGCCATGGTGAAACGCTGGACGAGCAGGCCGTCGGGGTCGCGGGCTGCCGACGCTGCGGATTCACCCACGGCGACCATGTCGGCGGTGTCACGACGTTCGGCGAGCGACCGGCCCACCACGCCGCAGAACGGGCAGGCAAAAGTCGCCGCCATTCCGAGCCAGGCGGCGATCGTGAGCAGGCAGCGGATCGGCATCAGCCTGCGGCCGCCGTGGCCGGGTCGGAGTTTAGTCGGGCCCGCCAGTAGGGCGTGGTGCAGAGGAGCAGTTTCCCGGTGCCGCGATAGCAGTAAGCGAGCTTCTGGCCCGACAACCAGTAGGCCAGCCACGACCGCGCGGGCCGGCGGACCGAGAGCGTGATGCCACTGGTGTGGGCGACGACATACGGCCCGTCGACGATCACCTGGTCGTTCGTCAGTTCGACCTCTTCGACGGGGCCGGGGACCGAGAGCACCACCTGCCCCTCGCCCTTCAGCGCGGTCTTGTACCAGAAGAGTCCCTGGTCGGCCCAATACGCGGTCATGAATCGCTCCCGATGCACCGAGAGCTTCACCTCGCCGTCGCTCGCCCAGAAACACTTCATGTCGAGGATCCACCGCTCGCCCGGCCGGATCGGCATGATGTGGAAGCCGCCCAGCGAGGAATCGAGATACACCGTGCCCGTGCCGTGGTAGCGGGGCCGCAGCAGTGACTCGTCGGAGAACAGCGACTCCCACCAGGCCTTGAGGCTCGGGAAGGGCACGTCCATCGTGATCGCGCCCTTGAAGTGGTTGAGCGCGCCCCGCTCCGCACGGACGTCGTCGTCGTCGAGTCCGACCTTCACCCACCGCATGCCCTCGGTGTGTTCAACCTCAAACGTCGCCATCGATGTCGACCTCCGCACCGCGGGTGATGCCCCCCTTCGTCCAGTCGACGCTCCAGCCGGGAAAGGCGATCTCCGGATAGGGATCGGGATCGATCGGGGCCGGCGAGGTGTGCACGATGTCGAACTGCCGGTCGCCGCGGATGCGGCCGATCCGGCAGAACTTCGTCGTGTGCTGGGTCTTGGGATCGAGACGGACCGGGCCCCCCGGGCCGGCGAACTCGAGCCCCTCGCGGAACACCTGCCGCACCGCCTCGGTCTCGAACGAACCGGCCTTCTCGACGGCCTGTTTCCAGAGGTGCACCAGACACCAGTCGGGCTCCATCGGGTCGCCCGTGACGCGGTCGTGGCCGAACTCGCGGCGAAAGCCGGCGATCCATGCGCGATTGGCCGGCGTGTCGAGGCTCTGGAAGTAGCACGACACGGCGTAGTGACCCTTGACGTGCCCTGGCAGCAGGCTTCGCAGTTCGTCCTCGGCGATGCTCGTGGAGACGACCGGCACCGTGGCCGGATCGACCTTCGCCTCGGCGAGCGCCTCAAAGAGGCCGATGTTCGAGTCGCCGTTGACCGTATTGAGCACGCAGTCGGCGCCGGATTCCCGAATCTGCTTGACGACGCCGGAGAAGTCGCGGTCGCCGAGCGGCACATAGGCCGTGCCCACGGGCTTCAGGCTCTTCGCCGCGAGATACTTCTTCGCGATGAAGTTGGCCGTCCGAGGATAGACGTAGTCCGAGCCGACGAGGAAGATTTTTTTCCTGAGCCCGCCGGCCGCGCTCGCGAGCCAATCGAGTGCCGGCAGGATCTGCTGGTTGGGCACCATGCCGCCGTAGACGACGAAGGGGGACGACTCGTTGCCCTCGTACTGCACGGAATAGAAGAGGAGCTTCTTCGCCTCCTCGAAGATCGGCAGCACGGCCTTGCGGCTGGTGCTCGTCCAGCAGCCGAACACGGCGACGGAGCCTTCATCGAGGAGTCGTCGGGCCCGCTTCGGGAACAGGTCCACCCGCGACCGCGGGTCGGGGGCGTGGGGCACGATCTGCCGGCCGAGGAGTCCGCCGGCCGCGTTGATCTGCTCGAAGGCGTGGAGCTCGATGTCGCGGAGCCCCGTCGCACTGATGGCTAGCGGCCCGGTCTGCGAGTGGAGGAGACCCACGTTCACCGTCTTGGCGCGGGGCGGGATGCCGAGCGAGCAGCCGGCGAAGAGTGCCGGCGACAGGGCCCGGGCCGCCGCGAGCGTGGCCGCGGTCCCCCGGCGGAGGGCGTCGCGGCGTGAGAACCCGCTCCCTGGTGTGTCGCTCATTCGTCTTCCATCCGCTTGTAGAGAACTTCGAAGGGCTCCGCCGAGATGCTCACGTCGCCCCGGAACGGCTGGTTCATGTCGAAGATCAGGTGCATCATCGTGCCGAGGTAGGCGGCCAGGATGCCGCCGAGCAGCAGCTGCGTGATGAACCGCATGTCAAAGAGCCAGCAGATCGCGATGTTGAGGATCGCGCCCAGGATCATCACGTACCACATCGAGGACGGAAGCGACGACTTCACGGATAAGAGCCGCATCTGCCGCGCCTCCAGAAACTCGTTCAACTGCCGCAGCACCTCGGCGTGGAGGATCTGCTCGGCCGGCGTCTGTGGCTCAAAGTCGAGGAGCTTGTCGTAGAACGCCGCGGCGCGGATCGTGCCCTCCTCCGGGATGATGCCCCGCTGCTGCAGCGGCCAGGCATATTTGATGACGTACCGCGTGTAGTCGCGGAGCAGCCAGCGGAGGTTTTGCCGGTGGGGCTCCGGGTAGCGGGAGACGTCTTCATAGAGCGCCGAAAGCGATGCCGCCTCCCGGGTCACGTTCGCCCCCGCCTCGGCCACGTTTTGGTAGGCGGTGACGGCGATCAGGCCGAGCAGCAGGCCGTAGAACACGCAGAAGCAGGAGAGCACGTAGCCGACGATGTCGTTGGAGCCGGCGGTGGATTTGACGAACTGCCGCAGGATCGGCCGCAGCAGGATCGAGCCGGCCCAGTAGAAGCCGACGAACGTGCCGATGAAGAGCAGCGACAGCCGGAAATGGGGAATGTCATAGAGCCAATACCACGACTCGGGCGAGAACATGTGCATGCTTGGTGGCCGCCGGGCGGTGCCCTCCACGGATCGTATCGACGCTGCCGCGATCGTAGCAGCATCCCACCTGCTCGGGCCAGCAGCGGGAAGCGACCGTGCCTGGCGCGGCTTCGACACCGTTCGAGCCCCGGCCGGCTGCGGGACGGCATGAGGTTCCTCGCGGGAGTATTTCGCATGGCGCCTGGCGAGGGTTTGACCTCCGACGGGCGAAATCCTCAACGCTCGTCACGCTCACGCCGATCCCTTCGCCTCGTCCGGCGAGGGGCGGGGAGACGGGCGGTTGACGCGGTCTATTGCACGCTTTCCCCGTCGAGCGCGTAGATCGCGAGGTGTTTTCCGTCGGGGCCGCGGAGTTCCTCGACCTTGAACCGACCCGCCACGGCCACGGGCCGGATCGAAAAATCGGCGGTTCTGCCCGGCTGCATGCGGACGACGACGCAGTCATGCAGGGCGGCGCCGGGGCCGAAGCAGCATTCCTGGTTGTCGCGGACGAGCACGAACTGCGTCAGGCCGCTCTGCTGGAAACTCGGAAGGATGTAGCCGCGAATCCGCACCCGCTCTTGTTCGAGCGCCGTGACTCTCTTGGGAAGCAGATCGCGGGTGAAGGGGTCGCCCTTCGGCATCTCGAGCTTGATGTCATCGAACGTGATCTCGCGGGGCTGCCGCGAGTCCGCCGGCAGACGCTCCGCGGAGGGTGGCGGGGAGGCGGATGGTTTCTCGACGAGCCGGGGCGCCGCGGCACGGTCGGCAGGTGTCCCGCCGCCACAGCCGGCGACGAGCAGGGTGAGGACCCATGGGGCCCACCAGTCCTTCGCGTGCAGGCGTCTGGTTGCGTCCATGTCACCGCACGAACGCGTTGTCGAGGTGGTAGAGCACGCCGCCGGCGAGGTCCGCGGTGCCCATGGGCTGCACCCGAAACCGGCCCGCGACCTTCGTCAGTCGGGGGGTGAAGTCGATGCCCCTCGGCTCGGCGAGTTGCACCAGCACGCGGTCGGTGATCTTCGGATTGCCGCCGAAGCAGCAGTCGCCCTGGTCGCGGACGAGCAGAAACTGCACGAGTCCGTGCTGCTCCTTCCCCGGATAGATGTAGCCCTTGAGGAGCACGTTGTGCCCGTCGAGCGCCCGGGCCGCGTCGGGCACGCTCGTCGGCGGATCACCCTCGGCGGGCTGAAGCATCGCATAGCTGAGCCGCTCGAAGCCCTCGGGAAGTTCGGCGGCGTATTCGCGGGCGAGCGACACGAGGCCGCCGACCAGCACGATCGCAGAGACCGCAAGCGCCCCGGTCGCCAGCGGCGTGCCCGTCAGGTCGAGCGGCCGAGTGGCGATGTCGCGCAGGGCGACGAGCGCGAGCGCGATGCCGATCGCCGGCACCGCGGCGAACCACCAGCCGAAGAAGACGAGCGGCGAGACCAAAGCGACGGCCGCGGCGGCGATGGCCGCTCCCGACAGGGCGCGGTAGGCCTCGCCGTTGTCACGGGCGGTGGCGCCCGGGTGGGAGGTTCGCGACGGCGAATCGAAGAGGCCAGTGCCCATGGGAGCGGTTTAGCGGTCCCCGGCCGGAACGGGCCGCATCGCCGCGCGGGAAACGATGGCGATCGCGAGGACCACGGCCGCCCAGAGGAGCCATTTCCAGCGGCGGCTCACGGTGGCCGCGGTCTCCCGCTCAGGCTGTGAAGCGTCACGGCCGGGCACGTCGTCGGTGGCGTCGTCGTCGCCCAGCACCGGAGCCACGGCCAGGGAGCCGGGCGATCCTTCGGCTGGGGCGGTGATTGGTTCGTTCGGCCCGCGGGGGCCCGCGTTGTCATCCTCGTCGCCGGACGGTGTGGCCGCCGTGGTGCCGGAAGCGGTGAGGCCGGCAATGCCGGCGAGCGTCGCAGCCCGGCGGACAGCCTCGGGGTCGATCGTCTCCAGTTCCTTGACCGCGGCCGCGGCCTCTGGCAGGGGACAGGCCCGGAGGTAGTTCACGATCGGTTCGCGGACGAAAATGTTGTCGGCCTTCGCCTCCTTGAAGAGCGTCACGAGCGTGTCGACGGCCGACCAGTCCTGCCAGCGGGCGAGATCGGCGATCACGAGGTCGGCGAGTTTCGGTTCCTCGAGCAAGAGCCGCAGCGAGGCGAGCACGCGGTCGCGGGGCACGAGATCGGACTCCTCCCCGAGGAACCGCAGCGCCATCACCGCGGCATAGGTCTCGGTGAACGGCACCTCGCGGGGCATGCCGTCGGCGGACGTGCGGTCGAGGAACAGCCGGTCGACGAGGTCGAGAGCCTGCGGGCCCTCGAGCGCCACGTAGCAGGCGATCAGCGCGTCGAGCCCGCTGCGGGCCTCGGCTTGCTCAGGCGAGAGGCCGGTGCCCGCGAGGAGTTTTTCGATCCGCTCGGCGTCGTCTTTCGATCCGCAGACACCGAGCATTGTTGCATAGAGCCGCCGACGATTGGCCTGCACCTTCGGGTCTTCGATCCAGGCGAGCAGTTTCGCCGGGTGCATCTGCTCCTTGATGCTGCGGACGTCCGCGTAGGGGGCGATGGCGAACTCGTCGTAGGCGTCGCGGGCCAGCGTCTCGTCTTCGTCTTCGAGATGCTCCTGGAAGAAGGCGAGCCGCTCGGGCCCCTTCTCCGGCAGTTCGCCGAGTTTGCGGATGTAGGCCACCGCCCGGTCGCTGACCCGCACCGGGCTCGACCAGACGAGGTCCGGCGGCTCCACGCCCATGAGCAGAAAGAGCATGCCGACCGGCTTCTCCTCGAGCATGATCGTCTCGATCGGCTGGGGATCTCCGCCCGTCAGGCCCGCCTCGGCCACGAGGTCGGCACCCTTGAGCACCTCGACCACCTCGAACTTGCCCTTGGGGAGCGGCCCCTCGGCCCGCGGCGACAGGGCGCCGGCCGGCGGCGGCTCGACGAGCTTGGCGATCACCGCCGCCTGGCTCTGGGCGATTTCCTGGGCGAACGTCAGCGACACCGCGGAGCAGAAAGGGCAGGCACGAGCTGATCCCGCGACCGCCACGATCGCAACGCTGACGACAACCGGCACGAAGCAGCGGATCAGTGGATTCATGAGATCATTGTAGCCGTCACCCGAGCCACTTCGCGACGTCGGTCCGATAGGCCGCCAGCGCCGGGAGCAGCGCGGCCAGGATTGCCAGGGCGATTAGGAACGGCACGAGGAGCAGTTCGGCGGCAGGGGCCGCCGACAGCAGGCTCGCCGAGACGCCGGCATTGGTGGTGATCAGGGGGCCGATGGCGGCGACCAGCATGTGGCCCAGCGCCCAGCCGACGAGGCCACCCCCCACCGCCAGCAGCACCGCCTCGATGAGCACCGTGGCAAGGACGTGGCTGCGGCGGGCGCCCAGGGCCCGCATCACGGCGACGTCTCGGCTCCTCTCGAGCGACGAGCCGACCATGCTCACGAGGATGCCGATTGCCGACACGATCACGACGAGCGTCGTCACGAGCAGGAGCAGCAGTTCCAGCGGCCGCACAAAGAGGCCGAGGAGCAGGCTGATCTCGCGGATCGGCTCGGCGGCCTGACCATCGCGGCCCTCGTTGATCGCGGTCCTCAGCCCCATCGCCGTGAGCTCGGCAGGAAGGCCGGGCAGCGCGGCCGTCTCGACGAGGATCGCCGTCACCTCGCGCTGGTTGGTCGGGAGCGGCGCGGGGGATGCCGGATGGTCCTCCTCGGCCGTCGGCTTCACCGCCACCCCCTCGCCCTCGACGGGCTTCGCATGTCCCTCCTGCAGGTAGAAGCCCTCCATGTTCACATACACGCCTCGATCAACGGGCGTGTCAGTCCGCGCGAGGATGCCGGTGACCGTGAACGGGTCGTGCACGAGGCCGTCGTCTGCGCCGTGCGTGGGGGCGAACGGGTCGCCCGCTTTGAGCCCGAGTTTCGCGGCGACGTCGCAGCCGAGCACGCCGCCAAAAAACTCGTCGTCGCGGAAGTTGCGGCCGGAGGCGAACGCGAAGGGCCGCAGCTCGGAGCGGGCATCGGCCAGGCCGACGCTCCGCCGCAGCCAGCGGCCGAGCCCCGCAGGCGTGCCCCCTCCGCCCCAGGTGAGGCTGTCGAAATAGGCGGCATTCGTGCCGACGACACGGAAGCCCCGAAAATAGTCCCCCATGCAGATCGGGACGGCGGTTTGCACGCTGCCGGCATATCGTCCCGCGGCGCCGTCGGCCCGCGCCGTGGCCGGCAGAAACTCCTCGTAGAAGGCCCAGGAGATGTTCTCGATCGGCTTGCTGATCAGATAGACGCTGTTCAAGACCAGCTGCAGCGGGCTCCCCTTCGCCCCCACGATTATGTTGTAGCCCAGCCCGGAGCCGGAGTTGAACGCCTGCTTGACGATGTCGCCGATCACGAGCGTGGAGACGACGAGCGCCACGCCGAGGGCGAGGGAAAGCGCCGTGAGGCCGCTCGTCAGGAGCCGCTGCCGGATGTTGCGCCAGGCGATACCGAACAATGACATGGGCGAGCCGTTCGTGGGGTCAGCCGTGGTGGGTCGCAGCGCGGTTGAAGTCTTCGAGCCGGAGCCGCCGGGGAAACCGGGCGGCGACCTCGGGGGAGTGCGTCACGACCAGGAGCGCGACGTCCTGCTCGGCGCAGGTGTTTTTCAGCAGCTCGATCACCTGATCCTGATGCGCCGTGTCGATGCTCGCCGTCGGCTCGTCGGCGAGGATCACCCGCGGCCGATTGGCGAGCGCACGGGCCACCGCCACCCGCTGCTGCTGGCCGATCGAGAGCTCGCCCGGCTTGTGATGGAGGCGGTGGGAGAGCCCCACCGAGGCGAGCAGATCGGCGGCCCGCCAGCGGTCGGGCCTGCCCGACCCGAACGACATCGCCACGAGCACGTTTTCCAGCGCCGTGAACCCCGGCAGGAGGTTGAACTGCTGGAACACGAGGCCGAGCGTGTCGGCCCGCAGCCGGTCGGTCGCGGCTTCGCCCAGCCGTGTGAGGTCGTGGCCATCGACGACGACCCGTCCCGCGTCGGGCCGCATGATCCCGGAGATCACGTGGAGGAGCGTCGACTTGCCGGAGCCGCTCTGGCCGGTGAGGGCGCACTGTTCCCGCTCGGCGACCGTGAAGGCGTCGATGTCGAGCACCGCCACCGTCTCTCCGCCCGGCATGGCAAACGACTTCTTGACCTGCTCGAGTTCGATGACGGGGGTGGGCATGCCATGGATTCTAGCGGTTCCACGGCGGGCGATTGAGCGGTCGCCGCGCGGGGGTGTATCATCCCGGCCCCGCCTGACAAGGCATCGGCGTCCGCGAAGGAGCGGAACGGCCGGGCCAGTCCGTTTCGACCCCAGGAGACTCGCCGTGCCCATCCGCGTTGGCATCAATGGTTTCGGCCGCATCGGCCGCCTCACCTTTCGCGCCATCTACGAGAAGTACGGTCTCGACGGGGACGTGCAGGTCGTCGCCTTGAACGACCTCACCGACGCGAAGACCAACGCCCACCTGCTGGAGTTCGATTCGAACTACGGTCCCTTCAAGGGCACGGTGGGCTACGACGGCAATGACATCGTCGTCGACGGCCGCAAGGTGAAGGTGTTCGCCGAGAAGGAGCCCGGCTCGATCCCGTGGGGCAGCCAGGACGTGCAGATCGTCGTGGAGAGCACCGGCTTCTTCACCGACGCCACCAAGGCCGTGGCCCACAAGCGGGACAGCGTCAAGAAGGTCGTGATCTCTGCCCCGGCCAAGAACGAAGACCTGACGATCGTGCTCGGCGTCAACAACGAGATGTACGATCCCAAGAAGCACCACGTGATCTCCAACGCCTCGTGCACCACCAACGGCCTGGCGCCGGTGGCGAAGGTGCTCCACGAGACCTGGGGCATCGACCGCGGCCTCCTGACCACGGTGCACGCCTACACCAACTCCCAGAAGACGGTCGACACGGCCGCCAAGGATCTCCGCGACGCGCGGGCCGCCGCGCTGAATATCGTTCCGTCGAGCACGGGCGCGGCCCGGGCCGTGGGCCTGGTGATCCCGGCCCTGCAGGGCAAGTTCACCGGCATGGCCTTCCGCGTGCCGGTGGCCACGGTGAGCGTCGTCGACTTCACCGCGCTTTTGAACAAGGACGCGTCGCCTGCCGACATCAACGCCGCGATGAAGAAGGCGGCCGAGGGGCCGCTCAAGGGCATCCTGCGCTACACTGACAAGGAGCTGGTGTCGACCGACCTGAAGGGCGATCCGCACAGCTCGATCTTCTCGGCGGTCGATACGATCGGCCTCGGCAATCTCGTGAAGGTGGTGAGCTGGTACGACAACGAATGGGGCTACTCCAATCGCGTCGCCGACCTGCTCAACTTCCTCGAGGACCGCGGCCTGTAGGTTCCGCCCGTTACCTGGTTTCTGCTCGTACCGCCGTGGCGGTGATCGTGGCGTCGCCCTCGAGGGCCATGCCGTCGGCGCCGGTCATGCGGACGATCACGCGGACGTGATCGCCCGCTGGCGGCGCCGCCGTCCAACGCAGCGGGAAGTGCATGCCACGCAGCCGGGTCGTGCGGCGGAAACGAGCGGCGGCCTGCTCCGCGGGAATGGTCCACGTTGCGAGCGGCGTCGCGGGGTCGGCGGCGTCGAAGACAGTGATCGACACGGCGGCCTGCGCGGCCACGAGTTTCTCGTCCGCGTCGCGGGGCTCGAACGTGACGTTGATGCCGTCGCTCCGGCCGTCGCCGTTGTCGTCGAAGCAGCCGGTCGTGGTGGTGGTGACGACGAGCCGGACTGGCCGTCCGTCCGAGAGCGGCTGGTCGTATGACACCGGGACGGCCACCGGTGTCGCTGGCGGCGCAGCTGCGCCGCTGGGTGCCGGCAGCGACAACGGGCTCGGATCGGTCGTCGAGGTGGGCGTCGCCGGCAGCGGCGGAATGTTGTCGAGGGCGGGTGGCGCGAGGCCCCCTCGCGGCGCCGCCGCGGGGGCGCGGATGGCCTCGGGGATTTCGATGGCCGGCGGCACGGCGACGGGCGCGGGCACGGCGGCGGGCCGTGATCGGCCCGCCCGTGATCCCTTCAACGGATCAGCCTCCGTCACGCCCAGCTGCCGCCGCAGACTCGCGTTCTCCACGGCGACGGAGTCGAGCCGCGCACACTTGTCCTGGAGGTCGTCCTGCAGTTGGTAGATCTGGTCTTCCTGGTAGCGGAGTTCCCGCTCCAGCAACTGCTGGTTGAGGTCGCTCTTGCAGCCGGCAAGCGCGAGACAGCAGACGAGCGCCACGCAGGGAATGCGATCCCCGCGCGGCCCGAGCGTTTCCTGTGACAGCATTGACGCGCCTCCTTGCGCCTCGACGGGCCGCCGGCCCGAAGGCCGCCGACCACACTGCTTCCCAGTTCGATCCGAATCCGTTGAGCCGTTCTCCCGGTTCTGCCGTCGCCCCAGATGCCGCTAGCCGGCGGCCTTGGGGGTGGGCATGCGGTCGATCACCTCGTCGATCAGCCGATAGTCCCGCGCTTCCTGCGCCGACATAAACCGATCACGGTCCGTGTCCTGCTCGATCTTTTCCAGGGGATGCCCGGTGTGCTTGAGCAGGATGCCGTTGAGCTTGTGCTTGATGTTCTTGAATTCCTTGGCGTGGATCATGATCTCCTCCGCCGTGCCCTCCATGCCGGCGAGCGGCTGGTGGATCATGATCCGGGCGTTGGGCAGGGCCCGTCGCTTCCCCGGGGCACCAGCCGCCAGGAGCACGGCGCCCATCGAGGCCGCCTGACCGATGCAGTACGTGGCCACGTCGCAGGTCACGAACTGCATGGTGTCGTAGATGGCCAGCCCTGCCGTCACGCTCCCGCCCGGCGAGTTGATGTAGAGATGGATGTCGCTCTTGGGATCGTCCGACTGCAGGAAGAGCAGCTGTGCGACGATGGCATTGGCCATCTCGTCGTTGACCTGCGTGCCCAGGAACACGATGCGGTCCTTGAGCAGGCGGCTGTAGATGTCCATCGCCCGCTCTTCGCGGCCGCTCTTCTCGATGACATAGGGAATCAGGGGCATGGCGTGGGCTCTCTGGGGCGTGCGGCGGCGGGGCTCGAGGTTAGTCCTTCTCCTGCTCGTCGGCCACGACGGGCGGCTTGGTCAGCACCTCGTCGACGAGGCCGTATTCCTTCGCCTCCGTGGCGGACAAATAACGGTCGCGGTCGGTGTCTTTCTCGATCCGGTCGATTGGCTGGCCGGTATGGTTCGCGAGGATTTCGTTGAGCACCGCCCTGGTCTTGATGATCTCGTCGGCCTGGATCTCGATGTCGCTCACCTGCCCGCCGACCTGGCCATAGGGCTGATGGATCATCACCTTGGCGTGCGGGAGCACAAACCGCTTCCCCTTGGCGCCGCCGGCGAGGAGCACCGCTCCGCCGCTGGCCGCGAGACCGACGCAGTAGGTGGCGACGGGGCACGAAAGGATCTGCATCGTGTCGTAGATCGCCATCGTGGCCGTGACGCTGCCGCCCGGCGAGTTGATGTAGAAGTGGATGTCCTTGCGGCGGTTTTCGCTCTGCAGATAGAGCAGCTTCATCACCAGCTCGTTGGCGTTGCCGTCGTAGATCTCGCCCTGCAGCAGGATGATCCGGTTTTCGAGCAGAAGGTCGCCGAGCGTCATCTGCCGCTGCCGCTGATAGTCGCGGTAGGCGGAGGAAGCGGAGACGTGCAGCGGCGAAGCAAGAGGCGTGTCGTGGCGGGCCATAGAGTTGATCATGGGGGAGGTCGGGATGGATGGCCCGCGCGGGGCCCCGGGCTCTAGCCGCGCGTGCCCGGCCGGGCGCCGGGTTCGGCTTGGGTCGCAATCGGAATCTCCTCCTCGCCCACGACGGAGCCACAGACGGCATGGTCGATGGCCTCGGCGTCGGCGCGGCCGAACTCGAACGGCGTGTCCTTGAAGGAAGCCTGCGAGGTGATCAGGTCGATCGTCTTCCGCTCGATGATCTGGTTGCGGAGCACGTCCATGAGCCCCCGTCGCTCGAGGCTCGCCCGCACGCGGCGGGGCGGCTCGCCCGACTGGGCCGCCACGGCGCGGATCTCCTCGTCATAATCGGCCGCCGTATCGGCGATCCCCTCGTCTTCGGCGATCCGTTCGAGAATGAAGTGCTCCTTGAGCGCCCGCGCGGTGCTCGCCATGACGGTCTGACGAAGTTCGTTGACGTAGCGGCGGATCGAATCGTCGTCGAAACCGCTACGACGCAGTTCGAGAATCGCCCGTTCGAGTTCCCGCTGGGCCTGACGCCGCAGCAGGGCCGGGGGCAACTCCCACGAGGCGGAGGCGGTGAGGGCGCTGGCCACCTGCTGGCGGACCTGCCGCCGCTGGTGCCATTCGAGTTGGCCCTCGAGTTGCTTTCGCACGGCAACCCGCAGCGCGTCGGCCGACTCGAAGCCGCCGAGTTCCTCGAGCAGGGCCGGCGTCATCTCGGGCAGTTCGAGCCGCTTCACGTCGAGCACCTTGAGCTCCATCGTGATGTCCTTGCCGCGGACGTCCTCGAGCGCCGCTTCGTCGGAGACTTTGACCGTCGCCGTCACGCTGGTGCCCGGCTTCGACTTGGCCACGAGCTTGGCGAAGCCCGGCAGTTCGGCGTCGGCGAACGAGAGCTTTTCGCGAACCACGATCTCAGCCTCGTCGGCCTGCGAGAGCACGCGGTCGCCGTCCTTGAAGACCAGGCTGGCCACGATCAGGTCGCCGAGGGCGGGGACACCGTCATGCGGGACGAAGCGGGCCCGCTCGCGGAGATGGCCGGCGAGCGCCTCGTCGACATCCGCATCGGTGATCTCGCGGGCGGGCCGCGAAATCGACAGGCCCTTCCACTTGGGAAGCTCGAACTCCGGGCGAACCTCGATGGAGAATTCGAACGTCATCGGGCCATTATCGGGCAGGAGCACGGCGTTGACGTCGAGCTCAGGCTCGCTGATGGGCGAGAGCTTTTGCTGGTCGGAAACCTGCGTCATCGCGGTGGTGAGCAGTTTCGATCGGATCTGGTCGGAGAGCTCGCTCTTGAAGCGGCTGCTCACGAGCCGGCGCGGGGCACGTCCGGGACGAAACCCAGGCAGGAAAGCCGTGGGCATGAGTTCGCCGAGCGCCTCGTCGCGGAAGCGATCGATGTCTTCGCGGGGAATCGTGACCTTCACCCGACGCTGGCAGGTCGAGACGGTGTCGATCGCAACGTCGAGGTTGAGTGGCTGCGGGAGCCCCTCGGCGGCGGTGTCGGGGCTGGCGACGGCAGTGGAGTCGGACGCTGACATGAACGGTTCCGGAACGGGGTCGTGGGGAATGGGCTCCCGCCCACAGATGCGTCCCGCGGGAGCGCAGTTCGACGGGAGGGCGGTGACAAACTCGACGTCATCGCGGGGACGACGCTACTTGGGACGAAGCGGGTGATGGGATTCGAACCCACGACAACCACGTTGGCAACGTGGTGCTCTACCAACTGAGCTACACCCGCGGGCGGCACACGCTGGATGACGAAAACCACCGGAAACACCGGCAGACTCGGATCCAGCGGGAGCCCCGCGATTATAGGGGCGGGGCATGCCGCCGCAAGGTCACCCTCTGGGTAATCCGGGATTTCTGGGCAGCGCGGGGAGGAGAGATTGGTCCGGCTGAAAACCGAGGTAAACTAACGCTTTCGACGGCGACGAACCGGCTTCGGCCGCCGTGCTGGCTCGGCGACACCTGGGTGATCGTCCCATGGACGTTCGATTCGTCATTCTTTCGGCCACGGGCAAGCATCGCACCACCACCAAGAGCCTTCCCCTGCTTGTGGGACGGTCGGAGGAGGCGAAGCTCCGCATCGCACAGGACTGCGTCAGCCGTCGGCACTGTCAGTTCCTCGCCAAGGACGACGAGGTCTTCGTCCGCGACCTCGGCTCGACCAACGGAACGATTCTGGACGGTGAGCGGATCGAGCCGGAGACCGACACGTTCGTCCGTCCCGGCGGTGTGGTCAAGGTCGGCGGCGCCACGTTCCGTGTCGATTATGGCACTGCTGATACCACGGCCGTCGTGCCGTCGGCGGCGGAAGAGCCGGCGGAAGCAGCGGCGGAGAAGGTGACCGTGCCGATGACGGACGATCCACCGCACATCGATGACGCCGCCCAAAGCGACGAGATCGCGTGGCCGCAGTCGGCCGAGGCGGCTCAGCCGCCCAGCGAAGGTGATCTCGGCGACTTCTTCAAGAGCCTTTCATGACCAGCCCGCCACGCTCGCCGGCGGGCACGAACGCGACGCCGCGGCGGGTCACCGTCCTCGATCTCGCCGCTGCCCGGAGTGCATCCCGGCCGATCTCGATGGTGACGGCCTACGACTGGCCCACCGGACGGCTGGCCGACGAGGCAGGCGTCGATTGCGTGCTCGTCGGGGACAGCGTGGCGATGGTCATCGCGGGGCGGTCGTCCACGATCCCCGCGACGCTCGAGCAGATGATCTACCACGGCGAGATCGTGTCTCGGGCCACGACCCGGGCGATGGTCGTCGTCGACCTACCCTTCCCTTTCCAGCATCTGGGCGTGCGGGCAGCGGTGGAGAGCTGCGCCCGGATCCTCAAGGAAACGGGTTGTCAGGCCGTCAAGCTCGAGGGCACCGCGGGGCAGGCCGACGTGATCGCTGGCATCGTGGCTGCGGGGATCCCCGTGATGGGCCACGTGGGTCTCCGGCCGCAGGCGGTGCATCAGCTCGGCGGCTATCGGCTCCAACGCGATCAGGATCGGCTCATGGCGGATGCGCGGGCCGCCGCTGACTCCGGGGCGTTTGCCGTGGTGCTCGAATGCATCCCCCGGTCGGTCGCCGCTGCGATCACCGCCGCCCTCGCGGTGCCCACGATCGGCATCGGCGCAGGACCCGAATGCGACGGTCAGGTGCTCGTGATGCATGATCTCGTGGGCCTCTCGCCCGACCGCGTGCCGCGCTTCGTGCGATCCTACGCCGACGCGAAGCAGACGATCGGTGACGCGGTCGCGCGGTGGCGGGCCGACGTAGAGCGTCGGGAGTTTCCCGGTCCCGACGAGACGCTCGGGTAGCCTTCGTCCCGCGGCCGAGGATCAGGGAATCACGACCTCGTCCGAAATCACGACCGGCTTGCCGGCCGTGACGCCGGCGGGTGTCGGCAGGGCAACGCCCGCAGACGGTCCCGGCGATCCGCCCGGGCCCATCGGCACCGAGACGCCGGCCGGCATGCCCCCTTCGATCACCGCCCCCTGACCTTCGCACGAGTTGCAGCCCGACGCGGCCGGAGCCGATTCGCAGCAGGCTCCCTGCTGCTGGCCGCAGACGCGGGGTGGCGCCGCGGCCGGCATGGCTGCCCCCGGCGGAGTGAACCCCGGCGGGAGATGCCCGAAGCACTTCTCGTACTTCCAGACCTCGAGCGCGATGTAGCGCTCGTTCAGCGACTTGCAGCCGCTCGTGGCCGCGATCGCCATCACCGCCGCCGACGCGAGCAGTCGTCGGCTCCAGTCCTGTGCACGCATCGCTCCGTCTCCTCGGGTGGCCTCCGGTGCCCGCTCCTGCGGGCATGAGTCCTGCCCGAACTGTTCGGTCCGGACGGAAGCCTCGAAACCCTACCCCACGTGGGCGGCGCGGCAAGAAAATCGCACGGAGGGACAGCGCGGCAAAAGCCGATTCGTGGAAACCTGTGACGATCCTGCCGGAGGCAGGATGCCGGCCGGCGGGGAAGCGACCCTCGGCCGGCGTGACGCAGGGGCTGCGTCAGCCCTTGCGGTGGCGGATGCGGGCGCGCATGCGACGCTTTTTCTGGCCCAGTTTGCGTCGCCCTTTGCCCGTTTTCTTAACACCCATTCGCTGTCTCCACGTGCCGGTCGGCCGGATGGCGGCCGAGATCAACGTGGAAGGTTGTAAGATGGGCCGCGGTCGGTTTCAAGCGCTCCCCCGGCACGCCTCCTCCGGCATGATTGTCTTCTTCCCCACCTACGCGCGGCGCACCGCAGCCGGCTGGACCGCCACGGTCGCCGGCATGGTCACCCGTCCGCTCCCCGAACGCAGTCGCCGGCGGGTCTTGGCGGTGGCCGTCCTGCGGCGACTGCTCGACCTGGACGACACGCAGGTCGAGTCCGACGTCTTTCGGCGCCGGGCCGAGGTGTTTCTCTTCCGGCGGCTGGCGGGCGAGCGCATCCGCATCGCGCTCGGCGACCGCGTGATCGACGCGGGGATGTCCGATCGCAGCGGTCATTTCCAGGCGCGGGTCGAGTTTGACGGCGGGTTCGCGGCGGACCTCACGCGGCCGCGCTCGGCCGGCGGAATGACGTTGGACTACACGGGCACTTCCGTCCACGGCGACCCCGACCACGAGCCGGCGGTCACGTCGACCGGACATATTCATTTGGTCGAAGACACCGGCACGTCGGTGATTTCCGACATCGACGACACCGTGAAGTTCACGAACGTCGCCGATCGGCGGGAACTGCTCCGCAACACGCTCGTTCGCGAGTTCACGGCGGTGGAGGGCATGGCCGAGGTCTACCGGCGGTGGCAGGATGCCGGTGTGGCGTTCCATTACGTGTCGTCGAGTCCGTGGCAACTATCCGATTGTCTCTGCCGCTTCCTCGGTGCGGCGGGGCTGCCCGAGGGTTCGATGCACCTCAAGCTCTTCCGCCTCAAGGACTCGACGCCGCTGGGCCGGCTGCCGTCGCGAAAGCGTTCGAAGCGGCGGACGATCGAGCAGATCATGGATGACTTTCCCTCCCGCCGGTTCGTCCTCGTCGGTGATTCGGGCGAGCGCGACCCGGAGGTCTATGCGGCGGTGGCCCGTCGTCGTCCGGAACAGGTGGCCGGCATCGTCATCCGTGAGGTGCCGGCGAAGGCGTCGCGGGCCAAGGTCCGCGAGCGGCTCGCGAAACTCGCCCGGCGGCTGCCTCCCGACAGTTTCACCGTGTTTCAGACACCCGACGAACTGGCCGATCTCCAGCCGGTGCGGTAGCGGTCTGTTTGACCGAGGTGGGATGGTCAGGGTGAATCGAAGGCGTTCTGGTAGTGTTCGACCACGGGCTTGCCAGCCTCGCTCGCGGCGAACGTCACGGCCACCACGTCGATCCGCACGCTCGCGTCCTGGAGGCGATGCTTGCGGATGTAGGCGTTGGCCAGATCGGCGATCCGCCGCTGCTTGACGAAGCCCACCGTCTCGGCCGGGTGTCCATGCGAGACGTCGCTCTTGGAGCGGACCTCCACGAACACCACCGTCCTGCCGTCGAGGGCCACGATGTCGATGTCGCCGCGGAGCACACGCTCGCGGCGGCCGACGATGCGGTAGCCGAGGCTCCGAAGGTAGGCCGCCGCCTCGTCCTCGCCGCGGCGGCCGAGCTCGTCGCGGGCAGAGGTCACGGGGAGCGTCCTCGGATTCAGGTGGCGGCGGCAGCCTTTTTCGCCTTGCCGGCCGGCTTGGTGGCGCCGGTCGTCTCGTCCCGCTTCTCGCGGAGGCGGGTCGACTTGCCGGAGCGGTCGCGGAGGTAATAGAGCTTGGCTCGCCGCGACACGCCTGAGCGCTTGACCTCGATCTTGGCGATCTTCGGCGAGTGGATCGGGAACTTCCGCTCCACGCCCTCGCCCGCCACGATGCGGCGAACCGTGAACATCTCGCGGCTGCCGGCGCCGCTTTTGGCGATCACGACGCCGTTGAAGATCTGCACCCGCTCCTTCTCGCCCTCGAGAATCCGGGTGTGGACGTCGACGGTGTCGCCGATCTGGAAGACGGGGACTTCCGACTTGAGACTCGAGGCCTCGACGGCGGCGAGGATCTTGTGGTTCATGATGCGCTCCTTTGGGGTTGGCTGGTGAGTTGGACGGGATGGGGACGGCCGCGTCGCGCGGTCGCTGCGACGGCCTGTTCGCGCCGCCAGGTCGCGATCCGGCCGTGATCGCCCGAGAGCAGGATCTCGGGCACTGTGAGGCCGCGGAACTCCCGCGGCCTCGTGTATTGCGGTCCTTCGACGAGTCGGTCGTCGCCGGAAAAAGAGTCTTGTCCGGCGCTCTCCTCGTGTCCGAGCACGCCAGGAATCAGCCGGGCGACGGCGTCGACGATCACCATCGCGGCCACCTCGCCACCGGAGAGCACGTAGTCGCCGATGGAGATCTCGTCGGCGGCGAGCGTCTCACGGATGCGGGCGTCGAAGCCCTCGTAGCGGCCGCAGACGAGGACGATTCGCTCGAGCCGCGAGAGTTCCTCGACGACGGACTGATCGAGCGGCCGACCGCCGGGCGTGAGGAGCACCGTCCGGCCCGGAGTGGCGCCAGCCGCCTGCACCGACTCCACGCAGGCCACGACCGGTCCGGGCATGAGCAGCATGCCAGGGCCGCCGCCGTAGGGTCGGTCGTCGACCTGGCGATGAACGCCCTCGGCAAAGTCGCGGATGTTGGTCAGACGAACATCGACCAACCCAGCCTTGCGCGCCGTCCCCAGCAGGCTTCCATCGAGGAAGCCCGTGAACATCTCCGGGAACAGCGTGACGATGTCGATGCGCATGACGGGGTCGCGATCGGTCGGCTCATTCGGTCGCCGCGGGACGGGCCCGGCGGCTTCGCCGAACCGGGGATCACTCGGTCTTCGGTTCCTCGGCGGCCGCCGCGTCTCCAGCGGGCTCTGCCGTCACTTCGGCAACCGCTTCAACGGCCACGGCTTCGGCTGCTGCCGCCTCGATGGCGGCGACGGCTTCGGAACCCGGAGCAGGCTTGGGCGTGGGCACGAATGCCGGCTCGCCCGGCTCGGGAATGATCCGCGGCATCGCGAGCTTGGCGCGGGCGATTTCCATCTGCTTGAGATGCGTGCCATTGGTGCCGTACTTCTTGATCAACACGCGGACGGCGTCACTCGGCTGGGCGCCGACGGAGAGCCAGTAGTCGACGCGGGGGCCGACGAGCGTGCAGCGGGCATCGGTCTCGGGCACGTGCGGATCGTAGGTGCCGAGTTCTTCGATGACGCGTCCATCGCGGGGGTTGCGCCGGTCGGTCGCGCAGATGCGGTAATACTCGCGGTTCTTCCGGCCCATCCGCTTCATTCGAATTGCCACTGCCACGGTCGGGAATCTCCAGGAACTACAGGGGAGCTGTTTCGGGGGGTGAATCGAGCCCCTTATGGTATCCGACGGCCGGCCGAACCCAAGGGCGCCCCCGCCAGCCCTGTTTTTCGGTCAAAACCTGCTGAACGCATGCGGGAAAATCGGATTGAAGCGTGTCGGCGGCACGTTCCCCGGACGTGAGCAGCAGCTGGCGGATGCTGCCCCACGCCTGCAACGTCACGACGGCGTGGCAGGCGTGCCGCCAGTGCCCGGCGTCAGTCGCGGTCGCCCCGCTTCTTGCGGCGGGCTTCCTTGTCGCGCTGCTTCTTGAGCTTCCGCCGCTCGTCGGCGGTGAGCCGCTTGCCGGTGTCACCCTTGGGCCTGCCGATCCGGGCCGATGGGTTCGACATCTGGGCCTGGAGCTGCTGGACCTGCTGCATCCGTTCCCGCATGCCCAGGCCCGCCATGCCCTTCATCATCGCGCTCATGCCGTCGAACTGCTTCACGAGGTCGCTCACCTCGTGGGCCTCGACGCCCGCCCCGGCCGCGATGCGGCGGCGGCGGGATTGATCGACGAACCGCGAGGGATTCCGCCGCTCCTCGGGCGTCATCGAGTCGATGATCCCGAACAGCCGGTTCATGTCCTTCTCGAGATCGGCACCGCCGAGCATCTCCTGCATGCCCCCCATGCCCGGGATCATGCCGAGCACCTTGCCCAGCGGGCCGAGCCGCCGCGTCTGGAGGAGCATCTTCTTGAAGTCGTCGAGCGTGAACTCGCCCGCCTTGAGCCGCTCCTCCTGCCGCTTCATCTCGTCTTGATCGAACTTCCGCTGCGCCTCCTCGACGAGCGAGACGACGTCGCCCATGCCGAGGATCCGCCCCGCCATCCGCTCGGGATGAAAGTCTTCGAGGGCCTCGATCTGTTCGCCAGTGCCGATGAACTTGATCGGCACGCCCGTCACGCTCTTGACCGAGAGCGCGGCGCCGCCACGGGCGTCGCCGTCGAGCTTCGTCATGATCACGCCGTCGAGCTCGAGGGCGTCGTTGAAGGCCTTGGCGCTTTTGACCGCATCCTGACCCGTCATCGCGTCGACGACGAGGTAGACCTGATCCGGGCCCACCGTGCGGTCGATCTTCGCAAGCTCCCGCATCAGCTCTTCGTCGATCGCCAGCCGGCCGGCGGTGTCGAGGATGACGACGGAGATATGCTCTTTCTTGGCGCGGGCCACGCCGGCGTTGCAGACGGCCACCGGATCGGTGCCCCCGGTGGGCATGTCGGCCGGCGTGTGCACCGGCACGCCGAGCTGCCGGCCGAGCACGGCGAGCTGCTCGATGGCCGCGGGACGCTGCAGGTCGGCCGCCACGAGCATCACGCCCAGCCCCTGCTCCTTGATCTTCTTGGCGAGCTTGGCGCAGGAGGTCGTCTTGCCCGAGCCCTGCAGTCCGCAGAGCATCAGGACCGTCGTGGTGCCCGCCTGGAGATGGAGCGAGTGGTCGACCGGCCCCATCAGGCCGATGAGCTCCTGATGCACGATGCCGACGAGTTGCTGCGCCGGATCGAGCGACTCAAGCACCTTCGCGCCGACCGCGCCGTCGGCGACGCGGTTCAGAAATCCGTCGGCGACGTCATAGGCGACGTCGGCTTCGAGGAGGGCGGTTCGCACCGCCCCCAAGCCCTCCCGCATGTTGGCGTCGGTGAGCTTACCGCGGCCGCGGAGAGAGTTGATGGCGGACGAAAGGGACGCGGTCAGCGACTCGAACATGGCGGCTCCGGGTTGGCGAGCCGGCGAGTATACCGCCCGGGAAAACGCGATCTCCCCCCGGTGACGAGCCGCTCGAATCAGGAGCGGACACACAGCGTGCCGCATACCTGACGCGTGGCCGGCGTGAACGGCGCGTCACCGGAGGGAGAAAGGGATGGAGGCACGGCGGCGGCCCCTCCGGCCGCCGTCGCGGAAGCGGATCAGCTGAAGGTGCCCGGCTGGCCGACGACTGGCACCGGCATCGACATGCCCCCTTCGCCACCCTCGCAGCAGGGTGCCGCGGAACCGCAGGCGGGGCCGCAGGCAGGTTCGCAGGCCGGCGCACAGACCGGAGCAGGGGCCGCACAGGGTGCGGCAGCAGGCGACCCGCACGAGCGGAACTCCATGAACGACGGCCGGCGGCAACTGCTCCCGCCGCCCATGCAACTGCTGCAGCCCGGGGCCACCGCGAGGCTCACCACCGCGATCATCAGACACAACGCACGAGCCATGGGAATGATCTCCGACACAGATCAGACGGGGCAGGCGGGCGGCAGCCTCGCTTGCGGCGTCGTCATCGACGCCACCAAAACCCTACCTCATGTTCACGCCTCGGGATGACGATCTCACGATTTTTTTCCGCGCTTCCACGACCGGCGGTGCGGTGGTTCCGTGACCGACGGTCATGCGGATCGTGCGGGCCGATGGCGATGATTCCGACTGCGAAAGATGGCGCGACATCCGGTGCTAGAGTTGCAGCACGACCTCCAGCGGCAACTCATCTCATGACCATGACATCACGCCCCTCGTTCACGACCTCCCGCTCCGCCATGAACCGCCTCTCGATCCTGTCAGTCCGCCATCTCGTCCCTGCGTTCACCGCGTTCGCCGCACTCGCCGCTGCGTTCACGGCGGGCGTTCGGGCGGACGCCGTCGCGGAAGTCTGCCCCGCCGCCACCTGCGCCGGCGAGGATGTCTGGCTGGTGAGCACGCGGCGGTTGCCCGGCATCTGCCGCCTACCCGCGCGGGCGGTGTTCGACGTCGAGCAGCGCTGCGGCGGCAGGTGGGAGCGGTCGGACCTCGCGAGCCTGCTCGACGATCCGTCCCGGCCGCTGGTGATCTTCATCCACGGCAACCGCTACGAGCCCCACGACGCCAAGGCACAGGGCGTGACGATCGCCCGACAGGTCGCGGCCGTGTGTCCTGGCGCCGCGGCCCGGACCGTGATCTTCTCCTGGCCGAGCCAGCAGCAGGGCCACATCATTCAGTCGAGCCGCGAGACCTACCGGCGGTCGTATGCCGACGGCCATTACCTGGCGTGGCTGCTGGGGCAGGTTGATCCGGTGCAGCCCGTCGCCATCGTCGGCTACAGCTTCGGCGCGACGATCGCCGTCGGGGCGATCGAAGACCTGATGCAGTCTGGCGACCGGCCGTCCTCCGGCCTCGCCCAGTGGGCCGGCAGGCCCGGCCGCTCGCACCTCGTGCTCGTGGCGCCGGCGGTGCGATCCGACGCGCTCGCTCCCCGAGGACCCTATGCCCCGGCCGTCGCCGGCATCGACCGACTCACGCTCGTGATCAACTCCCGCGACCTGGCATTGCGGCTCTTCCCCCACCTCGATCGCGCGGACGGGGCTGATGCGCTCGGGGCCGTGGGCATGCCCCGCCGCTGGTTGCCGGGATCGGTCGAGTTCACGGCGACCGACGCGGCGTCGATCGTCGGGAAGCGGCACGCCCTGCCGCTATATCTGGAGTCGCCAACGCTCGTGCGACGGATCGCCTCCGGAGCCATCTCCGGCCTGACGGGCGAATGAGGCTTGCGCGGGGCGAGTGACCTCAGGCCGCGCGGCGTGAGGCGGGCTGCTCCGCGAGTCGGGCCTCGACCATCATGCGGACGACGTCGGGCATCGCGTGCCGGGCGGTCCAGCCGAGCCGCTCCGTGGCCCGGGAGGTGTTCGCCCGGCCCCAGTCGATTTCGGTGGGACGCACGAGTTTCGGGTCGCGGATCACATGCCGTCGCCAGTCGAGGCCGACGGCGGTGAAGGCCGCCGCCACGAACTCCTCGAGGGAATACGTCTTGCCGGTGGCGATCACAAAATCGTCGAGCTCATCGAGCTGCAGCATGCGATGCATCGCCACCACGTACTCCGGCGCCCAGCCCCAGTCGCGATGCACGGACAGGTCGCCGAGGGACAGCGTCTGCTGCTCGCCCCGGGCGATGCGACAGGCGGCCGCCACGATCTTCTGGGTCACGAATCGCTCGGGCCGCAGCGGGCTTTCGTGATTGAAGAGGATGCCGGTCGCCGCCTTGAGGCCATAGGCCTCGCGATACTGCGCGATCTGCCAGAACGCGGTCGCCTTGGCGATGCCATAGGGGCTCCGCGGCTTGAGCACCGTCCGTTCGTCGGCGGGCGTGTCGCCGGAGTTGCCGAACATCTCCGAACTGCCGGCACTGTAGAGGCGGATCGGCCGCCCCGACATGCGGATCGCCTCGAGCAGGTTGATCGTGCCGACCACGATGCTCTCGAATGTCTCGACCGGCTGGTCGAACGACAGGCCGACGGAGGACTGGCCGGCGAGGTTATAGATTTCGTCGGGCTCCGACCGAGTGAGGGCCTGGAACGTCGAGCGGAAGTCCAGCGGCGACATCGACACGAGCGTCACGCGGTCGCGGATGCCGAGACGGTCGAGCCCTGTGAACTGCCCGGCCTGCGCATCACGGCTCGTGCCCACGACCGTGTAGCCGAGAGCGAGCAGATGCTCTGCGAGGTAGCCGCCGTCCTGCCCGCCGATGCCGCAGATGAGCGCGGTGCGGCCGGTGGGAGCGGGGGTCTGGGGGGAGTTCATCGGGCGGGACGATAGCAGCCCCCGCCGTCCCGCGGAACGCCACCTTTCACGCCCGTTTTGCGAACCACGCGGCCGTCAGGGCGATGCCCTCGATCAGGGGCACTGTCGGCTTCCAGCCGAGCACCCGGCCGGCCAGGGCAGCATCGACGAGGTTCGATCGCAGGTCGCCGGGCCGGGCCGGGCCGTGGAGCGGCAGGGGCAGTGGTTTGCCGCTCCCGCGTTCAGTCGCCGCCACCGCCTGCCGGATCAGTGCCTCGAGCTCGACGACATCGGTGCCGACTCCGGTGCCGATGTTGAGGCTCGTGAGCGTCCCGGGCATGCAGCGGGACGATGGGTCGAGCAGGGCGAGCACGTTGGCCCGGGCGACGTCGGGGCCATAGACATAGTCGCGGACGTAGCGGCCGTCACCGTTGATGGTCGCGGGTTCACCGGCGAGCAGCTTCTTGGAGAAGATGGCCACCACGCCCGCCTCGCCGTGGGGATTCTGCCGGGGCCCGTAGACATTGGAATAGCGGAGGGCCACCGCGGTGATCCCGTGCTCGGCCGCGTAAAAGGAGAGATAGCGTTCGCCGACCCACTTCGTGATGCCGTAGGGGCTCACCGGATTGGCCGGCGTCGACTCCGGCGCGGGCGTCGTGACGTCGCCATAGAGCACGCCGCCGCTGGAGGCAAACACGACCCGCCGGCAGCCCACGCGGACGGCCGCATCGAGGACGTTGATCAGGCCGATGCAGTTGACGTGCGCATCGAAGAGAGGCTCGCGGACCGAGCGACTCACCGACATCTGCGCCGCCTGGTGGCAGACCGCGTCGGGCTTCTCCGCCGCGATCACGCCGGCCACCGCGGCCGTGTCGACGATGTCGACCATGTGCAGCGGCACCGTCGCCGGGAGATTGTCGCGGGAGCCGCTCGACAGATCGTCGATCACGGCCACGGCGTGGCCCTCGAGCAGGAGCGCGTCGACGATGTGGCTGCCGATGAATCCCGCGCCTCCGGTCACCAGGATTTTCATGTCGGATGGTTCTGCGGGGTATGGCCGGGTTTCGAGACCGCCCGGTAGCATACTTCCGTCTTCCGCCATGGACGCTGACGACTTCCGCGATTTCCCTCCCATGATTCTCATCCAGCAGCGGTACACGTCTCCCGACCCCCGCCGCGAGGCGGAGCTGCAGCGGGTTCGCGAGGCCAACGCGGTCGCCGGCCTCTTCGACCACGTCGAACTCGTCGATCCCGGCGCGAGCCGTCTGTCGTTCAGCGACTTCTTTCGCCTGGCGGCGGAGCGGTTTTCCGGACGCACCTGCGTGATCGCCAACAGCGACATTGCGTTCGACGCGTCGATCGGCATGGCCGACTCGATCCTCGCCGCCGCCGGGCCTCTGCTCGTGGCGCTCACCCGGTGGGACGATGAGGTGGCGCCGTCGATGGAGGGACGTGTCGATCCCGACAGCTGGACCTTCTATTCCCATTCGCAGGACGCTTGGGTGTTCGTCGCCGGCCGGCTGCCGCCGTTCGAGAGCGGCTTCCGTCTCGGCATTCCGGCCTGCGAGAACCGGCTCGCCTATGAGGCGGCGGCAGCCGGGATCGCCGTCGTCAATCCGGCGCTCGCGATCCGTTGCCGTCACCATCACGCCTCGGCGGTCCGCACCTGGACCGAGCGCGACGCCTACCGTGGGCCCCTGCTCTTTCCGAGGCTCACGACTGCCGACGTCGGCGACCGCGCGGCGCTGGTGGTCGACCGCACGGGCTGGCGACCGCGGAAGTGGGCCGTCCGTCAGGTTGGAGACTTCGCAGCGGAGGTTCGGGAAGGGGGGCGGAGGTCGCCGACGAGAAAAAATTGACCCCGGGCCGCAGCGGCGTAGTCTGGTGCTCGGTACCGAGGCCGCCATGAACGATGCACCCGCCGTCCGCAGCGACATCACCTCCCGTAAGCCCCGAGGCTTCAGCCTTGTGGAGTTGCTGGTCGTGGTCGGAATCATCGGCACGCTCCTCGCGCTGGTGCTGCCCGCGGTGCAGCGGGTCCGCGAGGCGGCGCGACGCACGCATTGTGGCTCGAATCTCAGTTCGATGGGCGTGGCGCTCGCCGCCTACGAGTCGGCCCGCCGCGAGTTTCCCCCCGGGAGCGATGCCGCCACGGGACGGAACCACGCCTGGTCGTCGTTCATCCTTCCCTTTCTCGATGCCGAGACCGTCGCCCGCCGAGTTGACTATGCCCAGCCCTGGAACGCGGATGGGGGCAATTCAGAGATCGCCGACACGATCCTGCCGACCTATGTCTGCCCGTCCGGCATCCGCATGTTTCCCGGGAAGCAGGATTACGGCGGCGTGCTCGGCGTCGGTATCTCGCTCGATCCCGCACGACCCCTGCCACCAGGCTGGGATAGCGCCGGCGTGCTGCGTGCCACCGCTGCCGAACGTCCCCGGCCCGTCCGCGCGGCGATGATCACCGATGGCCTGACGCACACGCTGACCGTGTCGGAGGGTGTCGATCGGGGGTTTGCCGAGATGGATGGTGAGTCGCGGATCGGCAACAGCCGGTGGGCCTGCGGCACCAACTGTTTTCTGCTCAGTTCACGGGTGCTCAACACCCCTGACGTCGATGGCTTTCGGAGTCATCATCTCGGCGGAGTGCACGGTCTGTTTGCCGATGGACGCGTTGCCTTCATGGGCGACGACACGCCTCCCGAACTCCTGACGGCCGCGTGTACCAAGGACGGCGGGGAGCCAGCCGGCAACATTCCCTAGACATCCCAGTCGGAAGAACGCGACTTTTCGCCGCATTTTCCCCAGACTTTGCGTGACGTGCCCCGTCCGGTAGCATTTTAAGGTGTCTCTCGTCTCGACGAGTGCTCTTCAGACTCCTCGCAGTTGCCGCCGCGTCACTCCGATTCATCCTTCAAGAAGGAACCTTCCGATGATCCGTCGCCGTGTCATGATCGCCGTGGCCGCCGCGTGCTTGGTGCTCCCGCTTCCGGCATTCGCCGGTGGTGCCGGTGCGACGATTCCGGTCCGAATGAAGAACGTCGGCCGACAGTCGGTCGGCGTCAACGCGGTCTCCGGTGCGCCGTCGCCGTCGAAGCTGCTGACCGGCGGCCGAAACATCTCCCCGAACGCGGTGTCGCAGTTCATGGTGAAGCGTGGTGCGTTCACCGCGGCTGCCGCGAAGCCGTCGGCGCCCTTGGTCGTCAACAAGGTGCGGAAGTTCGACACCCGCACGTTCAAGACGATCTATCTCTATGCATCGCAGGACGGCACGACGGCCACCCTGGTCGGCGCACCGGGCGGCGTGAAGTTCTGAGCGGCCGGTTCTCTACGACCGTTTCTCAGGGCCCGTTTCTCCCCTTCGGTGTTCCCTCCCGGTGACCCGCATCGTCGCGACCGCCGCCGGCCGGCGGCGGGTCTTTGGCAGCAGCCTGCGCAGGCTGGGCTGTCTGGCTCGGCCCGCATGCCCGCCAAGGCGGTCATCGGGCTTGCGAGCGTAGGGCCCGGTGTGGGATAGCCCTTCGTTTTCGCTCCCCCCCGTTCACCACCGGCGCGATTGCATGATCCGCATGCCCCGCTTCCTCCGTTCCACCGACCGGCCCCGCCGGCTGCCGTCGGACTTCGATCCCTGCGTGACGGCGGTCTGTCGCGAGGTCGCCCCGTTCACGATGACGAGCCCCGAGCGGATCGCGGCGCTCGTCGAGGCCGTGCGGTATGTCTCCCGTCACGCCATCGCCGGCGACGTCGTCGAATGCGGCGTGTGGCGAGGGGGAAGCATGCTGGCCGTCGCGCGGACGCTCCTGGAGCTCGGCGAGCGCCGCCGTCTGCACCTCTTCGACACATTCGACGGCATGCCTCCTCCCGGCGCGGAGGATCTCGACCTCAGGGGCGTCCACGCGGCCGAACTCATGGCCGCCGAGGATCGGGAGACGGGCACCATCTGGGCGCGAAGCCCGCTGGAGGAGGTGCGTTGCAACGTGCTCGCCAGCGGTTATCCGCAGGCAGAGGTGCACTTCGTGCAGGGCCGCGTCGAGGAGACCGTGCCCGATCAGGCGCCCGACCGGATTGCGATCCTCCGCCTCGATACCGACTGGTACGAATCGACGCGGCACGAGCTGGTGCATCTCTATCCGCGGCTCGCCGTCGGAGGCGTGCTGATCATCGATGACTACGGACACTGGCAGGGCGCGCGGCGAGCCGTCGACGAGTATTTCTCGGAGAGCGGCGGCCGCATGCTCCTCAACCGCATCGACACCACGGGTCGGATCGGCGTGAAGATCGATCCCTGAGGGCATCGCCCCGCGGAGCGGGGACGGGAAAAGACGGCATGCTGCAGTTATCGTCGCTCGCGATGCGGGGCCGCCGGCCAACGGCCCGGGTGACGCCGCTGCTCAACCTCGGCTGCGGTCGCCGCCGCCATCCCGCCTGGACCAACGCCGACCTCGTCCCGTCCGCCGCCGACGTCTTGGCCGTTGATCTTCGCCGGCCGCTCCCCTTCGCAGCCGCTTCGTTCACGGCGGTCTACGCATCGCACGTGATCGAGCATCTGACGCCGGTCGATGCAGATCATCTGCTGCGCGAGGCGCATCGCGTCCTCGCGCCGGGGGGCATCGTGCGGATCGTGGTGCCAGACCTCGAGGGCATCGCGCGGGCCTATCTCGGCAGCCTCGAAGCGGCACCGGACGGCGGCCAAGAAGCCCGCTGGCGGCATCGATGGATGATCGTCGAACTGCTCGACCAGCTCGTCCGCGACCGCTCCGGCGGAAGCATGCGCCGCTGGTGGTCGTGCGATCCGATCCCGTGCCGTGACCTGATCGAGTCGCGGCTGGGCGCCGAGGCGACCGCTGCGATGACGGCGCTGGCCGCGGAGCGTGCCCGTGACGGCACGCCGCCGGCCGCTCCCGATTCGATCCTCATGGCGGAGCCCGTGGCCGCCGGCGAGGCACTGCGGTTCGCCGCCCGCGGCGAGCGTCACCGGTGGATGTATGACCGCGTGTCGCTCGCCGACATGCTGGCCGCCGCCGGCTTCGCTGCGCCGCGCCGCGTCGGTCCCACCGAGTCGGCGATCCCGGGGTTCGCGGGGTATGAACTCGACGCCGACGCCCATGCTCGACCGCACAAGCCCGACTCCCTCTTCATGGAAGCGGTGCGGCAATGATCACGCAGGCGAGCAGCGGCTTCATCCCCCGTGCGGACGACGCAGCGGCCATCCGCGTCGTCTGCTTGAGCACCCAGGGGGGCCATTCCGGCGGGGCCGCGATCGCGATGGAGCGTCTCGCGGCGGGCATGCGTGCCCGGGGCGCCGAAGTCGATGTGGTCACCCGCGCCGCCGTGGCCCGTGACCAGGTGCCGCTCGAGCGGCGCGTGCGGCGGATCGTCAGGCACGCGCGGTCCGACCTCAGCAACACGATGTTCACCGCCGACTGGCCGGCGTGGGACGTCTCGGCCCATCCCGCCGTGGCGGCGGCCGACGTGGTGAACGTCCACTGGGTCGCAGGATTCCTCGGCCCCGAGTCGATCCGGCGGCTCGTCGCCACGGGCAAGCCCTTGATCTGGACGTTGCACGACCAGCGGCCCTTCACGGGTGGTTGCCATTACACCTTCGGATGTGAAGGCTTCACCGCGGGCTGCCAATCGTGCCCGCAGCTCACCGCCTCCTTCGCCGAGCTGCCGCGGCGCGCGCTGGCTCTCGCCGCCCGCCGGCTGAGGGGCGTGCCGCTCGTGTTCGTGAGCGGGAGCCGATGGCTTGCCGGAGAGCTCACGCGATCACGCATCTTCGATCCCGGGGCCCACGAGTGCCATGTGATTCAAAATGGCATCGACCTCGCTCGCTACGCACCCACCGTCGACAGGCGGATGGTCCGTCGCCGACTCGGTCTGCCTGAGGAAGGGCTCGGCATCCTCCTCGGAAGCGTGTCGCTCGACGAGGCGCGGAAGGGTGCCCGCGAGGCTGCGGCCGCGATCGCGGCGCTGGCCGCGCACCTCCGCGACGCGGGGCATGCCGGGCCGTCACCGTTCGTGCTCACGTATGGGTCGGGTACGGCCACGATCGAGGGCGTTCCGGTGCGGCATCTCGGGCCGCTCGACGAGCCGGGGGTCATCGAGGCGGTCCACGCCAGCGACATCCACCTCACGATGACCCGCGAAGACAACCTGCCCAACACCGTGATGGAGGCGCTGGCCTGCGGCGTGCCCGTGGTAGGCACGGCCGTCGGCGGACTGCCTGACATGATCGACGACGGCATCAACGGCTGGCTCGTGCCCCGGGGCGATGCCGCCGCCGCGGCCGCGATCCTCGCGCGGCTGGCCCATGACGGCGGGGCCGTCGCCGCGGCTGCGGTGCGGGCCCGGGCGCGGGCCGAAACGGACTGGGACGCGCGGCACGTCGCCGGCCGGTTTCTCGCACTCGCCGCCACGCTTCTCGACCGCCATGCGGGTGGCGACGGCCACGGCTCGCTCAAACAACTCGGGCTGACCCCGGCCGCCGCCGCCGTCCTCGGCCGCCGCAGACTCTTGCGCCGGCTGCGGCGGCTCGCTCACCGCTCGACCATGACCCTCGCGGCCACCCGGCCGGTCTCCCGATGAATCCCCAAGCCATCTGCCGCATCCACCCCGCCTCGCCGCTGCGGACCGAGGGGGTCGATTTTCTCGGCAGCGTGTTTCCTGAGCACGCGTTCCCTCCGGTCATGGGCACCGGCGACGACTTCCGGGCCGCCTGCCGCCGCGGCTATGCCGCCATGGGGGAATCGCGGGTCGCGATCGCGGGATTGGCCCGAAACGTCGGCGGCGTCCTGCCGCTGACCATCCGGCGGATCGAGGACCTCGGCCGGTGGTTCGCCGACTACCGCGTCTTTGTCTATGAAAATGACTCGAGCGACGACACCCGGCCTCTGCTCGGGAGTTGGACGCGGTCCAATCCCCGGGTGCATGTCACCTGCGAGGATCTCCGCGACCCGGTCAATCCCACCACCCGCTGCATCGCGCGGGCCGAACGGATGGCCTTCTACCGCCACCGCTGCCAGCAGGACGTGCTCGCCCGCTGCGGCCGCTTCGACTTCACGATCCTCATCGATCTCGACATCCTCGGCGGCTGGAGCATCGACGGCATCGCCAACAGTTTCGGCCACCACGGCTGGGATTTCGTCGGCTCCAACGGACTCATCTATCGCCGCGACGGACTCGCGATGAACGCGCTGCGGCAGTACGACACCTGGGCGCTACGGTTCGACGGCGACCTCACGCCGCTGTCGACGTCCGCGGCCGGCGGCCTCGTCTATGGCCGCGGCACGCCGCTCGTCCCCGTCACCTCGTGCTTCGGCGGCCTCGGCATCTATACGATGGATGCGTACGGGGCCGGGCGATATGCCACCGACGATCTCGAGCACGCGACGTTCCACCGCGAGTTGATCGCCCGCGGTCGCTCGCGACTGTTTCTCAATCCGAGTCAGATCCTCGTCTATGGCCGCCGGCGGCGGTTCGGTGACCGGACGGTCGTGCGGCTCCTCGATGCCTGGGCCGCCGTGTCGGGGCGGCGAGAGCGAACGCTCTTTCCCCCCGGCGGCCGGCCGCACGGTGTCGATCGGGCGGCCGACGAAGTCGCCATCCGCGCCGCCGCGTAGGCCAAGACTTTGGTGGCTCGGGGCTGCCCGTGCCCCGAGGGCCGGACGTTCGCGTCGGGCATCACGCCCGCCGCTCTCTGCATGTCCGCTGCGCTTCGGCATCCTGCCTTCGCTCGCTCCCATAGCCCGGCTCTCGGGGCTCGGGGCAGCCCCTCGCGGGTTCTCGATGGTGTCCGTTGCCGGGGAAGCCCGGAGCGCAAGCGACGGGTATCCGGGTCGTGAGGCGTGCCAGCGGCGGGGAGCCGATTGAGGTTGAGGACGGAGTTCCCGACGCTCTTCGAGCGTTCGCCGACCGCCTTTGCCTCCCCGCCCGGAAATCGGTCCCCGTTTCGGTCATACTTGCGGGTCAGGGCGTCGGCGGTCGGTTCACGACCCTTCCCCGCCCCCAGGACCACAATAGGCACACCATGGCAACCGCATCGGCGTCCCCTTCCGCGACCGACCTCACGGCCGACGACGTGGCCGCTCTCGACCGGCTCCGCAGCGTCTACGGGCGGCTGAGGCAGGAACTGGCCAGGGTGATCATCGGCCAGGAGGAGACGATCGAGCGGCTGACGATCTGCCTGTTTGCACGGGGCCATGCCCTCTTGATGGGCGTGCCGGGGCTCGCGAAGACGCTCCTGGTCAGCAAGCTCGCGGAAACCGTCTCGCTGAACTTCAGCCGCATCCAGTTCACCCCCGACTTGATGCCGATGGACATCACCGGCACCGACATCCTCCAGGAGACGGCCGACGGCCGCCGCGAGTTCCACTTCGTCCCCGGTCCCGTGTTCGCGAACATCGTCCTCGCCGACGAGATCAACCGCGCGCCCCCCCAGACGCAGGCGGCGATGCTCGAGGCGATGCAGGAGCACAAGGTGACGGTGGTCGGCAAGACTTCGCGGCTCGATCCGCCGTTCTTCGTGCTGGCGACGCAGAACCCCGTGGAGCAGGAGGGCACCTACCCGCTGCCCGAGGCCCAGCTCGACCGGTTCATGTTTCTGGTCGAGCTCGACTATCCCAGCGAGGAGGAGGAGGTGGCGATCGCGCGGACGACCACGGGCGAGGCCCCGCCGTCACTCGACCACGTGATGACGGCCGCCGAGATCATCGACTACCAGCAGCTGGTCCGTCGCGTGCCCGTGCCCGACCACATCTACCGCTTCGCCGCCAAGCTCGTGCGGAAGACGCGGCCGCGGGGCGAGTCGGCACCGGCCTGGCTCAAACCGCTCGTCTCCTGGGGTGCCGGTCCGCGGGCCGTGCAGAACCTGGTGCTCGGCGCCAAGTCGCGGGCCGCGCTGTTGGGCAGCTACATGGTCCGCCTCGAGGACGTCGAAGCGGTGGCGGCGCCGGTGCTCACCCACCGGCTGATCACCACGTTCGCCGCGCAGGCCGAGGGGATCGACGCCAAGCAGATCGTCGGCCGACTCGTGAAGGAGACCGTCGAGGAGCAGGCGGGCTGACACGCGTGGAGCGAGCCCGCGATGATCGTGGTCACCTTTTTACTTTTCCCTGAGCCGCATGTTGACCGACCGACAGCCGCGATCGTTTCTCGACCCGCAGGTGCTCGCGAGGCTCTCCGCGGTGCCGTTGCTGGCCCGCCGCCCGATGGTGGGCAGCGTGTCGGGGCGGCATGCGAGCCCGCACCGCGGCTCGAGCGTCGAGTTTGCGGAATACCGCAAGTACGTGCCGGGTGACGATCTCCGGCGGCTCGACTGGCGGGCATTCGGCCGGTCCGACCGCCACTACGTCAAGGAATACGAGGCCGACACCAACCTGCGGCTGTGTCTCGTCCTCGACACCTCGGGCTCGATGAACTTCGGCCCGGGCGCGATGACGAAGATCGACTTCGCGCGGCGGATCTGCGGGGCGCTGTCGTACCTCGCCTCCCAGCAGGGGGACGCGGTCGGCATTTCGTGCGTCGCCGACGGCATCGTGCGGACGCTCCCTCCGCGGCGCAGCCCGGCACACCTCAGGCTCGTGTTCGACCTGCTCGACGAGGTGCGGCCCGCGGGACCGACGCGGCTCCCCGAGGTGCTCCATGAGTTCGCCGAGACCATCCGGCAGCGGGCCGTGGTCGTGATCGTCTCCGACTTGTTCGCCGATCCGGCGGCGCTGGCGTCGGCGTTCAGCCACTTGCGGTTTCGCCGGCACGATGTCGCCGCCTTCCACCTGCTCGATCCGCAGGAGATCGCGTTTCAGTTTCAACGGCCGACCCGGTTTCTCGACATGGAGGGGGGCGCGGCGATTTTCGCCGACCCGATCGACATCTCCGACCGCTATCACAGGGCGGTGGAGGCCTACCTCGCCGACATGAAGAAGATCGTGCTGGAATCGGCCGTCGACTATCACCGCGTCCTCACCGACGAGCCCTATGAGCAGGCGGTGGCCCGGTTTCTGGTGGGCCGCGCGGCCGGGAGGGGTCTGCGATGACGTTCCTCCAGCCTTGGGTGCTCTTCGCCCTGCCCTTGGTAGGCCTGCCGCTGATCATCCATCTCATCAATCAACGGCGGTTCCAGACCGTGCCCTGGGCCGCGATGATGTTTCTGCTATCGGCCCGGGCGCTGTCGCGGGGCTATTCGCAGCTGCGGCACTGGCTGATCATGCTCCTGCGGATGCTGGCGGTGGCGGCCGTGATCCTCGCGGTGGGCCGGCCGCTCGCGCGGGGCTGGCTGGCGCTCGCCGGTGGCGGCCGGCCCGATTCTGCGATCGTCGTGCTCGACCGCTCGCCCAGTATGCAGGCCCGAGATCCCGCAGGCGGAGAGTCGAAACTCGACACCGGCCGCCGGCAGCTCGTCGAGTCGCTCCGGACCCTTGGCCCCGGCCGGGTCATGCTCGCCACCGACGCCGGGCGGGGGCCCGTCGAGGTTCCGAGCCCCGAGGCGATCACCGAACTGGCGACGGCCGGCCCCGTCGCCGCGGCCACCGATCTGCCGGGGCTGCTCCAGTCGGCTTATGAGTTCATCCGCGAGAACGGTGCGGGCACGACTGAGATCTGGATCTGCTCGGATCAGCGGGCCAACGACTGGCGGCCCGATGACGGTGCGTGGGGCGGCATCCGCGACGCCTTCGCGAAACTTCCCCAGCAGGTGAGGTTTCAACTGCTTTCGTTCCCGGCACCGGCGGTCGGCAATGTCGGCGTCCGCGTGGGAGGCGTCCGGCTCGAGACCGTGGGTCGCGACCGCCAGCTCGTCGTCACCGTCTCCGTGTCGCGGCTGGAGGAAGGTCCGCGGCTCACGCTGCCGCTCACGTTCGAGATCAGCGGCGTGACCTCGGCCGTCGACATCGAACTTTCCGGCCGCGAGGCGGTGCTCAAGAACCACGTCATCCCACTGGAGCGGACCGCGGCCACGCCGGGCTTTGGCACGGTCTCGATTCCAGCCGACGCCGACCCCGCCGACAACGAGTTTTTCTTCGCCTACGACGAGCCGGCGCCGCGGCGCTCGCTCGTGCTGGCCGACGACCCCGCCGCGCGGCGGGTGTTGGAACTGGTGGCGGGGATCGCCCCGGAAAAGGATGCGGTGGCGACGGTCGATGTGCTCGCGGCCGGCGGCCTCGCCGCGGCGGCGTGGGGCGACGCCGCGGTGCTGCTCTGGCAGGCGGCCCTGCCGGAAGGTCCTGCTGCCGACACGGTGCGGGCCTTCGTCGACCGCGGCGGTCAGGTCATCTTCTTTCCACCCGATGTGCCGACGTCGGCCGCCTTCGCGGGTGTGTCGTGGGGCGCGTGGACCACCCACGCCGCGGCCGTCGCTCCCGAGTCGTGGCGGACCGACCAAGACCTGCTCGCCAATACGCTCGCGGGGGGCGCGCTGCCGCTGGGTGAGCTGGAGGTGAAGCGGTCGTGCGCAGTCGCCGGCGATGCGGTGCCGCTGGCCTCGCTGCCCGGCGCCGCGACCCTGGTGGCCCGCTCGTCCGAGGTCGAGGGGGTGACGTTCTGTGCGACCACGCCGGCACCGCGCGACTCCTCGCTCGCCTCCGAAGGAATCGTGCTCTATGCCCTCGTGCAGCGGGCGATCGATCGCGGCCGCTCAGTGCTCGGCGCGGGGCGACAACTCGACGCGGGATCGGCGGCCGTCGCGGTCGCCCAAGCCAACCCCGCCTGGACGCGGATCGCCGGCCCGACCGCCGGCGGCTCGACCGAAGCGGGCCTGCATGCCGGCGTGTTTCGCGCGGGTGACCGGCTCTTCGCCGTGAACCGTCCGCTCGCCGAAGATGTGGCGGCTGCCGTGGGCGATGACCGCGTCGACGGGCTCTTTCGGGGTCTCGGTTTTTCGCGGATCAGCGGCCGGGCCGGCGCGGCGGACAGCATCGTGCAGGAGACCTGGCGGGCATTTCTGATCGCGATGCTCTTGGCCCTGATCGGCGAAGGCTTGTTGAGCCTGCCGAGGCAAACGGTCGCCGCGGTCACGCCGGCTGGTTTTCGGCAAGCGGAGGCCGCCGCATGAACGGCGTCGCCGGCCTCCGATTCTTTACGACGCCGTGGACGATCGGCCTTTCGGCCGCCCTGGTCGCGGCGATTGCGGTCGTCGCTTTCCTGACCTGGCGGCGGAGCGGGTTTGCCGCCGGCACCGGGCTCGTCGAACTGCTGCGGCTCGTGATCGCCAGTGTCGTCGCGGTCCTCCTCAATCAGCCCGAGTGGGTCGAGGAGTATCGGCCCGACGAGAAGCCGGCCGTCGCGGTGCTCTGGGATGCATCGCGCAGCATGGACACGCGGGACGTCGTGTCGGGCGGGACCGCGTCGGCCGGTGGCCCGCGTTCCCGGCGCGACGCCGTGGCGCCGCTCGCCGCGAGCGAGTTTTGGGCGGCGCTGACGCCGCGGTTCGACGTGGTCGTCGAGCCGTTTTCCCCAACGCCGCCGGGCACCGGCACCGATCTCGGTGACCCGCTCGCGAAGTCGCTCGAGCGGTTCGCATCCCTGCGTGCGGTGGTGATCGCCTCCGACGGCGACTGGAACAAGGGGCGGTCGCCGCTCGACGCGGCGCAGGCCCTGAGGCTCGCGCAGGTGCCCGTCTACGCCGTGCCGGTCGGCAGCGCGACCAAACTCCCCGATCTCGAGCTCGCGAGCCTCGATTGCCCCACCATGGGCGTGGCGGACAAGCCGGTCCGCGTCCCCTTCACGATCGTCTCGTCGTTGCCGACCGAGCGGGTGGTCATCGCCACGCTCACGCCGTCGAGCGGCGAGAAACTCGTCAAGGAGGTTCGTATCCCCGCGATGGCGACGGTCTCCGATTGGATCTACTGGACGCCTCCCGGGGTCGGCGATTACACGGTCACGCTCACCATCCCTGTGGAGCAGGGGGAGATCCTGCCGGACAACAACGAGCGCACGGCGCCGATCGCCGTGCGGCAGGAGAAGCTCAAGGTTCTCGTCGTCGAGAGCGTGCCGCGGTGGGAATATCGCTACCTCCGCAACGCCCTGGCACGGGATCCTGGCGTCGACGTGTCGTGTCTGCTTTTCCAACCGGGGCTCTCGAAGCGGGGAGGCGGCAACAAGGACTACATCCAGACGTTCCCCGCGGGCCTCGACGAACTCTCCCAGTACGACGTCGTGTTTCTCGGCGACGTCGGTGTGGGCAACGGTCAGCTCACCGACGAGGACTGCCGGCTGCTCAAGGGGCTCGTCGAATACCAGGCCAGTGGACTCGTCTTCATGCCCGGCTGGCGGGGCGAGCAGGCGTCGCTCGTCGGCACACCGCTCGAGGAGCTCTGTCCGGTGGTGATCGACGTCGCCCGGCCCGATGGCGTGGCTACCGATGGCCCGCGACGGCTCGTGCTCACCGAGGCCGGCCGAAAGAGCCTGCTCACCAAACTCGCCGACTCCGGCGGTGAAAACGTCGCCGTGTGGGAGAGCCTGCCGGGTGGGCAATGGTACGGCCCCGTCCTCCGGGCCAAGGCGGGCAGCGAGGTGCTCGCCGTCCACGAGGACGCCGCCAACGAGTATGGCCGCATTCCCCTGCTCGTCACCCGGACGTTCGGTGCCGGAAAGGTGCTGTATATGGCCACCGACGGCGCCTGGCGGTGGCGGAAGGGGGTGGAGGACAAATACCATTATCGGTTCTGGGGCCAGGTCGTCCGCTGGATGGCCTACCGCCGCAACATGGCCAAGGGTGAACGCATGAGCCTGTCGTTCGCACCGGAGCAGCCGCAACTCGGCCAGTCGATCGCGATCGACGCGCGGATCGCCGAGGCAGGCGGCGAGCCACTCGCCCGCGGCGACGTGACGGCGAGGATCCGGACGCCATCGGGGGCGGAGGAGACGGTGCGATTCACGCCCCCGGGGGGTGACGGCGAGTGGGGTGTGTTCGCCGGAAGCTTCACGCCTTCCGAGCCCGGGCAGCACGACGTGCTCCTCTCCTGCAAGGAAACCGGCGACACGCTCGAGGCCTCGATCTTCGTGCAAGGGTCGGTCGCGGAGGGCATCGGCAAGGCCGCACGGCCCGAGGTGCTCGCCGAGATCGCCCAGGTGACCAGGGGCCGCGTCGTCCGGCCGGAGGAAATCGCCGGCCTCGTCGACGCGCTCTCGGCCTTGCCCGATCCACCACCGGCCATCCGGCGCATGCAGCTCTGGAGCCATCCGCTGGTCGCGGCCACGCTCGTCGGGCTGCTGGGGCTTTTTTGGATCGGACGCAAGCGACAAGGGCTCGTCTGATGATCATGCTGTTGATATTCGGGCCACGCGCGACGCGCAGCGTCGACATTCCACGAGGCAACTCTCATGCACACCACTGACGCCCAGTCGGAGCAGGGCCGGGCAATCGTCCTGCCCGCCGATCTCGAGCGGCGGCTCGCGGCTTTCCGCGGGATGGTCCGACGGATCAAGCTGTTCGAGGCTTGCTGCGGCGCGATCTGCGGAATCGCCATCGCCTTCCTGGTGCTGTTCCTCTGCGACCGGCTGTTCGACACGCCCCGGTGGGCGCGGTTCGCGGTGGCCGGCGGCGCAGTGGCGGCGTGTGCGGCGATCCCGCTGGCGGTTCACCGCTGGGTCTGGCGACACCGCAGTCTCGATCAGGTGGCGCGGCTCATCGGCCGGCGGTTTCCCTCGATGGGCGACGAGCTCCTCGGCATCATCGAAATCGTGCGCGGCGCCGCGGCCGGAGGTCAGTCGCGGGCCCTCTGCGAGGCGGCCGTCGCGCAGGTGGCGGAGCGGTCGAGGGCGTGCGATTTCCGCCAGGCCATGCCCCCCGCACGGCCATGGCTCTGGGCAACGCTCGCCGCTCTCCCGGTGGCCGGGGTCGTGGCGGTCGCCGCCGTCGCGTCCGACGCTGCGGGCAACTCCTGGGCGCGGCTGCTCGCGCCGTGGAAGGTGATCGACCGCTTCACGTTCGCCCGCATCGCTCCGCTGCCCGAGCGGCTCGTGGTGCCGCACGGCGAACCGGCGACGCTCGGCGTGTCGCTCGGCGACGACACCCGCTGGCGGCCAGCGCTGGCGACCGCACGCATCGACGGACAGCCACCACTCACGGCGTCGCGAGACGACCACGGCTATGCCTTCACGCTGCCCCCCCAGCTTGTCGACGGCACCCTCGCGCTCGCGGTCGGTGACGTGCGCCGGCGGCTGCGGATCGAGCCCAAGCACCGGCCGGTCCCGGTGACTCTCGACGCCGAGGTGACGCTCCCTGACTATCTCGAGCGGAAGGGAGTCAAGCGGCAGGACATCCGCGGCGGCACGCTCGCCCCCTTGAAGGGCAGTTCCGTGTCGGTCGTGGTGACCGCGAGCCGCGATCTCGCGGCGGCGACGGTCGATGGGGTGGAGGTTGAGCCGGAGGCCACCGTGATTCGCACACCGCCACGGCTCGTCGCGGCCGACTCGCGGATGACGGTCACGTGGCGCGACCGCGAGGGACTCGCCGGAGCGGAGCCGCTCGAGCTCGTGATCACGTCCCGCACCGACGAGCCGCCCACCGTGGTGATGCTCGACGTGCCGCAGACCCGCGGCATTCTGCTCAATACCGACACGCTCAAGTTCCAGGTGGCCGCCCGCGACGACTTCGGGATCCGCAAGGTCGGCCTTGCCTGGGAGGGCCTTGCCGACCCCGGCGTGGCGACCGATGCGGCGAGCATCGAAAAGGGTGACCGGATCCTGCGGGCCGGCGGAGGCGAGGTCGAGTCGCTCGACGCGGCCGCCACGTTCTGTCCGGAGGCGCTCGGCATCGCGCCACAAGCCATTGCGCTGCGGGCCTTCGCGGAGGATTTTCTGCCCGGACGAGCCCGCGTGTATTCGTCGCCCCTGCTCCTCTACGTGCTCGATCGCGGGGAGCACGCCCTCGTGCTCAACACGCGGCTCCAGCAGTTCCGCCAGCAGGCCAGCGAGGTCCGCGACCGCGAGATGGGCCTGCTCGCGGTCAACAAGGAGCTCCGTGGGCTGCCCGCGGAACAGTTGGCGTCGAGCGAGACGAGAGCCCGGCTCGAGGCGCAGGCGTCCGCCGAGCAGGCCAATGCCCGGCGGCTCGAGCGTCTTGTCGACGAGGGTGGCGACCTGGTCCGCGAGGCCCTCAAGAACCCCGAGTTTGAGGCGGGCACCTTGGAACAACTCGCCGAGGACATCCAGACGCTCGCCGATATCGCGGACCAGCGGATGCCGTCCGTCGCGGAGTTGCTCGAGCAGGCGGCGACCGCGCGGCTCGCCACGGGCAAGCCGGGGGCGGGGCAGGAGGGGCAGGAGGGGCGTCAGCCCAAGCCGGGTGATCTGGCGGGGAAACCGGCCGCGGGAAAACCCGACGACGGTGAGCCTGGCGACTCGGGCGAACAGCCGCCGAAGGTGGGTGAAGAGCGGAACCCTTCGGGTGGGGGCGGATCGGCCACCGGTGGCGAGCAGCCCCCGCAGCCGCCCGTTCCGCAGGTGGTCGACGTCGAGTCGTCGCAGCAACCGAAGGGGGACGAGCCGAAGGACGGTAAACCGGCAAGCGGCGGCGCGGGCCGGCTTGGCCTGCCGACCACGCAGGCGGGCGTGTCGCCGCCGAGCAAGCCGCCAGCGCCTGATGACGAGCCCGCCGCGGACGAGGCGCTCGACGACGCGATCGCTGCCCAGGAGCAGCTGCTCGCGGAGTTCGCCAAGGTCGCCGATGACCTGGCGGCGGTGATGGCTCGGCTCGAGGGCAGCACGTTCGTCAAGCGGCTCAAGCTCGCGTCGCGGGAGCAGGGCTCGATCGGCAGCCGCATCGCGGGCATGGCGGCCGAGGCGTTCGGCAAGGCCGATCGGCAGCCGGCGCAGGTCAGGCAGGCGCTCGGAGACGTCCGTGAGCAGACCGTCCGCGAGACGGACAAAATGTCGGCATTGATGGACGATCTGCAGGCCTACTTCGACCGGCGGCAGCTGCCCGCGTTTCGCACCGTGCTCGAGGAGATGAAAGACCTCGACACGCTCGGCAGTCTGCGGCAACTCTCCGACGACGTCACCAAGGAGGCGGGGATGTCGATCGCGCAGGCCGAGTTCTGGTCCGATACGTTCGACCGGCTTGCCGACGACCTCGTGCCGCCGCCGCAGGACGGGAGCGGTCAGGGGGAGGGGAGCCAATCCCAGGAGAGCGTGCCGCCGGAGGTCGTGCTCGAGGCGATGAAGATCCTCGAGGATGAGGTCAATCTTCGTGAGGAGACCCGCGTGGCCCAGCAGGGCCGCGGGGCGCTGGGGCCGGAGGAGATCGCCGGTCAGGCCAAGGGGCTCGCCGAGCGGCAGGAAGCACTCGCGGACAGGGTGTTCCGGCTGACGGGGCGGCTGCTCGAGGAGCCCGACGGCGAGCGGTCGTTCCAGCAGGAGATTCAGTTGTTCGAGAAGGTCGAGACGGTGATGGCCGAGGCGTCCGGGATCCTCGGCACGGGCGACACGGGTCCTAAGGCGATCGGTGCCGAAACCGAGGCCATCGAACTGTTGCTCGCGGCGCAGGCGGCCTGCTCCAACTGCTCGAAGGGGGGTGGTGGCGGCGCGGGCGGCCGCCGATCCGGCGGCGGAAGCACCGGCACGGCCAGTGACTCGGCCCTCGCTCTCGTGGGCCGCGGCAACCGCGGACAGCGCGCCGAGGGGGGTGGCGAGCAGGAGCAGGCGACCGGCACGAGCGGCCGCGTGCTGCCCGAGGAGTTTCGCGCCGGACTCGACGCCTACTTCAATCGTTTTGAAAAGGAGCGACGCTGATGGCTGCGACTCGAACCCGCTCGAGACCTTGGCCGGCGCTGACGACCGTCAGCATGTTGGTCATGCTCGTGATGGCGGTGCGTGCCGAGGGGCCGCTTGTCCGCTACGGCGATCCGGTGCCGCGGGATGTCCGCGAGATGTACGACGCGGGGCTGCGCTACCTGCTCAAGACCCAGGACGACTCGGGAGGCTGGAAGGACGGCCAGGCCGGGCCCGGTGTGACCGGCATGGCGGTGATGACGCTCTTGGCATCGGGCGAGGACCCCAATCACGGTCCTTACCGAACGGCGATCCGCAAGGCGCTGCGGAGCATGATTTCGGGACAGAATCCCGACACGGGGTTTCTCGCGTCGGGCCAGGGGCACGACAGCATGTACCAGCACGGCTTCGGAATGCTGGCCCTCGCCGAGGCCTACGGCACCGTCGACGACCGCACCCTCTGGAGCGAGGCGGCGGCCGGCGGCCAGCAGGGGAGATCGATTGGCCAGTCGCTCGAACTCGCCGCGCGGTGTGCCGTGACGAGTGCCAAGAACAACCCGCTGGGCGGCTGGCGATACTCGGCCGACGCGAAGGACGCCGACACATCGGTGAGCGGCGCGGTGCTCATGGGTCTGCTCGCCGCGCGAAATGCCGGCATCGAGGTGCCTGACGAGACGATCGACCGGGCCATCAAGTATTTCACGACGATGACGGGCCCCAACGGCCAACTCGGCTATTCAGGCGGAGCCGGCGGCGGCAGTGACGCGGTGACGAGCATCGGCGTGCTCGTCTACGCGATCGCCGGCCAGAAGGGTCTGCCGCAATACACCAAGGCACTGGCCTACCTCAAGGGTCGCTCCGCCATCCGCGAGCAGGCGGGCATGGAGGGGTATCCGACCTACACCCGCTACTACCGCGCGCAGGCGCTCTTCCAGGGCGACGTCGATGCCTGGGAGCAGTGGAACGCGGGTCTCGTCAGGGAGCTCAAGACGATGCAGGCCAAGGATGGCAGTTTCAGCGGCTTCGCCGGCCGTGGCGGTGGGTTCGGCGGCACGGTCGACACGTCGCTGGCGCTCTTGTCGCTGGCGGTCAACTACAAGTTCCTCCCGGTGTACGAACGATGAACACGAATTCATGGCGGACGCTGGCGGCGGCAGGGTGGATGCATCGAGCGGCTGGCGGCCTGCTCGCGGCGTGGTGCCTGGTCGCCGGGGTCGTCCAGATCCAGGTTGCCGGCGACGAGGTCGAAGAAGCCGTTGACGATGGCCAAGGGGCGGATCCCGAGGCCGTCGTGGAGATCGACGAGTTGGTGGAGATCGTGGACGACGTTCCAATTGCCCCGCCGGTCGCGCCGGCACAGCCGCTGGGCGGGCTGTTTGGCGCCGGGCTGCGGGCGATTTTCGACGCTGTCGCGCCCGAGCCGCAGGTGGCAGAGCAACCCCTCCCGCTCGACGCGGCCGACGATGGAGAGATGCCGAAGGATCCTCGGGCTGCCCAGCTCTGGCAGCAGCGCAAGCAGATCCGTGAGCAGGCGAAGCACATGGAGCAGGCGCTTCAGCCAGCATTGCGGACAGAACTGGAGATGGTCCGACGGAGTTGCGGCAGCCTCTCCCCGGAGGCCCGCCGCGAGGTGCTCACCGCAGGCAAAACGGCGGTCGCCAGTACGGCCCTGAATGTCGCGACGCGGCAGATGCGGGGCGGCCCCGGACGACGGTCCTTCGATGTGCGGCGGGAGATCCAGGAGTCGCTTGCCAAGGCAGTCGAGCCGCATGCCCCCGCCGCCGAGTTTGCGGCGTACCAGCGGGAACAGCAGCTGCGGTGGGAGCGGCGGCAGCGGGCGGCCCGCGTGGCCATCGTCGCGAAGCTCGACCGGAGGCTCGATCTTGCCGACGCACAGCGGCGGGCCATCGAGGCCGACCTCGAGCAGCATTGGGAGGCGTCGTGGGTGCGCGGACTCGACGATCATCGGGTCGTCATGAACAACGAACGGCCCGCCCCCGATTACGCCGAGCGATGCATCGCGCCTCACCTTGACGAAAACCAGCGGGCCGAATGGCGGCGCTGGCGGAAGGCGGCCGGCTCGGCCGTCATGGGGATGCACGTGGGTTGGAACCTCGACGGGCAGGGGCTGCATCAGGAGGACGACTGGTGGACGAAGTGACACGCACCGCCGCGTCCGTGTGTCGTGGAGCGGCGGTCATCGTGGCCGTCGCGGTCACCGTCTGCTGGACGGCCGCCAGCCGCGCCGAGGACGACCGCGTGGTCGAGGAGCCGCTGGCATCGCAGCCGTCGGCCGAGCAACAGCTCGTCGATCTGGGGGCCAACTTCGACGCCAATCTCTTCGAGCAGCAGGGCAACGGCTGGGTCCTGCGGGGCGACAACGGCGGGCAGATGTTTGGCCGGGTACGGGTGATGGCGAACGGCCGGCAGATCGCGCCGGCTGCAGCCGCAGGGGATGAGCCGCGTCCCCCGGAATCGCCCACGTTCGCCCGGGCGCGGGCCATCGCGGAGAAGCATCTGGCGCGGATCGACGAGGCGTGCGAACTCGACGACCTGCAGCGGCGGAAGCTTCGGCTGGCGATCGAGTCGGACATCCGGCGGTTTGCCGAGGATGTCGATCTCATTCGCCGGCGGTATGCCGGGGTCCGCGTCAACTTCAATGATCAGCAGGGACAGAAGCAGTGGCAGCAGTTCCAGCAGGACGTGCAACAGTGCCGGCAGCGGCTGCGGGGGCTCTACGATACGGGGTCGCTGTTCGCGAAGGCGCTGCCCACGACGCTCGACGAACGTCAGCTCGCGGGCATCGAGCGTGAGGCCAGTGCGCGGCGGTCGTTTCGCTGGCGGGATATGGTCGTGTCGGCGCTCGTGAAGATGGACGAGACGCTCGGCCTCGATCAGGCGCAGCACGACCTGCTCGAGGAGATCCTGATCGCCCGCGAGCCGGCACTGCGGGTGGACGAGTTGGGGCCACAGCAGGAAAACGATCACGTGCGGCAGATGCTCGTGGCGATGATCCTGTCCGAGGGCGACACCGACCGCATCAAGGCCGCGGTCAGCGAGCGGCAGTGGCGGACGCTCTCGCTGCTGATGAACCAGGGCAAGGCGATGCGGTCGTGGATCGAGCAGCAGGGCGTTCTCGAGGCACCACGGCCATGACGGCCGCAGGCGGCCATCGTCGCTTGACGCCCATCATCGGCGAAGAAGAATGATCGAACCGCGGCACATGCCGCGTGCCCCACGGTCCGCTTCCCACCCGCTCTTCTGCCCCGAAAGCTCCGCTCCATGCCTGACACCCGGATCGGTCTGTGGCTCATCGGCGCGAAGGGGGGCATCTCGACCACGCTCATGACGGGCCTGGCGGCCCTCCGCCAGGACGCGATGGAGCCCGTCGGCCTCGTCACGGAGACAGCTCCGTTTGTGGGGCTGTCGCTCGTCGGATTCAGTGACATCATCGTCGGCGGTCACGATATTCGCTCCGGCAGCCTCTTCGACGAGGCGCGGCGAATGTGGGTCGAGAGTCGGGCGATCACGCCGGAACTGCTCGATGGCGCGGCCGGATATTTTTCCGAGGTCGAGTCGAGATTGCGTCCGGGCACGGTCGTGGCGACCGGCGATCGGATCCGTGGTCTGGCCGACATGGCAAGCGTGGTCGTCGCGGAAACGCCCCGGGAGGCGATCGCCCGCATCCGCGGCGACATCGAGGCCTTCAAGAAAGCCGAGGGCCTTGCCCACGTGGTCGTCGTCAACGTGGCCTCCACGGAGCCCCCGCCGGCGCTGCCGATCCCGAAGGATTTCGCCGAGATCGAGCCGCTGCTCGACGACGCAGCGACGTGCCCGCTGCCGGCCAGCAGTCTCTACTTCCTCGCGGCCGCGGAGGCGGGGTGTTCCTACGTCAACTTCACCCCCTCGGCGGGCGCGACGCCGGAGGCGATGCAGGCGGTCGCCCGTGAACGGCGGATCGCGCATGCCGGCTGCGACGGCAAGACGGGGGAGACGCTCCTCAAGAGCGTGCTGGCCCCGATGTTCGCCGCCCGCAACCTCGAGGTGATGAGCTGGGTTGGCCACAACATCTTCGGCAACATGGACGGACAGGTGCTCGACGACCCGCGGAACAAGGCCGCCAAGGTGCGCAGCAAAGACCATCTGCTCGCGAGCATCCTCGGGTATCCGCCGCAGACGCATGTCTCGATCGAATACATCAAGAGCCTCGGCGACTGGAAGACCGCGTGGGATCACATCCACTTCCGCGGGTTCCTCGGCACGCCGATGACCATGCAGTTCACCTGGCAGGGCTGCGACTCGATCCTGGCGGCCCCGCTCGTGCTCGACCTCGTGCGGCTCGTCGAGCGGGCCCATCGGGCCGGCGAATCCGGGGCCATGGACTGGCTCGCCTGCTTCTTCAAGAGCCCGCTCGGCGTGACGGAACAGGATTTCGCGAAGCAGTTCGCGATGCTCCACGCCTGGGTCGCCAAGCACGCGGCGTGAGCCAAGGCGGCGGGCTCAGGCCGGCGGAGGCAGGAGGCCGGGGGCCGAAGGCTCGGTCTTCGTGCCCGGAGCCGCGGGGAGCGAAGGGATCGGCACGGTTTCCGGTCGCGTGGCCGGATCGCGTGGCGGGAGCTGGGTGGCGCGGGCGTCGGCGCCGAGCTCCTCGAAGTTTTGCGAGATCGTGCCTCGGCTGAAGACACCGGGTCGCGAGTGGCCGTAGTCGAGGTACAGGCTGGCGTCCCGCTGGCGGGCTCGGCGATGGGCGTCGAAGTAGGCCTTGCCGGGCCACGGGCCTTCGGCGAGGAACACGCCGTTGTATTCGAGTAGCGAACCCTTGCGGTAATGGAGCTGCGAGATCGAGCGGTTGTAGTCGACGACCGAGCGGTAGTAGGCGCTCTCCGCCTCGGCCCGCCGCCGCTGGGCATCGAGGAGCTGGTCGAGGGTGACGGTGTTGGCGTCGTAGGCTGCCTGGACCGCCTCGACCTGCCGTTCGGCGGCCACGCGACGATTGAAGTTGGTCTGGGAGAGCGCGAAGTTCGTATCGACGTTCCGCACCGCCTCGACCAGCCCGTGCGAGGCCTCGAGTTCCTCGTCCTGGAGCCGGGCCCGCTCGCGGGCCAGCTGGAGCTGGTGGTGCCGCACGGTGGCCAGCTCGCGGCGGAAGCCGAGCGGCATCTGAAACTGCGCACCCGCCTGCCACTCCTGGAACTGTCCCTGGAAGAGCGTCGAGTAGGCATCGGTGTCGGCGAGCGGTGACTGGCCGTTGGCGTCGTACGAGTTGCCACTCTGGCTGAGCAGCTGCTGTCCCATACCGAGGAATCGCCACCGCCCGATCATGTCGAGCCGCGGGAGGATCAGGTTCTTGGCGGCGACGAGCTCGAGTTCCCGCTGCTTGATCACCCACTTCTGCTTCCGGAGCTCGGCCGAACGCGACAGGGCCTCGACGAGCGACTGCTGCCAGTCGAACGAAATCCGGGCCGTAGTCGGCTCGTCGGACGGGCGAATCAGCCGGCCGTCGCTGGCCGAGATCCCCATCATGTATCGCAGCCGGTTTTCGCAGCGATAGACGTCGGTGAGGGCCTGCTCGACTTCGCTCCGGAAGAAGAAATACTGCTCGCGGGCCTGGGCCTCCTTGTCGGCCTCGCCGCCGCGGGATTGCTCGACGTAGAGGGCATGCACCTTCCGCCAGGCCTCGAGCGAACTGTCGCGGCCGGCCTTGCGGGCCTCGAGGTTGCGGTAGGCGAAGTAGAGTTCCCAGTATGACTGCTCGGTGTCGCTGACGAGGTTGCGGACGCCGGCTTCGAAATCCGCCAGCGAGATGTCGGCGTTGATCCGGGCGAGCAGCACGCCGCGGAAGTTCGGTCGCCCGAAGGTATTGTCGAAAAAGTCGGGGCCCGCGATCCGGTTGTAGGTGGCGCCGGCACCCTGCAAGAGCGGCTGGTTGAACGTGAAGTCGTAGTTGGTGGTCCAGGTCGAGGGCACGCCCTTCTGCCGGATCGGCGAGTTGTTGTTGTCATAGAGCGTCGAGTTGGCGAAACCCCACGTCGCACCGGTCGCGGTCCGCTTCTGGATGCCCGTGGTCAAGTTGCCGGTGTCGCCGAGGAACTGCTGCTGGAAAACGAGCGGGCCGACGAGGCCGCCGACGTTCTGCGGCCGGTTCTGCCGCTCCCACGTGAGCGAGCTGGAAAGCTGGGCATCGAACAGGGCCAGGGCGCTCTCGACACCGCGGAACGGGTCGGTTTCCACGATTGCAGGGTCATAGATGCTCGGCGTGGCCTGCGGGTTGGTGAGCAGCGACACCGGAGGCTCACCGGTCTGGGGCCGCGGACCACCAAAACTGCCGAACCGGCCGCCGAGGTTGCGGAGCACCTTGCCGTTTTCGAGCGACGTGCGGACGGCCTCCTCGAGCGAGACCTCCCAGATGTTGTCGAAACTGGGATTCGAGAGCGTGAGCGGTTCGACCGCGCCGGCTGCCTCGTCGAGCGGAGCCTGCTCACCGTCCGGGTATTCGAGTTTCTGGATCGCGCCCACGTAGTGCGAGAGGTCGCCGTCCTCGAAGAAATAGAACGGCTGCCTTGGCGCGCATCCGCTGGCGACGAGCGTGAGGCTCGTGACAGCCACCCAGAGTTGTCGGGCAAGTCGCGGCACGGTGGGGGCGCCGGCTTCGTGCCGGCGGTCTCGGTGTCGAAAATGATCCAAAATGCCGCCGCTGCGCCCGAGGGGATGACACCGCTGCTCGCAGCGATGCCTTCCCGGCACGTCGCCCCCCGACTCCGTGCCCGCACCGCGTGCACCGAGGCGCAGCGGCAGCACCCTTGCTATCGACGCCCCTGCCCGCAAACTTGGAACAATCGTCAGAGTCGGCCGCTCCCGCGGCAGGCTGGGCAAGCCTGGCAAAAAGGCGATCAGGGAATGGGCCATCCGGGCGTGGTGAGGCTCCGCGTGGCGTCGTCCTCCCGCCAAGTGAACCGGGCCGAACAGCCGGGAAATCGTGCGATCGCGGCAGGTCCGGCCTCAGGCCCCAGCACGTTGGCGGCCGTCGCCAAGGCGTCGGCCGTGGTGCAGTCCGGGGCGATCACGGTGACAGCGGCGGGGCCGGCCACGCCCATTCCCGTCCGGGGATCGACAACGTGGCTGTAGCGGCGGCCGTCGATCTCCACGGCCTGGTTGGCATCCCCCGAGGTCGTCACCGCGGCGTGTTTCAGGAGGAGCGTGCCGCCCGTGGCCGCACCCGCGCCCGGCAGCGGGGCGACGGCGATCCGCCAGCCCGCCGTTCCGGGCGGAGCCGCCGAGACGGCGACATCGCCCGAGGCGTCGACCATCGCCGACGCGATGCCCTGCCCGGCGAGCACGGCGAGCACGCGGTCGGCCGCGTAGCCCATGCCGATGCCTCCCGGATCGAGCCGCATGGCAGGGCGGGAGAGCGACACGGACCGCGAGGCGGCGTCGAGGACGATCGCGTCAGTGCCGACCGCCGCCCGGGCCGCAGCGAGTTTGTCGGGCCGCGGCAGATGTCCGGATCGCCGCGACTGCCGCCAGAGTGTGGTGAGCGGGCCGACCGTGACGTCGAAGGCGCCGTCTGTGTCGTCTGCGATCGTCGCCGCACGGACGAGCACGGCCCACAGGTCATCGCTGACGGCGACCGGCGTCGTCGACGGGCTGGTGGCCGACAGCCGGCTCAGTTCACTCGTCGGGTCGTAATCGGAAAGGATTCGCTCCAGCCGAACGACTTCCGAGAAGGCCGCGGCAATCGCCGCCAGTCCGGTGGCCCGGTCCGTCACGCAGACCGTGATCGTCCAGGAGACGCCCATGCAGCGGCGGGTTTCCGCGACGCGCAGCGGCGGTGTTTCCTGGGTCCGGAATCCGCAGCCGCCGGCCAAGCAGGCCATCATGGCGGTGAGTGCCAAGAGCCGATGACGGCGATACACTGAAGCGACCATGAGCGACGAATCGTCCCGTCCTGCCGTTGCGATCACCTTCGAGTGTACGCCCCTGCGGAGCGTGCCTCGGCTCGACATCCCGCTCGATGCGTCTCCCGTCTACCGGGTTCGGCTCGGGAGGATGCAGCAGGCGGTGGCCCGGCACGGTACCCGAAACACGTACTATCTGACGGACGGCAGTTGCACTTTTTGTTTTACCAACGATCCGCAGGTGGGGTGGGCGCGGTTCCGGTTCGAGGGCACCCTGCTCACCGACGACACCGACTCCAGAACGATCGGCGCCGATCTCGAGATCGCCCTCGATCAGGAGACGTGCGACTGGCTGACCCAGCCTGCGGTCGAGTGGCTCAGACTCTCGGCCAAGCGGGCCGTCGAAGTCGAGTTCGACCGCTACATCGCCGCGGGTGACCTCTCGCGGGCGCTGGAGCGCCTGGCACGCGAGCAGGCCGCCAGCGACGCCGCCGGCGGTTACCTCGGCATGAATCTCTAGAGCGCATCCGACGTTGGTGGATCGCTTGACGGGGGCCCGAGTGGTGGGTCGGGGCTGCCCGTGCCCCGTGAGCCGGACGTTCGCTTCGCCAATCTGGCTGTCACGCCGTCGCCGCCGTCGGCTCGGGGCTGCCCGTGCCCCGTGAGCCGGACGTTCGCTTCGCCCATCCTGGGCTTCGCTCACTCGATGCTGCCTGCGCTTCGGCATCCTGCCTGCGCTGGCCAGCAACGCCGGCTCTCGGGGCACGGGCAGCCCCTCGCGGGTTCTCGATTGTGTCGGTTGCTGGGGAAGCCCGGAGCGCGAGCGACGGGTAGACGCGCCGCGACCGCGTTGATGGCGCCGAACCGTCCGACGTGGTGGACGTATTCCCCGCGCTGGCGCTTGGGGCTTCCTGACAGGGGAAGCGAAGGGGGGCGGTGAACGCTCGACGAGCGGCTACGAGCTGGAACGCTTGGCGATTTCGAGCAAGACGCTCTCGTTGTCGCTGCCGGGGATCGGCCACGAGGCGATGCGGCGGATGGTGACCTTCCTCACGAGGCCGCGAAACAATGCCTCCGTCTTCTCCTCATCCCAGCGCGGTCCCTTCACGACGAGCATCCGCCCGAAGGTGTCGCAGATCGGCTCGAACCAGCCGAGCAGTTTGGCCAGTGGGGCCACGGCGCGAACCACGAGCGTGTCGAAGCGCTGGGGACCCGACGGCCGGCCGGCCACGAGCGCCTGGGCCGAGCCCTCGTGCACCGGGAGGTCGAGGCCCGTCTCCCGAACAATCTCCCGCACCGCACGGGCCTTCTTGGCAACGCTGTCGACGAGTTCGACCCGGAGATCGGGCCGCAGCAGGGCCAGGATCACGCCGGGCGTGCCACCGCCGGTACCGACGTCGAGGAGACGTTCGCTCCGAGCCAGATGCGGTGCGATGGCCACCGCGTCGGCGACGTCGCGAGACACGAATCGTTCGGCGTCGGTGTGACGCGTGAGGTTGAGCTTCTCATTCCACGCCCAGAGGCTGGCCGCATACGCGGCCAGCCCGGGCATGGCTTCCGGAGGCACTGCGAGCCCGAGCCGATCACGCTCCGCCGCGATCGATGCTTCGAGATCGGAGTGATTCACTTGATGAACAGCATTTCACGGTAGGTCGGCAGCGGCCAGAGGTCGTCGGGGAGGATCGACTCGATCTGGTCGGCCGTTTCCCTGAGCGCCAGCATCGCCGGGATCACGTCGTCGTGGAAGTGCTTCACCTCGGCATGGATATCGTGGCCGCCGTGGGCCAATACCTTCTCGAGGGCCTCGATCCGGCCCTCAAACTCGCCCACGAGTTTGGTCAACTTCTCGAGGGTGCCCATGTGCACCGTCTGCCCGAGGCTCTTGAGCTTCGCGGCCGTATCGACCAGTTCCCCTTGATAGCGGTAGCCGGCCGGCAGGATCATCGTCTTGGCGATCTGCACGGCAGAGTTGGCCTCGGCGTTGATGTCCTTGCAATACCGCTCCATGTAGATCTCGTAGCGACTGCGGAGCTCCCGCTCCGAGAGCACGCCATACTTCTCGAACAGGGCGATGTTCTTCGGCGAGACGAGCACGTCGAGCGCCTCGGGGGTGGCCTTGAGGTTGGGCAGCCCGCGCCGCTTGGCCTCCTCCTGCCACTCGGCCGCATAGCCGTTGCCGTTGAAGATCACCGCCTTGTGCTCCGAGATGATCTGCTGCAGGAGCTTCTCGATAGCGGCGTTGAGCTTCGAGGCGTCGCCGCCCGTGGTCTTTTCGAGCTCGGTTGCGATGTAATCGAGGCTTTCGGCCACGATCGTGTTCAGGGCGACGAGCGGTCCGGCAATCGACTGGCTGGCACCCACCGCGCGGAACTCGAACTTGTTGCCCGTGAAGGCGAACGGGCTCGTGCGGTTGCGGTCGCCAGCGTGCTTCGGCAGCGGAGGCAGGGTGTCGACGCCCACGGTGAGCGTTCCGCTCGACTTGCTGCTCGTGGCCTTGCCCTTCTCGATCTGTTCGAAGACGTCGGCGAGCTGGTCGCCGAGGAAGATCGAGATGATCGCCGGCGGGGCCTCGTTGGCCCCCAGCCGATGGTCATTTCCGCTGGCCGCCACGACCGATCGCAGCAGGTCGCCGTGCCGATGAACGGCGCGGATCACCGCCGCGCAGAACACGAGGAACTGCGCGTTGGCATGGGGCGTCTCGCCCGGCTCGAGCAGGTTACCGAGCTTGCAGCCGATCGACCAGTTGACGTGCTTGCCCGACCCATTGATTCCTGCGAACGGCTTCTCGTGCAGGAGGCAGGACATGCCATATTTCTGCGCGACCCGGGTCAGCGTCTGCATGATCATCTGCTGGTGATCCGTCGCGATGTTGGCATTCTCGTACAGGGGTGCGATCTCGTACTGGCTCGGGGCCACCTCGTTGTGCCGCGTCTTCACCGGCACGCCGAGCTTGAAGAGTTCCCGCTCGCCCTCGAGCATGCAGGCCAGCACCCGTTCCGGGATCGCTCCGAAATACTGGTCTTCGAACTCCTGTCCCTTCGGCGGCTTGGCACCGAAGAGCGTGCGACCGGTGACGACCAGGTCGGGCCGCGCGAAGAAGAAGTTGCGGTCGATGAGGAAGTATTCCTGCTCCGGGCCTGCCGATGCGGTCACCTGGCCCACGTCCTTGTGTCCCATGATCGCCAGCACGCGGCGGGCCTGCTTGTCGACCGCCTGCATCGATCGCAAGAGCGGCGTCTTTTTGTCGAGCGCCTCGCCCGTCCACGAACAGAATGCCGTCGGGATGCAGAGCGTGGTGCCGTTGGGGTTGTCGAGGATGTAGGCGGGGCTCGTCGGATCCCAGGCGGTGTAGCCGCGGGCTTCGAACGTGGCGCGGAGCCCGCCTGACGGGAAGCTCGACGCGTCAGGCTCACCCTGGATCAGCTCCTTGCCGGAGAACTCGGCGATCGCGTCACCGTCGCCGGTGGGAGTCAGGAAGCTGTCGTGCTTCTCGGCCGTGATGCCGGTGAGCGGATAGAAGACATGCGCGTAGTGAGTGGCCCCCTTCTCGATCGCCCAGTCCTTCATCGCGAGCGCCACGGCGTCGGCGATGGTGTGATCGATCGGCTTGCCCTGCTTGATCGTGGCCTGAAGCGCCTTGTAGACGCTCTTCGGCAGCCGGTCCTTCATGACCGAGTCGCTGAACACGTTGGAGCCGAAGATCTCGCTGGTCGGTGTCTCGCGGAAGTTCCAGGCTTGACCGGTCGGCCTGTAGTTGTTGATGGCGGCGATGGCATTCGAGCGGGCGGTGGTCATGGGGAGAGTCCTTCTGGGGTTGGCAGGCGGGAACTTCCTGAGGGAAATCTGGCTGAGGGAAATCTGGCGACACGGGAAACGACGATCCGGACCACGCGCGTCCGCTCACACGCGAGGCCTGCGAATCACGTCCGACCCATCGCAGCCAGAAGAAGAAGTTCAGCGACGGGCCTTCCAACGAATCCCCTGCAGACTAGCCGTGGGGAACGGGCAGTTCAAGTAGTGGCCAAGTCGGCTGGAGAGCGGGTCAGCGGGCGGCCGTCGACCGGCCCGAGGGACGGGCGGCGGGGCGGAGCGTCATCCGCCGCGCCACGTCGGTGGCGGCAGCCAAGGCCGTGTCGGTCGACCCGGCGACGATCATTCCGTCCACGGGGCGGGCCACGGTGCGGACCGGCACGTCGGGCTCCACCCCGACGCTGCTGTAGGGCAGGCCGTGGGGCGAGAAGAACTTCGCGGTCGTCAGCCGCATCCCGACCCCCGCCGCCTCCAGCGGGAAGATGCCCTGGATCGAACCCTTGCCGTAACTTCGTGTTCCCACGATGGTGCCGCGGCGGTGATCGCGGATCGCGCCGGCGAAGATCTCGCTGGAGCTGGCCGAGTCGCCGTCGATCACGAGCACCAGCGGCATCCGCCACGTCCCGGGGCGGCCGGCCGAATAGTTGAAGTCTTCATCGGGGCTGCGGCCGCGGGTCGCCACCACCAGCCCCCGCTCGAGGAACAGGTCGGCCACGTCGACCGCCGCCGAGAGCAGGCCGCCCGGGTTGCCACGCAGATCGATCACCAGCGACCGCATGCCAGCCGCGTCGAGCCTGCGGAGGGCCGCCTCGAGGTCGGCGGCGGTCGTCTTCTGAAACGACGTCAGCTTCAGGAAGGCGATGCCCGCGGACGCATCGAGCATCCTCACCTGCTCGATACTCGGCACCTCGACATGCTCCCGCCGCACCGTCACCGCGCGGGCTGGTGCCGGGGCCCTCAGGATCGCGAGCGTGACCAGCGAGCCCTCGGGCCCCTGAAGCAAGTGGGCCGCTTCGTCCACGCTCATGCCGCCGATCGAACGGCCACCGACGCCTACGAGATGGTCGCCGGCGCGAATGCCAGCCCGCTCGGCCGGGCTGTTCGGGATGACATGCACCACGAGCAGGCCATCGGTGGCGCTCTTGAGTTCCACACCGAGACCCACGAAGTTGCCCTCGATCTGAGCGTAAAGATCGTCGAGTTGGCCGTTCGTGAGAAACGCGGAGTATTCGTCGAGCCCGCCCACGGCGGCCGCGGCCATCTCCATCAGCGTCACCGCCGAGGGAACCCCCAGGATCGAATGACCAGCCCGGGCGACCCAGGCCGCCAGCGACTCGGCCTCGGCCTGTGACGACACCGGCTGCGTGGCGGCGATCCTCGCGACCTGCTCCCGGTAGAGCCTGCGCCGCTCGGGCGTGGCCTGGGCGGCATGGACGGCCGCGAACGACGGTTCGTCGAGGGCGACGTCCACGGCCTTGAGCCCGCGTCCCACGAGCCGGGCGTAGTCGGGGTTTTCGACGTGATGCGAGCCGATCCGCGACAGCACCTCAGCATAGACGCGGCGGGCGTCGCTCTCGGAAAGGCCGCCCAACTGGTTGCGGAAGGCGGGCTCGGCGTGCCGGCGGGCGACGTCGCAGTGGAGCTTGGCGAGGTCGTACTGCTGATGGAGCGCGGGAGCGAGGGTTCCCTTGCGGGCGGACGTTTCGCAGATGCTCACCACATCGGCCCAGCGGCCCTCGTGCACCAGCGCCGTGGTACGGGCCGCCAGATCCTCGTGGGGGACATGCGCCGTCGAGGTCTGCACGTCGGCCGGTGACGGGGCGATCGGCGGCCAGGTCGTCGCCGGCTCGGCAGCCGTCGCGATCCCGCAGGCCGCGAACACCAAGCCCACGATCCACCCGCCGGTGCAAAGCCGGTGGGAAGCACGCGACGCCGGTGGGCAGACGACTGGCACGTGGGCATCCGTTCGCGAAGGACCGCGAGTGGTCGCGGCATCCAGCGGTCGCTCCATTGACCGCCGGCGATTATGGATCACGAATGTGCGCCGGGCAAAAAAAAGGCGGCTGCCTTCGTAAAATATCGCCTCCGTTCCCGGTTCCCGGCGGTACGCCGTGCACGACCGTCACCACCGCGTCGGACGACACGTTGGTAGGATGGGCTGGAAGTCTCCGGCCCCATCACCAGCATCACGTTCCGCGTGACCAGACCAACCAACGCGCCCGTTCCCGCCGGCACCCCCGCCGGCTCGACCCCTCCGGCCGGCGATGCGCCGCCGCCGCAGACCATGGTGCTGCTCGACCGCGTGCGCGGCGGCGATGCGGCCGCCGTCAACGGCCTGCTCGAGCGGCATCGGGACGCGATTCGCCGAATGATCGATCAACGGATGGACCGCGTGATCGAACGGCGGGTCGACGCGAGCGACATCGTGCAGGACGTGATGATCGAGGCCAACCGGCGGCTCGGCGATTATCTCGCCAATCCCACGATGCCGTTTCGCCTCTGGCTGCGACACATGGCCCGCGACCGGCTCATCGACGCGCACCGTCGCCATCGGGTCGCCGCCAGTCGCAGCCTCGATCGGGAGGTGCCGCTCGTCATGCCGGACGATGGCGGTCATTCACAGGCCGACTTCATGGGCCAGATCGCCGACCGCGAACTCACCCCGGCGGCCGCGGCGACCTGGCACGAGCTCGAGCGCCGCTTCGCGTCGGCGGTCGAACTCCTCGACGAGGCCGACCGGCAGATCGTGCTCCTCAAGCATTTCGAGCATCTCTCGACGGCGGAGGCGGCCGAGGCAATCGGACTCTCGAAGCCGGCGGCCGGAATGCGGTACCTGCGGGCGATGCGCAGGCTTCGGGTGCTGCTCGAAGGCGGTCAGCCGGAGACCTGACGGGATCAGCCCGGGCCCTCCCCGCGGTCGCCGCGGGGCTATCATTTTCACGGGGCACGTCGTCCGAACCCGACCTCACCGTCTTTCCCTGCCATGCCGACCACTCCACGGGCCATCGACACGCTGCTTCCCCCCGATCGCGAGGAAGTGCTCGCGGAACTCGTCGATGAACTCTCCGATCAGGCCGGTCCCGAGGCGCAGCGGCTCCTCGATTCGATGTCGACGGCTCATCCGGATCTCGCCGGACAGTTGCGGGAGCTCTTCTCGGCGATGTCGGTGGCCGACGCCATCGCCGACGAGTCCACGATCATGCTGCTCGGGGCCGCTGCGCGGTCACAGCCCGCTCCGACCGCACCGTCGGGTCGCGGCGGATTCATGCCGGGGGTGACACCGCTGCCGGCAGCGTTCGGCGACTATGAACTCGTGGAGGAGATCGGCCGCGGTGGCATGGGAATCGTCTACCGCGCCGTTCAGTTGAGTCTCGGTCGCACCGTCGCGATCAAGATGCTGCTGCGTCGCGATCTGGCGAGTGCCGCCGATCTGGCCCGGTTTCGCAGCGAGGCGGAGGCTGCGGCCCATCTCGACCATCCGGGCATCGTCCCGATTTTCGAGGTCGGCGAGTGTGACGGGCTTCCCTTCTACAGCATGCGGTTCATCGAGGGGACGACGCTTGCCAAGCGGCTCGGGGCCGGGCCGCTGCCGCCGCGCGAGGCGGCGGTGCTCCTGGCGAAGGTGGCCGACGCCGTGCAGGCGGCCCACGACCGCGGCGTGTTGCACCGCGACCTCAAGCCGTCGAATATTCTGATCGATGCGGCCGGAGAGCCGCTCGTCTCCGATTTCGGCCTCGCCAAGCGGCTCGAGGATTCCGACTCGGTCACGCACACCGGCGCCATTCTCGGCACGCCGTGCTACATGTCGCCCGAACAGGCGGCTGGCAGCCGCGGCGACGTCGGCCCGGCGAGCGATGTCTGGAGTCTGGGCGCGATTCTTTATCAGACGATCTGCGGCCGGCCGCCGTTTCAGGCGGCGACGCCGATGGACACGCTCCTCGCCGTGCTCGAAGCCGACCCGCCGATGCCACGCGCGGTCTTTCCTGCCGCCGATCGCGATCTCGAGATGATCGCGCTCAAGAGCCTGCAGAAGCCCCAGGACCTGCGGTACGCCACGGCGGCCGACCTGGCAGTGGACCTCCGGGCGGCCCTCGCAGGTGAACCGGTCGCGGCCCGTACGGGAGGGCTGGCCGACGTCGTGTCGCGGCTGTTCCGCGAGACGCATCATGCGGTCGTGCTCGAGAACTGGGGCCTGCTCTGGATGTGGCATTCGGTGGTGGTCCTCGCGCTGTGCGTGGTCACCGACGTGCTGGCCTGGCAGGGAGTGGCGAGCCGCTGGCCGTACCTCGTGCTCTGGGGGGGCGGGCTCGCGCTCTGGGCACCGATCTTCTGGGCGTTGCGGCACCGTAACGGACCGGTGACCGCGGTCGAGCGGCAGATCGCACACGTCTGGGGGGGGAGCATGATCGCCAGCACGCTCCTGTTCTCGCTCGAGCAACTGCTGGGCCTGAGCGTCCTCACGCTCTCGCCGGTGCTGGCACTCTTCGCGGGGCTGGTGTTTTTCGCGAAGGCAGGCATTCTCTCCGGCGCGTTCTATGTGCAGGCCGCCGCGCTCTTTGCGACGGCACTGGTGATGTGTCTCCTGCCCGACTACCAGCACATCCTCTTCGGACTCGTGAGCGGGGCGTGCTTCTTCGTGCCGGGCTTCAAGTATTACCGCCAGCGGAACCGGATCGACTGATGCGTCTTGCATGTCTCGTCGCCGCGGTTGTGTTCGCGGCGACTGCCCGGGCCCCGGCGGGCGAGTGGCCGCAGATCCTCGGGCCCTCACGAAATGGCGTCGCGGCGGCGGACGAGCGGCTCGCCGCCGCCTGGCCCGTCGCCGGCCCGAAGACCGTCTGGCGCCGAGCGGTGGGCGCCGGTGTCGCCGGTGTGGCGGTCGCGGGTGGGCGGGTGTATCTGTTTCATCGCGTGGACGACCGCGAGACGCTCGAGTCGCTCGAGGCGACGACGGGAAAGACGCTCTGGAGCGATTCGCACCCGACCAGCTTTCGGCCGCAGGTGGGGGGCAGTGATGGCCCGCTCTGCACGCCGGTCGTCCACGATGGCCGCGTCGTGATCTTCGGCGCGCAGGGCATGCTCGCCTGCGTCGATGCCGCCACGGGGCAGCGGCTCTGGAACTCCGACACGCATCGCGAGTTCGCCGCGCTCGAGGGCTATTTCGGCGCGGGTTCCACGCCGCTCGTCGTCGGCGGGCGGGTGATCGTGAACGTCGGGGGCGCAAAGCGGGAAGCCGGCGTCGTGGCCTTCGACCTCGACACCGGCAAGACGCTCTGGACGGCCACGACCGAGCCGGCGAGTTACGCCGCGCCCGTGTCCGCGCGGGTCGGCGGGCATGATCACGTGGTCGTGGTCACCCGCTACCAGTGCCTGCTCGTCGACCCGGCTACGGGGACGGTCCGGTGGTCATTCCCCTTTGGCCAGCGGGGCCCGACGGTCAACGCGGCCTCGCCGCTCGTGTTCGCCGACGGCCACCTGCTCGTCACCGCGGCCTATGGCATCGGCTCGGTCTATGCGTCGTTCGACGGTCATGTCGCGACGCCCGTGTGGCAGGGCGCGGAGTCGCTCGCGAGCCAGTATGCGACGCCGATCGAGGTGGATGGGCGACTGTATTGCCTCGATGGCCGCGACGACGTTCCCCCGGCCGACTTCAAGTGCATCGATCGGAAGACCGGCCGGGTCCTCTGGGTGGAGCGCGACTTCGGCTACGGCACGATGCTCCTCGCCGACGGCAGACTGATCGTCGTCAAGACCGACGGCGAGTTGGTCCTCGTGCGTCCCGATCCGGCGGGTCTCGAGGTGCTCGCACGGGCGCGGCCCTTCGCCGACGATCCTGCCGGCGGCGCCGTGCGGTCCCTGCCGGCGCTCGCCGGCGGCCGGCTCTACCTCCGTGACGACCACACGCTCCGGTGTCTCGACGTGGCCCGTTGAGCCGCCAGCCGATCATCGCTTCCGTCCTCGTCAGCCACCGTGTGATTTGAGTGCATCGGCGTCGAACGGTCGCGGCAGGAAGTCGGCGAGCCGGAAGCTGCCCCGGCCGTCGATCAGGATCGTGGTGTCGGCCGTGCCAAACTCGGCGATCACCTGGAGGCAGGCACCGCAGGGAGCGATCTTCGCGACCAGACCCTCGGCCGCGTCGCGGCAGGACAAGGCAATCCGCTCGAGCCGGCGGCCGCCGGCGACGACACCGGAACAAATGGCCGACCGTTCGGCGCAGATCGTGAGGCCGTAAGATCCGTTTTCCACATTGGTGCCGCGGAAGACCGCAGGGCTGGTTTCGGTGAAGACCGCCGCCGCTCCGACTCGCCAGCCCGAATAGGGCGCGTGGGCGTTGGCGGCCGCCGCGCGTGCCTCGGCGAGCAGGTCTTCGTCGGCAGGGTTCGGTCGGGAGATGGACATGGCGGGGGCTCGCGGCGGGATTTCGGGATGCGGTTCGGCTAGCACCGGGCGATCACGAAGTGTATCGGTCGTCATGCACCCCGTGCGGTCGACAACCCCGGCTCCATCCCTATCATGGAGCGATCGCGAATGGAGGGTCGTTCGGCATGTCGCTGGTTCATGTGTCGACGCATCCGCTTGTGGCCCACCACGTGATCGCGCTTCGCGATCCCGCGACCCGCCCGCCGGAGTTTCGGCGGGCCGTCGGCCAACTGGCGCGGCTGCTCGCAGTCGAGGCCACGGCCGCCTTGCCGACGGTCCACGTTCGCGTGCCCACGCCGCTGGGCGAGGCGGCGGGCCGAAGGATCAAGGAACGGATCGCGATCGTGCCGATTTTACGTGCCGGACTCGGCATGGCCGACGGCCTGCTCGAACTCATCCCGGATGCGGAGGTCTGGCACATCGGCCTCTCGCGTGACGAGGCGACGCTCCGTCCGCAAGAGTATTACAACAAGCTCCCCGCCAACTTCGGCGCCTCGACGGCAATCGTGGTCGATCCGATGCTGGCGACCGGCGGTTCCGCGGTCCGCACCTGCGAGCTGCTGCGGGCGGCGGGCATTTCCCGGATCGTCTTCCTCGCCCTGATCGCCTCGCCCGAGGGCGTCGCCCGACTGGAGGCGGCGATGCCCGACGTGTCGATCCACGTCGCCGCGGTCGATGACGGGCTCAACGACCTCGGCTTCATCGTGCCCGGGCTGGGCGACGCCGGCGACCGGCAGTTCGGCACCGCGCCGCCCCACTGATCCACAGGGAGTCGAGCCCGATGCGCGCCGTCGATCTGATTCGCAGGAAACGGGACGGCGGCGAACTGACCGCCGCCGAGATCCGCTTCCTGATCGGGGGCATCGCCACCGGAGAGGTTCCCGATTACCAGTGGTCGGCCCTGACGATGGCGATCCTCTGGCGGGGCATGACGCCTGTCGAGACCGCGGCGCTTGTCGACGCGATGCTCCACTCGGGAACCGTCGTCGACCTCTCCGATATTCCCGGTCCGAAGGTCGACAAGCATTCGACCGGCGGCGTCGGCGACAAGACGAGCCTCATCCTCGCCCCCGTCGCTGCCGCCTGCGGCGTCACGGTGCCGATGGTCTCCGGCCGCGGTCTGGGCCACACCGGCGGCACGCTCGACAAACTCGAGAGCATTCCTGGTTTCTGCGTCGATCTCGACCTCGACGCCTATCGCCGGATCGCGCGGGACTGCGGCCTGGTGCTCATCGGCCAGACGGCCGAGATCGCCCCCGCCGATCGCGTGCTCTATGCGCTTCGTGACGCGACCGCCACGGTCGAGAGCATCCCGCTGATCACCGCATCGATTCTCTCCAAGAAGCTGGCCGAGGGCATCGACGGCCTCGTGCTCGACGTGAAGACAGGCGACGGTGCCTTCATGGCGACGCACGAAGACGCCCGGACCCTCGCCGAGAGCATGACCCGCATCGGTCGCGAGCTCGGCAAGCCGGTGCAGGCGTTGATCACGAGCATGGATGCGCCGCTCGGCCGCGCCGTGGGCAACGCGCTCGAGGTTCAGGAAGCGGTCGAGTGTCTGCAGGGCCGCGGCCCCGACGACCTGATGGAAGTGTCGCTCGAGCTCGCCGCCGAGATGCTCCTGCTCGGCGGCGTGGCCGCGAGTCGTGACGAGGCCCTCGCCGCGTGCCGGCAGTCGATCGCCGACGGCTCCGCGCTCGACCGCTTCCGGCGGGTGATCGCCGCGCAGGGGGGCGATCCGCGGGTCTGCGACGATTCCGAAGGCGTGCTGCCACGGGCGGCGGTCGTGGAGCCCTTTCGTGCCGCTCGCTCGGGATATCTCGCGCGGATCCGGGCCTGGTCGGTCGGTCAGGCCTCGATGCTCCTGGGCGCGGGCCGGGCCCGGGTCGATTCGACGATCGATCATGCCGCCGGCATTCTCTTCCGCCGCACCGTCGGCGACGCCGTGCAGGCGGGCGACGTGATCGCGGAGATCCACGTGAACCCGGCCCATGCCGCGGCCCTGCCCGAAACGCTGGCGATGCTGGATGCGGCGACCACGGTCACCGACGCCCCGCCGCGGCCACGGTCGCGAATCCTCGAACGGCTGTGACCCGGGAGACATGAGCATGGACGACCTCGACCGGTTCCGTGGACTCCTCGGCGTGGCGGCGATCCTCGGTACCGCCTGGCTCTTCTCCGAGAACCGCCGGAAGATCTCGCCGCGGATGGTGCTCGGCGGGCTGGCGATGCAGGTCGTGCTCGGGTTCATCCTGCTGCGGTCCGTGACCGGGCAGCGGGCCCTCGAGGTGGCGGCCAAGTGGGTCGATACGGTGCTCGCCTGCTCCGATGCCGGCGGCCGCTTCGTCTTCGGCGACAAGCTGGCCGATCCAGGCGGGCCGATGGGCTTCGTCTTTGCCTTTCGGGTGCTGCCCACGATCGTGTTCGTCGCGGCGCTCTTCGCCGTGCTCTACCACCTCGGGATCATGCAGGTGGTCGTGCGGGCGTTTGCCTGGGTGACGGCCAAGATCCTCGGCTCGAGCGGTGCCGAGACCCTCAACGCGGCGGCCTCGATCTTCCTCGGCCAGACCGAGGCGCCCCTCGTCATCCGCCCCTACCTGCCGGGGCTCACGCGATCGGAACTCGCGGTGGTCATGGTCAGCGGCATGGGACTCGTCTCGGGGGGCATCCTCGGCGCCTACGCGGCCGCCGGCTGCGACATCCGGGACCTGCTCACGGCGATCCTGATGAGTTTTCCGGCGACGATCTTCCTCACCAAGATGTTCGTGCCGGAGATGGGCGACCCCGAAACACTCGGCACGCTCAAGGTCTCGAACGAGCGGCTCGACTCCAACGTCCTCGACGCGGCGGCCCGCGGCACCCGCGAGGGGATGATGCTGGCGGCGAACGTGGGGGCGGTGCTGATCTCGTTCATCGCGCTGGTGGCGCTGGTGAATCTCGCGCTCGGACAGGTTGGCGGCCTGTTCGGCCGGCCGGATCTCTCGCTCCAGTGGCTCTTGTCGCTGGTCTTCGCGCCGTGTGCGTGGCTGATCGGCGTGCCGGCGGAGGACTGCCAAGCGATCGGCGGCCTGCTCGGCACGCGGACGGTGCTCAACGAGATGATCGCCTACTTCGACCTCGGCAAGCTCAAGGCGACGCTCACGCCCAAGGCATTCTCCCTGGCGACGATCGCGATGTGCAGCTTTGCCAACATCTCGAGCATCGGCATCCAACTCGGCGGCATTGGTGCCCTGATTCCGGAACGGCGGGGCGACCTCGCGCAGCTGGGCCTGAAGATGCTCGTGATCAGCACGCTGACGAGCGCCCTCTCCGCCGCCATCGCCGGCGTGATCATGCCGTGAGGCCGAGTCGCAAGCGGGGCGGGCTTCGTGAAACGGCTCGCGGCTGCCTGTGCCCCGTCGCCGGACGTTCGCTTCGCCCATCCTGGGCTTCACTCACTCGATGCTGCCTGCGCTTCGGCATCCTGCCTCCGCTGGCCAGCAACGCCGGCTCCGGGGCACAGGCAGCCCCTCGCTGAGTTCATGCCCGTGCAAGCCGACCGGCCGTGAGGCCGCGGGGCGAGTGTCAGGTCTTCCAGGCGCGGGGCCGGACGACGTTCTTCGCGAGGCCGACGGCCTCGAGTCCGCGGATCACCCACCACGAGATGTCGAACTCCCACCAGCGGTGGCCGTGGGCGGCCGACCGCTGATCGGCGTGGTGGTTGTTGTGCCAGCCCTCGCCGTGCGCGAGCAGCGACACGATCCAGTTGTTGCGGCTGTTGTCGCTGGTCTCGTAGTTGCGATATCCCCAGATGTGGGATGCCGAGTTCACGGCCCAGGTGTGGTGCAGGCCGAAGACCGTGCGGACGAACACGCCCCACACCAGCATGCTGAGGGCCATCCGACCGGCCTCGATCGCCGTGCCGCCTGTGCACCAGCCGATGATCCCGCCGACCGCCGCGAAGGCCAGCGCATGCACCACGTAGATCACGAACCAGGTCAGGTTCTTCTCGAGCCGGAAGTAGAACGGATCCCGGAACAGATCGCGGACGTACCGCTCGAAGCAGTAGATGTTGTGATGATCCCGGCTGCTGACGTAGAGCCAGCCCATGTGGCCCCAGAAGAAGCCGGCGAGCGGGGAATGCGGGTCGGGCTGGTGGTCCGATTCCTTGTGGTGCAGGCGGTGGATCGCGACCCAGCGGGCGGGAGAATCCTGGAGCGTGAAGATGCCGAAGATGGCGAGCGTGTGCTCGAGCCACTTGGGGCAGGTGAAGCCCTGATGGGTGAGCAGGCGGTGGTAGCCGACGGTGATGCCGAGCACGCCAAACATGAAATGTGTCACGATCGCCGCGACGAGCCCCGTCCAACTGAAGAGCCAGGGGACGAATGCCAGCAGCGACAAGAGGTGAACCAGCGTCAGGGGAATCGCATATTCCCAGTAGATCCGCACTGGCTGCACGGCTTCGGGCAGATCGAGCCGCCGCTCGGCCGGCGGGACCTTCGCCTCGGCCGCAAATGACGGAAGATCGGCCGCCACAGCGGGCTTCGCGGTGCGGAGGTCTTCGAGCCCGATCGCCATGGTTCGCATCATCCTTGGACTGGGCGGACTCCCGCAGCCCCGGGTTTGGCCTGCCAACAGGGGATTCCCGCGGACGGAGTTAGGACCTTACAGAGTAGCCACCTGGGGAAGGGATGTCGAAGGCCCGTGCAAAACCCCTTTTTCGGTCGTGGGAACCGCGCACGGGCTTCCAGAGGGTTCGTCGGCTTCACTCGAGCCAAACCGTGATGAAATCAGCGAGCGTGAGGGTTATTCGGACGATTTTCCTTGCGGTCGCCGTCTGGAAGGGGCAGAACCAGGGTCCTGCCGGCTGCGTAGTCACCGCGAGGAGGACTTTTCGAATGGCGCGAGGGGACCGTCTCGAAGTCGAGCATCGGATCATCGCCTCGACCGTCACGTATCTGCATCACGGGATCGATCTCGGAGACGGCACCGTCGTCCACGCCCGGCCAGACGACTTTCGCAATCCGTTTGGGGGCGGCCGCGTGGTGCGGACGAGCCGTGCAGAGTTTTCCCAGGGAGCGACTGTGAAGGTGCGGAACGAGCCCCCGGCGATCTACTCGGCCGACGAGGTGGCCGAGCGGGCCCTGGCCCACGAAGGCCGCGAGGGATACGACCTCGTGGTCGACAACTGCGAGCACTTCGCCACCTGGTGCGCCACGGGCCGTCGGGTGAGCCGGCAGGTCGACATCGTGATGGCCCGCATGGCGGCGGCGGCCTCAAGGACCACGGCGGCCGTCTCCGCCCGCGCCGCGGCGGGCGTTGCCGAACGCGTCGCCTTTCGCACGGTTCTCGGCTCGTCGGTGCGCGTGGGTATCAAGACGATGGTGCCGGCGGCACTCGTCGGCGAGGCCGCGGCGCTGGCCGTGGAGTGGCGGGCCCACCAGGCGGGTGCGAGCGCCCGGGAGAGCCGCCGGGCCGGCGAGACGGCGGGGCTCGCGGCGAGCGCCGTCGCCTTCGCGGTGGCCGGCGCCGCTGCCGGTCCTGCGGGCATCGTCGCCGGCGCCTTCGCCGGCGCCACGATGTGGCTCGGCGGCTCGGCCATGGCCGCAGCGGCCACGGCCGCGACGCGGCAGTCCGTGCAGCGGCTCGTCAGGGAATAGAGCGCGAGGGACTGTGGTGGATCGCCGGCTCGGGGGCGGTAAAAGTCTCGGCATCCCGGCAGAGTTGAAAATGTGGGCACTGGACAGTTTTTGGAGTCGGTGCATACTTTTCAGGAACGACAAGTCCTGCTGGCGGCGATTCTGGACGCCCGCCCGCAAGACGGTCCGTGTGAGACGGCTTCTGTTCACGGCATCTGCGCTGGCTGATGCAGGGAATCGCTGCCGATCCGCTGATCGTCGAGCAGTTGAGTTTTGAAGTGTGTTCGTGTCGTGATCCCCCCTTCCCTCCAGATCTCCTTCCCTCCCCTCGTCCGGGTCTGAACGAAACGGCTGTCGATGCCTCAGGCGGGGCGGCGGCGGTGAGTCGAGTTCGGATAGCGCTCGCACTGGGCGCGCCGTGATTTTTTCCCGACACAGCCTTCGTGTCCCCTGAGGAACCTTCGCATGCCTCCGCGCTCTCCCCGAACTCGCATCACCCGCGTCGAGATCGTTGCGGCACTGGCCAACTGGACGTTGTCCATCGTGACCACGATGGCCCTCGCCGCCGTGGGCTGGTTTGGGCATGCCACCCACTGGACCTTCGGCCTCGCCGGACATGACGCCGCCCACGCCCCTACCGCGCATGCGGAGGCAGAGCCTGAGCAGACCGCCGCCGAGGGCGAACTGCCCGCCGGCACGGCCGACGCGGTCCGCTTTCAGTCGAAGGAGGCCGTCGAACGCACGGGCATCCAACTGGTGCCGGTCGAGGCCCGGCCCATGGTGAGCGAACTCGTCGCCAGCGGCGTCGTGCAATACGACCAGCGGCATATCGCCCAGCTCTCGGCCCGCGTGCCCGGCAGCGTCTGGCGGGTCGAGAAGCATCTGGGCGACACCGTCAAAAAAGGGGACGTGCTCCTCGTGATCGAGAGTCGCGAGGTCGGGAAGCTCAAGGCCGACTTTCTCAACGCCCTGGTCGCCCACGAGGCCCGCTCCGAGCAGTTGGCGATCCTGGAGGAGGTGAAGGGGGCGGTGATGGGCCGACAGCTCCGCGAGGCGAAGTCGGCCCTGCGCGAGGCCCGCAACCACCTGACCATCGCCGAACAGGCGCTGGTGAACCTGGGGCTGAACGTGTCGATCGCCGACTATGAGCCGCTCGACGACTCGGCTCGTGCGGCCCGGATTCGCACCGCGGGCCTTCCCAGCGCACTGCTCGCCGCCATCGATTCCGACCGCGTGACCTCCAATCTCCTGCCGCTCTACGCCCCGTTCGACGGCGTCGTGATCGGTCGCGATGCCGTGGTCGGTGAGGTGATCGATCCGACGGCGGCCATTTTCGAGGTCGCGGACGTCTCCACGATGTGGGTCGTGCTCAACATCAGCAAGGAAGATGCCAGCCGGGTGGCGATCGGACAACGGGTACGGTTTCGCCCGGACGGCTCGTCGGAGGACTACCAGAGCAAGGTCGCGTGGATCAGCACGGAGGTGAACGAGGAGACTCGGACGCTGGAGGTGCGTGCGGAGATCGCGAACATGTCCGACGCGGCAGTGGCGGCGTCGGCCGCCGGCCGGCCGGCATCGGCCGTGTTGCGGGCCAACACGTTCGGAAACGGGAGGATCGAGGTGGATCACCGCGGGGCGGCGCTCGTCGTGCCGCTGTCCAGCGTGCAATGGGACGGCAGTCGCTGGGTGGTGTTCGTGCCGGCGGGAGAGACGGCGTTTGCCGCCCGCGCGGTCCGACCGGGCGTACAACAGGGCGACTCCGTCGAGATCGTGGGCGACTTCGCCGGCGGTACGCCGCCGACGCATGTCGTCGGCGCCGGCAGCCACGTGCTCAAAAGCCAGATCCTGCTCGACCGGATGGAGGCGGGCGAGTTGTAATCGCCACGAGTCATGCTCGAAGCCATCATCGCGTGGTCGCTGTCGCACCGGATCGCCGTGCTTCTGGGAGCGGCCGTCACGTGTCTAATCGGCTGGGTGGCCGTCAACCGCCTCGTGGTCGACGCGTTTCCGGATACCACGCCGGTGCAGGTGCAGATCAACACGGTGGCACCTGGCATGGTGGCCGAGGAGATCGAGCGGCAGATCACCTTTCCCATCGAACTCGCGATGGGGGGAATGCCCGGCCTCGAAGGCCTGCGCAGCGCCAGCATGTTCGGCCTGTCGGTCGTGATCGTGACCTTTCGTGACGGCACCGACATCTACTTCGCGCGGCAGTTGATCAACGAACGGCTGACGACCGTGGGCGTGCCGGCCGGCGTGGAGCGTCCCGAGATGGGGCCGGTGTCAACGGGCCTGGGCGAGGTGTTTCATTACCTGCTCGTCCCGCGTCCTGGGGACGGCGGCAGTGGCATGAGCCTCACCGACATCAAGACGCTGCAGGAGTGGACGCTCAAGCCGGCGCTCCGCAGCGTGCCGGGAGTGGCCGAGGTGAACGCATGGGGCGGCCTCAACAAGCAGTATCAGATCAGGGTCGATCCTGTCCTGCTGCGCAAGTATGGGCTCTCGTTCGACGAGGTCGTGGCGGCAGTCCCGCGAAACAACTTCAACGTGGGTGGTGGTTCGATCGATCGATCGGGCGACGCCGTCCTCGTGTATGGTGTGGGCCGTACGGTCGATGTCGGTCAGATCGGCAAGATCGTGATCGCGTCGCGGGAGGGGGTGCCGATCCGGATCCGCGACGTGGGTGAAGTGGTCATCGGTCACGAGATTCGCAAGGGAGCGGTCACCTCCGGTGGCAAAGGCGAGGTGGTGCTGGGACTCGGCTTCATGCTGATGGGGGAGAACAGCTATGCCGTGACCACGCGGCTTCGCGATCGGTTCGAGAAGCTCGTGAAAACGCTTCCCGAGGGCGTCGAGGCGAAAGTGGTCTACGACCGCACGAAGCTCATCGACCGCGTGATTGCCACCGTGCGACAAAACCTGCTGGAGGGGGCGTTTCTGGTCGTCGTGATTCTCTACATGATGCTCGGCAATCTACGGGCCGGTCTGGTGGCCGCGACGGCGATCCCGCTGTCCATGATGTGCGGCTTCGTCGGCATGTGGCAGACGGGCATCGCGGCGAGTCTCTTGTCGCTGGGCGCGATCGACTTCGGCATCGTGGTCGACTCGTCGGTGGTCGTCATCGAGAGCATCCTGGAGAAGATCGCCCACCATCCCGGCGCGAGCGGCGCGGCCCGACTGAAGCTCGTGCAGGAGGCGACGAGTGCCGTCAAGAAGCCCGCCTGTTTCGGGCAGCTGATCATCATGATCGTCTACATCCCGATCCTCACGCTGGAGGGGGTCGAAGGCAAGATGTTCCGGCCGATGGCGATGACGGTGGTGTTCATCCTGATCGGGTCTCTCGTGCTCTCGCTGACGGTGGTGCCGGTGCTCTCGAGCCTGTTTCTGCCGCGGCGGGTCGATTCGCACGACGTGCTGCTCGTGAAGCTCCTGCGGGCGGCCTACCGGCCGTTGCTCAGGCTCTGCCTGACGGCCCGGGGACCGCTGGCGTGCGGGGCCGCGGCGATTCTCGGCATCACGCTCTTGCGGGCCATGTCGCTGGGCACCGAGTTCGTGCCGAAGCTGTCGGAAGGCGACATCGTGCTGGGCATCATCCGCGCGCCCGGGACGAGCATCGAGGAATCCTGCCGAATGAACACGCGCATCGAACAGGCCCTGCTCGCCGAATGTCCGGACGAGATCGCGCATATCTGGAGCCGGACGGGCACGCCCGAGGTGGCCACCGACGCCGGCGCGATCGAGGCGACCGATATGTTCGTCGCACTCACGCCCCGTGATTCCTGGGTAAGGGCCCGCACCCAGGCGGGCCTGGTCGACGTGATGAACCGGGTGGTCGAGGGCGTGCCTGGACAGATCATCTGGTTCACGCAGCCGATCGAACAGCGGATCAACGAGATGGTGTCGGGCGTGCGGGCCGACATCGCGGTGAAGGTCTTCGGGTCCGATCTCGACAGTCTGGTCAGGAAGGCAGGCGAGGTGGCGCGGGTCTTGAAAGAGGTGCCGGGCGGCGTCGACGTCGCGGTCGAGCAGGTGAGCGGCCAGCCGATTCTGAAGATCGCCGTGAAGCAGGACGAGATCGCCCGTTACGGCATCTCGGCGCAGGTGGTGCTCGACATCGTCGAGAGCATCGGGGGCAAGGCGGTGGGCCAGATCGTGGAGGGGCAGTTGCGGTTTCCGATCGTCGTGCGCTTGCCCGAGGCGCTGCGAAACGGGCCCGGTGCGATCGCCGATATCGCGGTGCGCGGTCCGGGGGGCGAGAGCGTGCCGCTCGAGCGGATCGCGGACATTGAGACGATCCTCGGGCCCAAGTTCGTGACCCGCGAGTGGAGCGAGCGGCGAGTCGTGGTGCAGTGCAACGTTCGCGGCCGGGACGTCGGCGGATTCGTGGCCGAGGCCCAGAGGGCGATCGACCGGCAGGTGGAACTGCCCGCAGGAGAGTTCCGGCTGGAGTGGGGGGGGCAGTTCGAGAACATGCAGCGGGCGCAGAAGCGGCTGGCGATCGTCGTGCCGTTGGCGCTCGTACTGATCATCGTGCTCTTGTTCCTCACCTATCGCAACGTGGTGGACACCGCCCTGCTCTTTGTGAGCGTGCCGTTCGCGTGCGTGGGCGGCATTTGGGCGCTGGCCGCCCGTGGCATGCCGCTGTCGATCTCGGCCGCGGTGGGCTTCATCACGCTCTCGGGTGTTTCGGTGCTGAGCGGCATGGTGGTCGCCAGCGCCCTGCGGGAACGATTGGCCCGCGGAACGGCCCGTGACGTGGCGATCGAGGAGACGGCTGCGGCGAGCCTCCGGACGATCATCATGACGGCCCTGGTGGCGAGTCTCGGCTTCATCCCGATGGCGGTGAGCGAGGGGACAGGGGCCGAGGTGCAGCGGCCGCTGGCCACCGTGGTGATCGGCGGCGTGATCACGAGCACCCTGTTCACGCTGTTCGTGCTGCCCGCCCTCTACCGGCTGATCCTGCCCGTGCCACCGGTGAGGATCTTGCCGAGCGATCTGTAGCGTCGGCCGAGATCGAGAAGTCGCGGCAGCGGGACGCCAGAGACGCGCTGCCCGGCCACGGCAGCGGCGCAGCAGGCTGAGAAGCGACTCGTCAGGGACGAGCACTATCGGCCGCGCTCCCTGGTGGTGCGACCGCGAGCTTCCGTCGAATCCGTTCGACGATGCGGCGGGCGTATTCTTCGTCCTTGCGAAGCGTGAGCCCTGCGGCGTCGCGCCAGAGCGTTCGCCCCGCATCACCCACCTCGTCGATCGTCACCAAGGCGGCGAGCCGGACGTCGGCATCATCGGCCCGGGTTTCCGCAGCCAGTGTCGCCAGCGCGTCGGGGGAAGGGGGTGTCGCGGCCTTGAGCAGCCACTGCGCCGTTGCGATCCGCACTGTTGGCTCGTCGTCGGCCAGCCGCGGCGCGAGCGCGGCACTCGGGTCGTTGCCGCCGCGGGTCGCGGCCCAGCCCGTGCCGGCCACCGCCCAGTACCGGACCGCCGGGTCGGGATCCGCCAGACGCGTGCGAAAATGTGTCGCGTCGTGTTCGTCGGCCACGGACCAGGCGATGTCGAGGATGGCGTCGTACCGCGCGGCCGCGCGGGCGATCTCGGGCTCGGCTGGAGGATGGAAGATCGCCCACTCGCTGCCCACGGTTCGCGCTTCGCGCCGCAGGATCGGCTCGGGCAGGATGCCGGTGTCCTTCGTTTCCCGCATCCATCCGCGCACCGCCTCGCGGAGGCGGGTGAGGTCGGTGTGATGCGCGGGATCGGCGGTGAGATCGGTGACTTCGTCGGGATCGAGGACGAGGTCGTGGAGTTCCTCCGCCGGGCGGCTCGTGCGGGCAAACCACGCCGCCCCCGGCGGCAGGCCGCCCGCCTTCCGCGCGGCGCGAAGCTCCCCGGTGATCGCCACGCCGTCGGCGTAGCCCGGCAGATCGTCGCCGTCGAGCCAGGGGAGGAAGTGACGGACATAGCGAAAGCGGGCGTCGCGTGCGGTGCGGCCGAAGCCCGGTGGCGCGTCCATCCGGTCGCGGGCACCGATGACCAGCTGGCGGGCGGAGCTCCCGTCGCCCAGAAACGGCCGGCCCTCCATCCAGCCAGGCGATTCAACACCCGCGAGTTGCAGGACGGTCGGGCCGAGGTCGAGCAGGCTGACGAGGTCGGCCGTGGTGCCGCGGGGGTCGCGGCCGTCGGGGAGCAATGCCTTCGAGTGAAACTTCCCGGGCACGTGAATGACAAGCGGCACGCGGAGACCGTGCTCGGTGAGCGACCGCTTGCCATGCGGGATGCCCTCGCCGTGGTCACCCCAAAAGAACACGATCGTGTCGTCGGTGAGGCCGTCGGCCGCAAGCTCATCCAGGATCCTGCCGACGTCGATGTCGAGGACCGCGGCCAGTTCGAGCCGCTGCGCGAGGGCCCGGCGGATGCCGGCTGTGTCGGGATAGTAGGGGGGCACGCGGATCACCGCCGCCGAGCGTCGTGCCGCGTCGGGTAGACCGCCTGTCGCCTCGGTCGGCGTGTCGCCGAAGAGCATGCTCTCGTGGGTGACGTGAAGATTGAAGACGGCGAAGAAGGGCTGCGTGGGATCGGGCCTGGTTCGCCAATGCGCCGTGCGGCCCGACTCGTGCCAGCCGGGCTGGAAGGAGCGGTCGAGGTTGTAGTCGGTCTTCGCGTTGTTGGTGCACCAGTAGCCCGCGTCGCGAAGCGCGGACGGGAAGCCGACGACATGGGGCGGCGGCGTCGCCGCGCACCGCATCGGCAGACTGCCGAGCGTGGTCGGCATCATCCCGGTGATGATCGCGCTGCGGGAGGGAGCACAGACGGGGGCCGCCGCGAACGCCGCGTCGAACCGCAGGCCATCCGCGGCGAGCCGCTCGAGCCGCGGCGTGTGGGCGGCGCCGCCATAGCAGGCCAGGGTGCCGGCCGACAGGTCCTCGGCCGAGATCCAGAGGATGTTCGGCCGGTCGGCCGCGGCGACACATCGGCTCCATGCGGCTGCGGCGAGGATGATCCAGGAGACCACCGCCCAGCGGCTGGTGACGCCGAACACGCGCTGCACGGCCATTTCCTGTTCCCGTCAGTCGTAGTCGGAGAGCGATCCGGGATTCCACGAGACCCGCAGGGCGTTCAAGACCGCCACCACGTCGATCGCCTCCTGCAACAGTGCGCCGGCCGCCGGGGGCAGGAGTCCGGCCGCCGCAAAACCCATTCCGATCAGGCTCGCCGCCATGCCGCCCACCGCGCTTTGCAGCGCGATCGCCCGCAGCCGCCGGCCGATATGGAAGAGTTCATCGACACGCTCCAGCGACGAATCCATGACGACGGCGCCCGCCGCCTCGCTCGTCACGTCGCTGGCGGTGCCCATCGCGATGCCCACTGTCGCCGCGGCGAGAGCGGGCGCGTCGTTAATCCCGTCGCCCACGAAGACCACCGGCGCCTGCTTCACCGCCTGCTCGACGAGCTTGAGCTTGCCCTCCGGCTGGATGCCGGCGTGCACTTCCCTGATGCCCACCGTGTCGGCGAGCCACGTGACTTCGCTCTCGCGGTCGCCCGACACGAGCATCACGCGGTCGAACTGGTGCGACGGGCCCAGGTGGCTGACGAACGATCGTCCGTCCGAACGGGGTGAGTCGCGAAACCGCAGCAGGGCCGCAGCCGAGCCGTCGACCACCACCACGCATTCCAGGCCGCCGGCTGCCGGGGGCAGCGTGGCTGCGGCGGCCGGATCGAGGCAAACGAGTTTCTGCCGGCTCGTGATCGCGACGTCGTGCATGCCGCCGCCACCGTTGAGGTTCTTGACGCGGCCCGTCATTCCCTGGCCGGGCTTCTCGGCGAGCTCCTCGACCTCCAGGAGACGGATGCCCCGTTCGCCGGCGGCCGCGGTGACGGCCGCAGCGAGCGGATGTTTCGAATAGGCCTCGAGGCTCGCGGCGAGGGCGAGCACGTCGGCTTCCGGCAGCCGGCCGATCGGCAGCACGTCGGTCAGCCGTGGCGTGCCATAGGTGAGCGTGCCCGTCTTGTCGAAGATCGCGGTGCGGCAGGTGTCGAGCCGTTCGAGGATGGCGGGATCGCGGATCACGATTCCCCGCTTGGCAGCCAGCGATACCGCTCCAATGATCGCCACCGGGATCGCGATCAAGAGCGGGCAGGGCGTGGCCACGACGAGCACGGCGAGGAAGCGGGTGGCCGAGCCGCTGAAGTACCACGCGGCCGCGGCGATGGCGACGGCCAGCGGCGTGTAGAAGGCACCCAGCGCGTCGGCCATCCGCCGCAGCCTGGGCCGCCGCTGTTCGCTCGTCCGCAGCACCTCCATGATCTTGGCATAGCGGCTGTCGCCCGCGATCTTCTCGGTGCGAATCTCGAGCGCTGCCTCGCCGTTGATGGCGCCGGAGAGCACGGCCGAGCCCGGTGCCTTGGCCATCCGGTAGGGCTCCCCGGTGAGGTAGCTCTCGTCCATCGCTCCACGTCCCACGACGACCGTTCCGTCGACCGGGCAGATCTCATGGGGCAAAACGACGATCACGTCGCCCACGCCGATCCCGGCGAGCGACACGTCGGTGATGCCCGCCGTGACCTTCCGATGGGCGAGCGTGGGCATCCGGCGGGCGAGCGCATTGAGCACGTCGCCCGCCCGGCTCACCGCGCGGGATTCGAGCGCCTCGCCCCCGGAGAGCATGAGCACGACGAGCACGCCGGCGAGATACTCGCCAAGCAACACGCTGGTCACGATCGAAATCCCAGCGAGGAGGTCGGAGCCAAACGTGCCGGCAAGAAGTTTCGCGAGCAGGCCCCAGACGAGCGGCAGGCCGCCGAGGATCAGCATCACCACCAGCGGCAGGTCGGCGAGCGTCAGGCTTCGACCCGGAAACCAGCGGCCAGGATCGAGAGGACCAAGCGGCACCGCTCGCCCGCCGATGCCCGATACCGTGAGCACGGCCCAGGCGGCGAGGGCCACGATCGCCCCCAGAGCGATCGTCTCGTTGAGCGGAAACTCCTTCCGAGCGTCAGCGGAGGTCGCGGGGGTCTGTGCCATCATCAGGGCCTCTAGCTGTGCATGCGGGGAAACGGATCGCCGCGGTCGATGATCGCGGCCTCCTCGACAGCCAGGTGGCTCAGGCGTTCACGGACGTCGTCCTCCGGCAGGAAGTTGCAGGCGAGTCGGACGTAGGTGCTGTGGTGCCGGGCCTCCGACTCGAAGAGGCCGCTGTAGAAAGCCTTCAGTTCCGCGTCGGCCACATGGTCGGCGAGGAGCGAAAACCGCTCGCAACTGCGGGCCTCGATCAGGCCGGCGACGAGCAGGCGGTCGACGGCCCGGGCCGGCTCGTCTTTGCGGATTCGTTCGTGCAGCCGCTGGCCATAGGAGCTTGGCGCGAGCTTGCGGAAGGGGATGCCGCGCCGCTCAAGCAGGTCGAGCACGAGCCGGAAGTGCTCGAGCTCCTCGTTGACGATCTCCGTCATCGCGCGGGCGAGGTCGACGTGATCGACATAGGAGAAGAGCAGGTTCATCGCCACGCCGGCCGCCTTCTTCTCGCAGTGGGCGTGGTCGATGAGGATCTCGTCGAGATGGGCGTCGACCAGCGCGATCCAGCGTTCCGACGACGGGGAGCGGAGACTGAGCATGCGGGGAGTGGCCCTGGTGTGGAAGGCAGCGGTCGCGGCGGCAGAGCACCGCCAGACGGTTGCTGCGAGCCGCAGGCACTGTCATCATACTCCTGTCGTTCCCGCACCCCCATCCCCGAGGTCGCCGCATGATCGCCTTCGACCGACCTGCGGACGCATCACGGCAGCCGCCTGAGCGAAACGTGCTCGGTGGCGTGCTCGTGGCCTGCTCGCGAGATCCATTGACGGGTTTTTTCCGGGACGGCTGCTGCCGCACCGGCGAGGGTGACGTGGGCGTGCACACCGTCTGCGCGGTGATGACGGCTGATTTTCTCGCCTTCACCGTCAAGGCGGGCAACGATCTCGTCACGCCGCATCCGCAGTGGGGCTTTCCGGGACTCGTGGCCGGCGACCGCTGGTGCCTCTGCGCGGCCCGGTGGCTGGAGGCGGCGGAAGCCGGCAGGGCGCCGCCGGTGGTGCTCGAGGCGACCCACGAGATGACGCTTTCGATCGTGTCGCTCGACCTGCTCAAGCGACACGCCGCGCATCCTGCATGACGGCGTGGCTGCTTGCCCTCGCCGTGGCGGCCGTCGCGGCGCTCTATGCCGCGGTCGGCCATGCGGGCGCCACCGGCTACATCGCCGTGATGACGCTCTTTGGCATCGATCCGGCCTTCATCCGGCCGACGGCGCTCGTGCTCAACGTCGTCGTGGCGACGATCGGCACGGTGCAGTTCGCGCGGGCCGGCCACTTTGACCACCGGCTCTTTTTTCCACTCGCGGTGGCGAGCGTACCGTGCGCGGCCCTCGGCGGCTGGCTTGCGCTGCCGACGGGCGTGTTTGCGACGGTGCTCGGTGGCGTGCTCGCCGTGTCGGCGCTCCGGATCGTCGCCGAATCGCTGCCGAAGGCACAGCAGAGCGGCGCGGCGGCGCGCGAGTCCCTTGTCTCCGGCTGGTGGACGGGGAGTTCGCCCGCCCGGCTCGGCATGCTGTCACTCGTTGGTGGCGTGATCGGCCTGCTGTCCGGGCTGACCGGCGTGGGGGGCGGCGTGTTTCTCACGCCCGTGCTGCTGGCCTTCCGCGCGGCGCCTGTGAAAACCGTCGCCGCCGTCACCGCCGCCTTCATTCTTGTGAACTCGCTCGCCGGCCTCGCCGGCGGCCTCGTCGCGGGCCGGCCGATCCCCGCGCCGGGTCTCGCGCTGGCGGCGGCCGCCGCCGCGGGGGGCGTGATCGGCGCGTCGCTCGGGGCCTTTAGGCTTCCGGTGCGGGCGATCCGGATGCTGATGGCGGCGGTGCTCGCGATCGCCAGCGCGAAGTTGCTGTTCTGACACGCCCGGCCCTGTCAGTGGGCGGCCGTCTTCGAGAGCAGGTTGAGCACCACCACGCCCGCCACGATCAGCGCCATGCCGACGATCGCGGGCGGATCGAGCTTTTCGCCGAACGCGAGCCAGCCGATCAGCGCGATCAGCGTCACGCCCGCCCCCGACCAGATCGCGTAGCCCACGCCGACGGGGATGTCCTTGAGCGTCAGTGACAGAAAGAAAAATGCGATCCCGTAGCCGGCGAGCACCAGCAGGCTCGGGCCGAGTTTTGTGAACCCGGCCGAGGCCTTGAGGCAGCTGGTGGCTACAACCTCGGCCACGATCGCGATCATGAGATAGAGCCAGTGCATGGCGAGTCCTCCGTCTTCAAGTCAGGTTTTTCGTGAACCCGGTCTTGCGTGGGTCGGGACTGCCCCCCGCCGCGTCTCCGGACGTTCGCTCCGGCCATCCTGGCCTACGCTCTCTGCATGCTGCCTGCGCTTCGCCATCCTGGCTCCGCTGGCCAGCAAGCCCGGCTCCACGGCAGGGGCAGTCCCTCGCGGAATCAGGGAGAGGCACCAACAAGGGACATCGTGCCTTGCAGTCTAGCCGCCGCTCCCGGGCGGCGCCCGGGCCTGAAATGCGCAGTACACTGGAATGTTTGCGTTGAGTTTACCGGCTCGGGATCGCCCTCGGCCCCATGAACACCATTCAACGGCTGCAGCTGGCCATCCTGGGACCGATCCTCGTCCTCGCGGGGCTGGCGGTCTTTTCCTATGCGAGCCAGCGGGAGGTGCACCGGGCCGAGGCCAATCGCCTCGAGTCGGCCCGGCTGGCCAACGCGCTTCGCTTCAGTTCCGACGAACTGACACGGCTGGCCCGGACCTACGTGGTCACCGGCGAAGCCGACTACGAGCGGCAGTATTGGCGCGTGCTCGCCGTCCGCAACGGCACCGAGCCGCGGGCCGACGGCCGGAAAGTGCCCCTCCGGACACTCATGCAGGAGCAGGGCTTCACCGCGGCGGAGTTCGCCAAGCTCAAGGAAGCCGAGGACAACTCCAACGCGCTGGTGACCACCGAAACCATCGCCATGCATGCCATGAAGGGCGAGTTTGCCGACGGCAAGGGGGGCTACACAAAGCAAGGCCCGCCCGACGCCGAGATGGCCCGCCGGATCATGCACGATGCCACCTATCATGCCGACAAGTCGGTGATCATGAACCCGATCGGTGATTTCGAGAGGATGCTCGCGGAGCGGACCGACGCCGCCGTGGCCGTCGCCCGTCGCCGGGGCGACGCGGCTCTGCTCGTGGGCATCGTGGTGGCTGCCATCGCGGCCGTCGTGGCGGCCGTGAGCCTGCGGCGGCATGCGACGCTGCTGCGGCACGCTGTGGGTGAACTGGCATCGACGTCGACCTACGTGGCCATTGGAGCGACGCAGGTGGCGGCGGCCAGCCGCTCGCTGGCAGACGGCACCGCCGAGCAGGTCGCGGCAGTGGAACGGATCACGACATCCGCCCGTGAGGTGAGCGGGATGGCGGCGGGCAACGTGCAGCGGACACAGTCGGCCAGCGAGCAGGTGCGTCGCGAGCGGGACGAGCTCGAGGCAGTGCAGGCGCAACTCGCCGCGCTCGTGGCCGCGATGGGGGAAATCGATTCCGCCTCGGGTAGAATCTCCAAGATCAACAAGGTGATTGACGAGATCGCGTTTCAGACCAATATTCTGGCCCTCAACGCGGCGGTCGAGGCGGCCCGGGCCGGTGAGGCCGGTCAGGGATTCGCCGTCGTCGCCGACGAGGTTCGGGCGCTGGCTCGCCGCAGCGCAGAGGCGGCCCGGGAAACCGCGGTGCTCATCGACGAGTCGATCCTCAGGACGCAGTCGGGCCGGGAACGGGTGGACGCCGTCGCCGCGGCGATCGGCGGGCTCGCCCGGCAGGCGGCAGGCGTGCAGACGCTCGTCGATGAGGTGCGGCGCGGCAGCGGCGAACAGCAGCAGGCGGTGGGCGGCATCGGCGCGGCGCTCTCGCAGATCGAGAAGGTCACGCTCCAGTCGGCGGCCGGCGCCGAGCAGGGCTCCGCCGCGGCCGAGGAGCTCACGGCTCAGGCCGCGGGCTTGAAGGATGTGTCGGCGGCGCTCGAGGCGATGGTGGGCGCCGGCCGTTCAGGCCGTGGCCTCGCGAGCCTCCATGGGGCGGCGCCATGATGCACGGATCCTCCGGAACAGCGGGGCGAGCCTGCGGCCTGCTCGAACAGCTCGGGCTCGAACTCGCGTTTGCATCGGCCGGGGCACCGGCGCCACCGGCGATCGGTGACGCGCTTGCCCAGCTCGAAGCAGCCTGTGCGGCGGCCCCTGGGCCGATCCGGCAGGCTCTTGCGGCCTGCCGTCACTGGCTCACGCGAGACGCGGCCCGCGGCCCGCTCTCTGCCGAGACGCTCCGTGCGATCAATGACTGGCAGCCGTGGATGGTGGCCGCGTGTCTCGCCTGGGATCGCGGCCAGTCGCTCGCCGCCATGCCGGCGGAGTGGGCGGCCGACGCTACCGCAACCGAGCGATCGTCCGGCGTTCGGACGGGTGGGGAGACCGTTCCCGCCGGCGAGACGATCGACGTCATGGTTTTGCCCGAGGGATTTGACGACGAAATGACCGAGCTCTTCTGCGCGGAGTCGCAGGATTTGCTCCAGGAGGTCGAACAGGGCGTGCTCGCCCTCGAGCGGAATCCGGCCGACTCAGCCTCGATCGACGTCGTATTTCGAGTCTTCCATACGTTCAAGGGCAACGCGGGCGTGCTCAAGCTGGTCGTGCTCCAGCGGCTGACGCATGAGCTCGAATCGGTGCTCGATGCAGCCCGCCGTGGAAAACTGACGCTCGGCCGCGACGCGATCGACCTGATCCTCGCCGGTGCCGACGTGCTGCGGCGCTACGTCGGCGAGGTCCTCGCGCAGCTCTCGGGCCACGACCGCGGCCGGAGCATTCCGCTGCCGGTCCCGGAGCTGATCGCGCGGGTGCAGCGGCTGCTCAGCGACCGGTCCCCTGCCCCAGCGGCAGCCGCAAAGCCGGTCGCTGTGGTGCCACCACCGTCGCCCGCGCGGTCACCAGCACCCCCGGCCCCGGCGCCCGTGCCGCCCTCGCCGAGCATCCCGACCGCTTCGGTCCCACTCGTTTCGCCGCCTGCCGAGCTCCCCGCTCCGGCCACGGCCGCGCCGAGCAGCGTTCGCGTCGACACGCTCAAACTCGACGGCCTCATTGATCTCGTCGGTGAGCTCGTCGTCGCCCAGTCGATGGTGGTGCAGAGCCCCGAGTTGGCCGCCGTGGGAAGTCAGCAACTTTCCCGCTGCCTCGGGCAACTCCGCGGGATCACCTCCGACCTCCAGCGGACTGCGATGTCGCTGCGAATGGTGCCGATCGGCGGGACGTTTCGCCGCATGGCGCGGCTGGTCCGCGATCTCGCCGTTGAACTCGACAAGGAGATCGACCTGAAGCTCGAGGGGGAGGAGACGGAGCTCGACCGCACGCTCGTCGAGGAGCTCGCCGATCCGCTCGTCCACATGATTCGCAACTCCGCCGATCACGGCATCGAGCCGCCTGCGGCCCGCGTGGCGGCGGGCAAGCCGGCCACGGGCACGATCACCCTCCGCGCCTTCCATCAAGGAGGCTTCATTGTCATCAAGATCGAGGACGACGGCCGCGGCCTCTCTCCCGATCGCATCCGTGCCAAGGCGGTCGAACGCGGCTTGGTGCAGCCCGACGAGCGGCTGGAGCGGACAGAGATCCTCGACCTCATCTTTCGTCCCGGGTTCTCTACCGCCGAGCAGATCACCGGCCTCTCCGGCCGCGGCGTCGGAATGGATGTCGTGCGGCGGGGCATCGAGGGAATCCGCGGCAAGGTCGAGGTGACGTCGGTCGAGGGCCGCGGCACGACGTTCACGCTCTCGGTGCCGCTCACGCTCGCGATCATCGAAGGCCTGATCGTGGGGGTGGGCGACCAGCGGTACATCGTTCCTACGCTCTCGGTGCGGGAATCGTTCCGGCTCACACCCGGTGCCGTGACGACCATCCAGGGTCGAGGCGAGGTGGTCGAGGTCCGCGGCCGGCTGACGCCGATCCTGCGGCTGGGGCGATTTCTCGGGGATGCCGGCCCCGGGGCACCTGCCGCGGGAGCGGAGGGTATCGTAGTGGTGGTGGAGTCGGGCCAGGACTGCCGCTGCCTCCTCGTTGACGACCTGCTCGGCAAGCAGGAGGTCGTGATCAAGAGCCTCGGCGACATGTTCCGCGGCCGGACCGCCTTCGCCGGTGCCGCGATCCTCGGCGACGGCCGGGTGGGACTGATTCTCGACGTCAACGCATTGGTCAAACTCAAGTCCGCCGCCGGCGATGCCGCCTGATCCGCCCAGGGGACCGCATCATGACTCCATCCATGACCTCCGACCCGAACCTGCCGCATCTCCAGCCTCTGGCGGCCAAGCCGGTCAAGTACCTCGTGATCACGCTCGGCGGCGAGTCGTACGGCATTCCCGTGCTGGCCGTGCGGGAGATCATCCGCCTCTGTCCGATCACGCCTGTCGCCAACATGCCCCCGCACGTCCGTGGCGTGATCAATCTGCGAGGCAAGATCATTCCGCTGGTCGACCTGCGCACCCGCTTCCACCTGCCGACGGCCGACGAGGACGACCGCAACTGCATCGTCGTCGCCCAGCTTGGCGGCTGCGGGGCCGGTGCGTCGCGGCTGTATGGCGTGGTCGTCGACGGCGTCGAGGAGGTGGCCTCCTTCGCCCCGTCTGACATCGAGCCGACGCCCGACTTCGGCGGCGCGATCGACGTGCGGTTCATCACGGGCATGGCCAAGTCAGGGTCCCTGGTGCGAACCCTCATCGACCTCGACCGGATCGCCGCGGCCGACATCGTCACGTCGGCGGCCGCCCTGCTTTCCACTTCCCCATCCTAAGTCTCTCCCGCCATAGGACGTCCCATGATTCCGCGTTCACTCCCCGCCCGTATCGGTTGGGGCTTCGCCCTCCTCGTGCTGCTCGCGATTCTCCTCGGCACGAGTGCGCTGTGGCGGATCGTCGGCATCAACAAGAGCGTCGTCAGTGTGGCGACCAACTCGCTGCCGTCCGTCGTAACGCTCGGTCGAGTGATGCAGTCCACGTATGGCGCGACGCGTTCCGTCCGGAAGATGCTGCTCGCCTACGGGGCCGAGGGCACCGGTTTCAAGTTCGACGACGCCGCTTATCAGGCATTTCAGAAACAGGGTGAGGAACAACTCGCCGCCTATGAGTCGCTGATCAACGACGAGAAGGAGCGAAGCCTCTACACCGAGGTCGTTGCGACCAGGAGGGCCTATTTCGCGATTCTCGATGCCGCGATGCAGAACCTGCGGGAGGGAAAGATTGCGGAAGCCAAGGAACTGATGGGAGAGTCCAGCGATCCGGTCTTCGAGCGGTGCATCGCGGCTCTCGACGAGGACGTGAAACACAACGTCCTCGTCGCCGAAAAGCAGGTCGAGGAAGCCCGGCGGACGGTGGCCACGAGCTTTCTGCTGATTGGCGGCGGGCTGACCCTGGCGTCGATTCTGGGCCTGCTCATCGGCATCGGCATCACCCGTACGGCGAGGACGGCGCTCGGAGGGATCTCCGACGCGCTCGAGGCGGGAGCGGCGCACACCTCGCTGGCCTCGACGCAGCTCGCATCCGCAGGTCAGGCGCTGGCTGAAGGCTGCAGTGAACAAGGCTCGGCGGTGACCGAGACGAGCGCGGCCCTGGAGCAGATGTCGGCCATGATCCGGAGCACTGCCGACAACGCCGACAAGGCGAAGACGTTTGCCAATCAGGCCCGCGACGCGGCGGAATCGGGGGCGACGACCATGGGCGAGATGAACGCCGCGATGGGGGCCATCGAAGCCTCGAGCGCCGAGGTGGCCAAGATCGTCAAGGACATCGACGAGATCGCTTTCCAGACGAATATCCTTGCCCTCAACGCGGCGGTCGAGGCGGCGCGGGCCGGCGAGGCCGGGGCTGGGTTTGCGGTGGTGGCCGACGAGGTGCGGGCGCTGGCCCAGCGGAGCGCTGCGGCGGCCAAGGAGACGGCGGTGAAGATCGAGGCGGCAATCACCAACAGCCGCCGCGGCTCGACCAACTGCGCTCGGCTGGGCGAATCGCTCGGCGAGATCGTCCGCACGGTCGGCGCCGCCGACGGTCTCGTCGCCGAGATCGCGACGGCGGCCAAGGAGCAGGCGCAGGGCATCCGGCAGGTGGGCGTCGCCATGGCCCAGATGGACCAGGTCACCCAGGGCAACTCCGCCAACGCCGAGCAGAGCGCCGGCGCCGCCGAGGAGCTCAAATCCCAGGCGCTGTCGCTGCAGTCGACGGTCGAGGTGTTGCGGGCGCTGGCGGGCCGTGCCGTGAGTCGTGCCGCAGATCGGCCGGCCGTGGCGCGCGGTCATTCCCCGCTGCCCAAGCAGGCCGCGAGACATGGCCTTCCCGGTGGCATGCGAATGCCCGACCGGATTCCGATGCCGCGGGAGGCACGCGTCGCCGACGTGGTGGCGGATCACGAGGATCGGCACTTCAAGGCGTTTTGACGTCGTGACTGTCGGGAAAGGGTGGAATCCGCATGGTGATCCCGCCGGAGCAGCCGCTGTCGCCGCAGGCCTACGCGTTTCTCGCGAACCTGGTGCATGAGCGGAGCCGCATCCAGCTCGGCCCCGACCGGCAGGCGCTGCTCGCCGGCCGGCTGGGGCAGCGACTCCGCACGCTCGGCCTCGCGGGCTACGAGGACTACTGCCGACTGCTCGAGTCGGCCCAGGGCGAAGAGGAGGTGGGGAGCCTGATCGATCTGGTCTCGACCAACCACACCCACTTCTTCCGCGAGGCCGAACACTTCACGATCCTCGCCAATCGGGTCCTGCCCCGGCTTGCCGAACGGCGTGGGCCTTCCGACCGGCCGCTGCAGATTTGGTCGGCCGCGTCGTCGTCGGGCGAAGAGCCCTACACGCTCGCGATCGTGCTGGCCGAGTTTGCCCGGCAGCGGCCGCACGTCACCTGGCAGGTGCATGCCTCCGACATCTCCCGTCGCATGCTCGATCGTTGTCGGTCGGGAATCTACGAGGCCGAGAAGGTGGCGGTGCCCGACGAGCAGCTGCTGCGGCGGTATTTCCTGCGAGGCTTCGGTGAGCGCGAAGGGTTTTACCGCGTCCGGCCGGAACTGCGGCGGTTGGTCCACGTCCACCATATCAACCTCTTTCAGCCCGACTACCCGCTGCCCGCGGGGCTCGACGTGATCTTCTGCCGCAACGTGATGATCTACTTCGACCAGCCCTCCCGACAGGAGCTGCTCGACCGGCTGGTGGCCATGCTGGCGCCCGGCGGAGCGCTCTTCGTGGGTCATGCGGAGAGCCTGCTCGGCCTGCGGCACGGTCTGCGGGCGGAGTGGCCGAGCGTCTACCTGCGTCCGGAATGAACGGCGACCCGAATGAACGAATGCACCGCGGCGTCACGATACCGATGAATCAGTCACACCCATCCCGCATCCGCGTCCTCGTCGTCGACGATTCGGCGCTGGTTCGCAAGGCGATCACCGACGCGCTCGCCCTCGACCCGGAGATCGAGGTGGTCGGCTCGGCCTGTGATCCCTACGTCGCCCGAGAGAAGATCCTCAAGCTCGATCCCGACGTGCTGACGCTCGATATCGAGATGCCCCGAATGGACGGCCTCACGTTTCTGCGGATCCTGATGGAGCACCATCCGCTGCCGGTCGTGGTCGTCAGTTCACTCGCCCAGGCCGGGTCGCAGACGGCGCTCGATGCGATCGATGCCGGCGCCGTCGATGTGCTCGCCAAGCCCGACGGCACGATGTCGATCGGCGGCCTCGGCGCACGGCTCGCCTACCACGTGAAGGCCGCCGCGGCCTCCACGCGCTTCAGCCGGCGGCCGCGACCCGTGACGCGGTCGGCGGAACTGCCACTCGAGTCGGCGGCCGACCGGAGTCCGGCCCGCGGCGCCGAGCCTGTTGTCGATCCCGCCCAACCCGTTGCGGCCGCGCTGCCGCCGGTGGGCGCGGTCGACCCCCGGCAGCTCGTGGTGCTCGGCTCCTCGACGGGGGGCGTCGAGGCCCTGCGAACGATCCTGCCGCGGCTGCCCGCCGATCTGCCGCCGGTCGCGGTCGTGCAGCACATCTCCGCCTACTTCTCGCGGGTCGTCGCCCAGCGGCTCGATGCGATGTGCGGGTATGAGGTGCGGGAGGCCGAAGAGGGAATGGAGCTCCGCCGTGGGCTGTGTGTGATCGCGCCGGGCGACCGCCATCTCGCCGTTGTCTGGCAGGGCGGGGCGTATCGGGCGCGGCTGCTCGAGACGCCCCCTGTTCACCACTGCCGTCCGGCGGTCGATGTCCTCTTTCGCTCGGCGGCCGAGGCGGCCGGGTCGCGGGTGGTGGCGGCGCTGCTCACCGGGATGGGAAGCGACGGCGCGATGGGCATGCAGGCCATTCGCAGGGCGGGCGGAAAGACGATCGCGCAGGACGAGGCGACGTCGGTGGTGTTTGGTATGCCGCGGGCGGCGATCGAGATGAATGCCGCCGAGCAGGTCGTGCCCCTGCCGCGGATTGCCGAGGCGATCGTCAAGGCCGTGGCGGCGCAGGCCATCCTGCCCGGGTGACGCTTGCCGTCATGCCCCTCGGCGCTGCCTCCGGTCGGGAAGCCCCAAGCGCGAGCGCGGGGTATACGTTCTCCACCTCGCCTCGTTCCACGGCGCCCTCACGCTCAGCCGCCCGTCTACCCGTCGCTCGCGCTCCGGGCTTCCTGAGCGCGATGGGACATTCGCGAGCTTCACGTGTGACCTGTGTCAGGTGGACTTTCGCCACCGGCTCGGGGGCATGCCGTGCCGCCGCGTGAAGGCGACGGTCATGTATTCAGGATGGCGAAACCCCGCCCGATCGGCGATGGTCGCCAGGGGGAGATCGGTTTCCCGAAGGAGCAACTCCACGCGGCGAAACTGCACGCGGGCGATCTCCTCGTGGGGCGTGTGGCCGACGCGGGCGACGAACCTGTCGTCGAGAATGCGGCGCGACGTGCCCAGCTCCCGCACGACGTCCTGCACCTTGATGCCGGTGCAGGCCCGGTCACGGATGAGCCGTACGGCCGCCACCACGAGCGGGTCGTCGATCGCGAGCACGTCGCTACTCTGCCGCGAGGCTACACCGAGTGGGGGCAGCAGCCAGTCCTCGGTCTCCAGTCGCTCGCCCCGCATCAGCCGCTCGAGGAGCGAGGCCGCAAGGCGACCCGCGCCGATGGCGTCGGGAATCACGCTCGACAGCGGCGGCGTGGAGAGCCCGCAGAGCAGTTCGTCGTCATCGACGCCGAGCACGGCCACTTCATCAGGCACGGCGATGCCGGCCCGTCGGCAGGCCTCGAGCGCCTGTCGGCCGCGGATGTCGTAGCAGGCGAAGAGCGCGACGGGCTTCGGCAGCCCGGTGAGCCAGCGTTCGATCGCCGCGTCTTCGTCCGTGCCGCGGCCAGCCCGCTCAGCGCCGCCGTGTTCAAACACCGAGACGGCCCGGCCGCGGGCATGCAGGGCTTCCACGAAGGCCGCGCGGCGGTTGGCGCTCCAGCGAAAACGGTCGTCACCGAGGAAGGCAAACTGGCGGAAGTCCCGTTCGATGAAGTGCTCGGCGGCGAGGCGGGCGATCGCATCGTCGTCGGTCTCGACGTAGGGCACGCCGTCGAGCAGGCGACCGGCGCTCACGTCGACGATCGCCAGCGGTTGCCGGCGGCGCAGCGTATCGAGCGTACGGGCGACGGCGTCGGTCTCGATCCGTGCGATCACGCCGTCTCCCTGCCAGCGGGCGAGCGGCTGCAGCGGGGGGGCGCCGCGGCCGTGCTCCTGCAGGAAGATCGTCCAGGGGGCGTGCTCGCGGACGTGCCGATGGATGCCGGCCAGGAGGCCCCGCGCATACGCATTGGAGGCCTCGATGACGACGGCCACGCGAGGGCTCGGCGACGGGGCTGGGCTGCGCGACGCGGACATTGGGGCGTTGTACCATGCTATCGGGCGAGCGGCCTCCACCACGGCGTGGTGCGGTGGAACGCATGGTGCTCGATGGGTCGAAGGCTGCTTGTGCGGACAAGAAGCCCGGAGTGGGAGCGACGGGACCGGGCTGACGCTTGTCCCCCGGCTTCCGCCGGGGGCTTCTTGGGAGGGAGGTTCACGAACCTGCTCGTCGCAGCCGAGCGTCAGGGCATCTCGGCCGTGATCGCCATCACGATCGGTGCCGTGGCGTCGGTGCCCTTCACGAGTTCGATCGACACGATCGGATTCGGCCGCCCGGGCTGGATCCGCAGGTAGCGGAGCTGGCGGCCGTCGAGGTCGAACGCAAACTCACTGCCTGGAACGTCGGTCCGGCTGACATAGTCGGCGATCTGTTCGCCGTTGACCAGCTTGTGGTCCTCGGTCTTGCCGTCGTCGTAGGTGAATCGCACGACCATCGAGGTCGAGCCCTGGCCAATCGCGGGAAAACCCCAGCCGGCGATGCAGCCGAGCATGTGGAGTGCACGGATGGGTGAGCCGACGGAGAGCGCGACGCTCTTCGGCATTTTCGGAGGCAGATAGCCCTGCGGCCCGTGGAGCATGACGATGTTTGGCACGGTCTGCCCCTGCGGATCGATCAGCTGAAATGGCACGCCCTGGAATTGCTTCGGCCCCCAGTCAGTGAAAACCAGACGTTCCCCGACGGCGTGCTGATCAAGGAAAAGCCCCTTCGTGCTCACGGCCGTGGCCACCTTCTCGAGCGA